>NZ_JBEZDL010000008.1:0-352009 GCF_040648295.1 Amycolatopsis sp. NPDC049159
TCAGCGTTCGACTTGCATGTGTTAAGCACGCCGCCAGCGTTCGTCCTGAGCCAGGATCAAACTCTCCAACAATGAACAGTTTAATCGAGGCAATTCAATGCTCTCAAAGGAACCTCATACGAGGTTCAATACATAAGCTCTACTGGCTTAGTTCACTAGCACACTGTTGAGTTCTCAAGCAACACACTCTGGACTCGCCGCCTTATCAGCGGCTATATCCTCGGCAGTTGTTCCAAGCGATATTCACAAGCTTTTGGTCGAGCATGCCTCAGCCCACGATGTTAGTCGTAGGGATTCGGCGGCCGCTCGTGGGCCGACGCTGAACGTTACCCGGTCCGATTCGCGGTGTCAACCCGCTCGTCCCGGCCTGGTCTCCGGGGCTTGCGGCCCCGGTGTGACCCGGTGTTCCTGGCGACGAAGAGAAGATTACATGCCCCGGAACCGGGCCAAAACAGGGGGGTCACTTAACGCCATTGCCGCAGGTCAGAGCGTGTACGGACAGCTACGGCGCCGACGTCGGCAGGTACCGCGGCGGGACCCGCGCCGGCACGACCCGTTCGAAGTCGGCCGCGAGCGCGAGCATCCGGGCGTCCGACCACCGGGCACCCATGAACGAGATACCCACCGGGAGGGCGCCGGCAAACCCCGCGGGCACGGTCACGTCCGGGTAGCCCGCCACCGCGGCCGGGGTCGAGGACGGGATCACGTCGTTGTCGCCCACCGCGCAGTCGGTCTCCCACGCCGGCGGGTTCGTCGGCGACGCGATCGCGTCCAGGTGGTACTTCGCGAGCGTCTCGTCGAGGGAGCGGCGCGCGAGGTCCGAAAGCTCGGCGCGGCCGGCCAGGTAACCCGGGTCGGTCGGCGGCGGCGCGGCCAGCGCCTCCTCGAACAGCTCCTGCCCGGCGAAGCAGGTCTGCTCCAGCGGGTCCGCGCGGTTGTAGGCGATCAGCTCGGCGAGGTTCCGCGGCCCGCGCGGGCGGGTCGCCAGGTACTTGTCGATGTCGCGGTGGAACTCCGTGAGCAGCGCCGGGAACTCCAGTTCGCCGAGCCGAGCCTGGTAGGGCGGGGTCACTTCGACGACCGTGGCACCGGCCTTGACCAGGGAAGTCCGCGCGGACGTCAGGATCGCGTCCGTCTCGGAGCCGAGTACCGGCAGCCGCCACAGGCCGATCCGCGCGCCGCGCAGGACACCCGGGCGAAGCAGCTTCGCGTAGTCCGTCGGCTGCGACTTCGGGTACTGCGCCGTCGCGGGATCCGCGGGGTCGCGGCCCTGCAGGACCGACAGCGTCAGCGCGACGTCGACGACGTTGCGGGCGATCGGCCCGGCGGTGTCCTGCTCGGCGGAGATCGGCACCACGCCGGTGCGGCTGACCAGGCCGAGGCTGGGTTTGTGGCCGACCGTCGAGGTCATCCCGGCGGGGCACACGATCGAGCCGTCGGTCTCCGAGCCGATCGCGACCTGGGCCAGTGACGCGGCGACGCCGGCCGCGGACCCGGCGGACGACCCGCACGGGTTGCGGTCCAGCACGTACGGGTTGTTCGTCTGAACACCGACGCCCGACCAGCCGGACGTCGGCTTCGCGGCGCGGAAGTTCGCCCATTCGGACAGGTTCGCCTTGCCGAGGAGCACCGCGCCGGCGTCCCGCAACCGGGTGATCAGCGTGGCGTCCTTCGCCGGGTGGCTGCGCAGGGCCCGCGAGCCGGCGGTGGTGTCTTGGTCGCGGGTGTCGACGTTGTCCTTGACCAGCACCGGGATGCCGTCGAGGGGGCCGCGCAGGTGGTGCGCGCGACGCCGGGCGTCGCTCGCGGCGGCCTGGCTCAGTGCGGCCGGGTTGAGCGCCAGGACGGCGTTGACCTTGCCGTCGATCCGGCGGATGCGGTCGAGGTAGGTGCTGGTCAGGCCCACCGCGGTGAGCCGGCCGGACGCCATCCGCGCCTGCAGGGCCGGGATGTCGGCCGAGTCGAGGTCGAAGCGCGCCGGGGCCGGGGCCGCGGTCGCGGGTGCGCCCGTGACGAGCACGAGTGCGGCGGCCAGGATCGCGAGGAACACCGGCCGCCGCCCCATCAGAGCACCGGGAGGAGCGTTCGGAGTTCGTACGGGGTGACCGCGCTGCGGTAGTTGTCCCACTCCACGCGCTTGTTCCGCAGGAAGAAGTCGTACACGTGCTCGCCGAGCGCTTCCGGCAGGAGTTCGGACTTCTCCATCTCCGCCAGCGCCTCCCCCAGGTTCTGCGGCAGCTGCGAGTACCCGGCGGCGCGCCGCTCGGAGTCGCTCAGCTGCCAGATGTTGTCCTCGGCAGGTGGCGGCAGCTCGTAGCCCTTCTCGATCCCCTTCAGCCCGGCGGCCAGGATGACCGAGTACGCCAGGTACGGGTTGCACGCCGAGTCCAGCGTACGGATCTCCACCCGTCGGGATGACGCCTTTCCGGGTGAATACATCGGGACGCGGACGAGCGCGGAGCGGTTCGCGCGGCCCCAGGAGACCGTCGTCGGCGCTTCACTGCCGCTGATCAGGCGTTTGTAGGAGTTCACCCACTGGTTGGTGACCGCGGAGATCTCCTTGGCGTGGTGGAGCAGGCCGGCGACGAACGCCTTGCCGGTATCCGACAGCTCGTGCGGGTCCTCGGCGTCGTAGAAGGCGTTGCGATCGCCTTCGAACAGGCTGATGTGGGTGTGCATGCCCGAACCGGGCTGGTCCGTGAACGGCTTCGGCATGAACGTTGCGCGCACGCCCTGGGTCAGCGCGACCTCCTTGACGACGTAACGGAACGTCATCACGTTGTCGGCCATCGTCAGCGCATCGGCGTAACGGAGGTCGATCTCCTGCTGACCCGGTGCCCCTTCGTGATGGCTGAACTCGACCGAGATGCCCATCGCCTCGAGGGTCTCGATGGCGTGCCGGCGGAAGTGCGTCGCCGTGGCGTGGCTGGCCTGGTCGAAGTAGCCGCCGTTGTCGGCGGGCTCGGGCTCGCTGCCGTCGTCGGGCAGGTTCGCGAGGAGGAAGAACTCGATCTCGGGGTGCACGTAGCAGGTGAAGCCCGCTTCGGCGGCCTTCGAGAGCTGACGCCGGAGGACGTGCCGCGGGTCGGCCCACGACGGCGAGCCGTCCGGCATCGCGATGTCGCAGAACATGCGCGCCGAGTACGGGCCGCCGTCGGGGGTCTCCCACGGCAGGACCTGGAAGGTGGCGGGGTCGGGCTTGGCGACCATGTCCGATTCGTAGACGCGCGCGAAGCCCTCGATGGCGGAGCCGTCGAAGCCGATCCCCTCGGTGAAGGCGCCCTCGAGCTCGGCGGGCGCGACCGCGACGGACTTGAGGAACCCCAGCACATCGGTGAACCAGAGACGGACGAAACGGATGTCGCGCTCCTCGAGCGTGCGAAGCACGAATTCCTGCTGGCGATCCATGGCCGCACCCTAACGACAGCGTGTTAACGGGATGTTTCACGACGCGCCGAGGGTGACGAAGTCAGGTGGCAAGCACCGGCACAGGCTTCTTCGCCCGCGTGATCGCCAGCGATGCCGCCGACGCCAGGACCGCCAGGACCGCCGCCGCGTACCAGGCCACGTTGTAGGTGCCCAGCTGGTCGCGGACCAGGCCCGCGGCCGAGGCGGCGAACGCCGCGCCCAGCTGGTGGCTCGCGAAGACCCAGCCGAACACGATCGGGCCCGCGTCGCCGAAGGCTCGGACGCAGAGGGCGACCGTCGGGGGCACCGTGGCCACCCAGTCGAGACCGTAGAACAGGATGAACGCCCACATGCTCGGCTGCACCGAGTCCGTGAACAGCTGCGGGAGCAAGGCCAGCGAAAGGCCCCGCAGCGCGTAGTACACGCCCAGCAGGATGCGGGGGTCGACGCGGTCGGTGAGCCAGCCGGAAAAGATCGTGCCGACCACGTCGAAGACGCCGACCAGCGCCAGCAGGCCCGCCGCGGTCGTCTGGGGCATGCCGTGGTCGTGGGCCGCCGGGACGAAGTGGGTGCCGACCAGGCCGTTCGTCGTCGCGCCGCAGATCGCGAAGCCGACCGCGAGCAGCCAGAACGTGCGGGTGCGGGCCGCCTGGCGCAGCACCGAGAGCGCCCTGCGGACCGAGCCGGTCTTCGGGGCCGGGCGGGTGACCTCCGCGTCCGCGGGGGCGCCGTACGCCGTGGTGCCGAGGTCGGCCGGGTGGTCGCGGATGACCAGCAGGACCACCGGGACGACGGCGAGCGCCGCGATCGCGATGACCAGCGACGCCGTCCGCCAGCCGGACGTCACCGCGAGGTTCGCGATGAGCGGGAGGAAGATCAGCTGGCCGGTGGCGCCCGCCGCGGTCAGGACGCCGGTGACGACACCGCGGCTGCGGACGAACCAGCGGGCCGCCACCATCGCGGCGAACCCCATCGCCATCGAGCCGGTGCCCAGGCCGACCAGGACGCCCCAGCACAGGATGAGCTGCCAGCTCGCCGTCATGAAGACCGTGCCACCCGCGCCCAGGGCGATGACGAACAACGCCGTCGCCGACACGCGGCGGATGCCGAAGCGCTCCATCAACGCGGCCGCGAAGGGCGCGAAGAGGCCGAAGAGCACGAGGTTGACCGAGACGGCCGAGCTGATCGTGGCCGTGGACCAGCCGAACTCCTGGTGCAGCGGATCGATGAGGACGCCGGGGGCGGCGCGGAAGCCGGCGGAGGCGAGCAGCGCGACGAAGGCGGCACCGGCGATCGGCCAAGCGCGGTGCAGCCTCGGGGCGGGACGGGTCTCGACAGTCACCCGGCCAGTTTCACCGCGCGCGCGGTGAGCCGAAAGTGGCCGGGAGGACATCCTCCGCAAGGATCGGGCCACGACTACCCTCTCGGCATGCCCCGCTTCGCCGTCCTGCTCGTGCTCCTGCTGACCGCCGGCTGTACCGGATCACCGGACACGCGCGGGCCCTTCCCCGCGGGCGCCGACCTGGTCCGCGCCGCCGCGACGTCGTTCGCCGAGGTCCGCAGCGTGCACTTCGCGGCCGGCGTCAACGGCGTGCTCCCGGGCTTCCCGCTCCGGCAGATCGAGGGCGACGCGACCCTCGACGGCGGTGGCACGGCGACCGGCACCGCCGACGTCCAGGACGGTGACGGGCACACGAAGTTCCGCTTCACCGTGCGAAAAGACGAGGTCACGACGGATCCCGACGTCGGGCGCCTGCCGGAGATGTACACCGTCGGGGCGTTCCTCGGCCCGTCCGCCGGGCTGAAGCGGCTCCTCGACGGCGTGACCGACGCGAAGACCGAGGGCCGGGAGAAGGTCGACGGCGCCGCCGCCCTGCGCGTCGGCGGCAAGGTGCCCGCGGCGGTCGCGCACGGCGTGTTGCCGCAGGTCAGCGAAGACGTCATCGTCAAGGTGTGGGTCTCGGCCGACGGGCCGCGGCGGTTCAGCCGCCTGTGGGCGCAGATCCCGCCGGCCGGCGACCACCTCAGCCCTGTGATGATCGAACTGTCGCTGACCAGGCAGAACGAGCCGGCGGACCTCGGCTAGCAGCGGGTCCCGGCGAGCGGCGGCGTGCCGTCCACGAGGTAGGCGACGCCCGCGCGGTCGACGCACGCGTTGCCCTGCAGGAACACCGTGTGCTGGACGCCTTCGTAGGTGAGCAGGACGCCGTCGAGGTCCTTCGCGAGGTCCACGCCCTGCCGGTACGGCGTCGCCGGGTCGTGCGTGGTCGAGACGACCAGCGGCTTCGGGAGCCCGGGCGCGCGCGGCGGGTGCTCGGCCGACGTCGGCGGGACCGGCCAGGTCGAGCAGATGTCGAGCTCGCTCGTGTCGGGCGTGCCGCCGGCCAGGAACGGGGCCCCGGCCAGCATCTCCCCGTGCGCGCGGTCGATCGCGGCCCGGTCGGTCACCCGCTGGTGGTCGACGCAGCGGACGGCGAAGTACGCGTCGATCGCGCCGCTGTAGCGGCCCTCGGGATCGCGCTGGTAGTAGCCGTCGGCGAAGGCCAGCAGCGCCCGGCCGTTGCCCTGGGCCACCTGCGCGAGCGCGGCTTTCAGCGCGGGCCAGTCGCCGCGTGCGTAGAGCCCGCCGAACGTGCCCGTGATCGCGTCCTCGAACGACAGCTTCCGGGCCCCGGCCGGGAGGGGCTTCGCGATCAGCGGACGCACGAGCCGCTGGAACGCTTCGGTGCTGCCGGCGAACGGGCACGCGCACCACCGGGTGAACTCGGTCAAGGCGTCCTGGAAGCCCGCGGCCTGCGTGACCAGCGAGTCCACCAGGCTCTGGGCGGGGTCGACGGCCCCGTCGAGCAGCAGTGCGCGGACGTTGCGCGGGTACGCCTCGGCGTAGGCCGCGCCGATCTGCGTCCCGTACGAGTAGCCGAGGTAGGTCAGCTTCCGGTCGCCGAGAACCGCGCGAAGGACGTCGAGGTCGCGTACGACGTCTCGCGTGCCGGCGTTCGCGAGGAACTCTTTGCCGTACTTCGTCGCTTCGACGCACTTCGCGCCGTACGCGGTCGTCTCGGCGAGCTGCTTTTTCACCCCTTCGGGCGACGAATCGCTCTCGACGTCGGAGGCGCGGTCCGCGTCCTGCTCGGCGCCGGTGCGGCAGGTGATGCGCGGTTCGCTGGTGCCGACGCCACGCGGGTCGAAGCCGACCAGGTCGAAGCGGTCGAGCAGGGGCGCGGCGGCGGGCGTCTTCGCGAGCGACGCCGCCGTCGCCGTCCCCGAGCCACCGGGTCCGCCGGGGTTGACGACCAGCGAGCCGATGCGCTGCTTCGCCGCCTTGTGCCGGAGCAGGCCCACGCGCACCGTCTCCCCCGACGGCTTCGCGTAGTCCAGCGGCACGGTGAGGTGCGCGCAGTCGAGCGCGTCCCCGCACGGGGTCCACGTGAGCGTCTGCCCGGTGAACTTCCCCAGGTCGGGAGCGGAAGCCGGGGGCGGCGGCGCGGGTGCCGGAGCACTCGTGCACGCCGCCAGCAGCAGGACCGGCGCCAGCGCCGCTACTGCCCGGCGCACCGGGTCCCGTCCGACGGCACCGTGCCGTCGACGAGGTAGTCCGTGCCCGCCTCGTCCACGCACTTCACGCCCTGGAGGAACACCGTGTGCTGGGTGCCCTCGAAGGTCAGCAGCGCGCCCTTCAGGCCTTTCGCGAGGTTGACGCCGGCCTGGTACGGCGTGGCCGGGTCGTTCGTGGTCGAGATGACCAGCGTCTTCGCCAGGCCTTCGACGTTCGGCACGTGCGGCTCGGAGGTGTTCGGCACCGGCCAGAACGCGCACGCGTCGCGCGCCGCCGAAGCCGGGCGGCCGTCGTCGAGGAACGGCGCCACCTTCACGTACTCCTCCTGCGCCTTGAGGATGACGGCCGGGTCGGTGACGCGCGGGTCGTCGACGCAGCGGATCGCGGTGAAGGCGTCCTGCGTGGTGCCGTACCTGCCGTCGGTGTCGCGCTCGTTGTAGATGTCCGCGAGCTTCTCCAGGGTCGCGCCGCGCTGCTGCTTGAGCTCGTTGAGGCCGGAGTTGAGGGTGTCCCAGAGGCTCTGCTGGTAGAGCGCCTGGATGACGCCGGTCGTGGCGTCCTCGTAGGAGAGCTTGCGGCCGTCGCCGACCTCCACCGGGAAGTCGATCAGCGGCCGGACGAGGTCCTGGAACGCCTTGACCGCGCCGTTCGCGTCACCGCCGAGCGCGCAGTCCTGCTGGGCGGTGCACCACTTCGCGAACTCCGTGAACGCCTTCCCGAAGCCCTGGCCCTGCGCGACCAGCGACTCGACCGCGTCCTGCTCCGGGTCGACCGCGCCGTCGAGGATCATCGCGCGGACGTTCTTCGGGAACGCCTCGGCGTAGGCCGACCCGATCCGGGTGCCGTAGGAGTAGCCCAGGTAGGTGAGCTTTTCGTCGCCGAGGACCGAACGGAGGACGTCGAGGTCCTTCACGACGTCCCGGGTGCCGGCGTTCGCCAGCATCCCGGTGCCGTCGTCGGTGCGCTGGGCGCACTTCGCGGCGAAGTCCTTTTCCTGCGTTTCCTGCTTGACCACGCCGGCGGGCGAGCCGTCGGTCTCGCTGTCGTCGGCGCGGTCGGCGTCGCGCTCGGAGTCGGTCAGGCAGTGGATGGCCGGCTGGCTCGCGCCGATGCCGCGCGGGTCGAAGCCGACCAGGTCGAAGCGCTTGCCGAGGCCGGTGCTCGCGGTCGGCTTGACCAGGCCGGCGGCCGCGACCATGCCCGAGGCACCGGGACCGCCCGGGTTGACCACGAGCGACCCGATCCGGGAGCCGGCGTCCGACGCCTTGTGCCGGAGCAGGCCCAGCGTGATGGTGTCCCCCGCCGGTTTCGCGTAGTCCAGCGGCACGGTCAGCCGGGCGCACTGGACGTCCTTCGCCTGGAAGGCCGATCGCGAGTCCTCCGAAGTCGCGTAAGGTGCGCAGTCGGCCCAGGACAGGCTCTGGCCGTAGAACCGCTCCAACCCGGCCGGCACCGGTCCGGACGGTGGGTGCGACTCCGTCGTCGGCGCGACCGGCGCCGGCTTCCCGGAGGACGTGCAGGCGGACAGCGAGGCCGCGATCAGCACGGATGTCGCAATTGCGGTGATCCGGCGGCGTCGGATACGACCGGACCTGGCGCTGGGATGAGGGAACACGGTTGGATCGTCCCATCCGGCCGCGGAACTCGAACGCACCACCGCCACGTTGGGTGGGGCAGGCCGGTCGAGCGAGAGAGAACGGGAGACCAGGGGTGGCAGCACTGATCAGCCGGGTGGGCAAGAAGCTCCGCCGGATCATCCAGCGGCCGGGCAGCGTCGAGCTGACCCGCTACGAAGCACTGCTGCCCGCGGTCGAGAAGCTCGAACCCGAGCTCGAGAAGCTCTCCGACGAGGAGCTGACCGAGCGGGCGGGCAAGCTCCGCGAGACGCTGAAGGACACCGCGTTCGGCGACAACCACCTGATCGAGGTGTGCGCGCTCGGGCGTGAAGCCGCCCGGCGGGCGCTCGGCGAGCGGGCGTTCGACGTCCAGATTCTCGGCACGATGGGCCTGCTCAGCAAGCACGTCGTGCAGATGGAGACCGGTGAGGGCAAGACGCTCGCCGGTGCGCTGGCCGCCGCCGGCTACGCGATCCGCGGGAAGCGCGCGCACGTCGTCACGGTCAACGACTACCTGGCCCGCCGCGACGCCGAGTGGATGGGCCCGGTGTACGCCCTGCTCGGCGTGTCGGTCGGCTGGGTCGAGCCCGCGCACTCGCGCGAGGAGCGCAAGGTCGCCTACGCCAAGGACGTCACGTACGGCGCCGTCGCCGAGATCGGCTTCGACGTCCTGCGCGACCGGCTGGTCACGAACGTGGACGACCTCGTCCAGCCCGACCCCGAGGTCGCGATCGTCGACGAGGCGGACTCGGTGCTGGTCGACGAGGCCCGCGTCCCGCTGGTGATGGCCGGCTCGATCGACCACACCGACGCCGACGAAGAGGTCGCGAAGGTCGTCCGGCGGCTGCGGCTCAACCTGCACTACGAAACCGACAGCGAGGGCCGCAACGCCTGGCTGACCGACGCCGGCGCGTCCGTCGTCGCGAAGTCGCTCGGCCTGGAGGTCGACGACCTCTACGGCGAGACGGCGTCCGACCGGCTCCCCGCGGTGAACGTCGCCCTGCACGCGCACGCGCTGCTCACCCGCGACGTCGACTACCTGGTCCGCGACGGCAAGGTCCAGCTCATCAACGCCGCCCGCGGCCGCGTCGCCGAACTGCAGCGCTGGCCGGACGGCCTGCAGGCCGCCGTCGAGGCGAAGGAGCAGGTCACCGCCACCGACCGCGGCGAGATCCTGGACTCGATCACCGTCCAGGCGCTGCTGGCGCGCTACCCCGAGGTCGCCGGCATGACCGGTACCGCGGTCGCCGTCGCCGAGCAGCTGCGCGAGTTCTACGAGCTCGAGGTCGCGGTCATCCCGCCGAACACCCCGAACGTCCGCGAGGACCTGGAGGACCGCGTCTTCGCGTCGCCGTCGCAGAAGCTGCGGGCGATCGAGGAGGAGATCCGCACGGTCCACGAGACCGGACGGCCGATCCTCGTCGGCACCCAGGACGTCGCCGAGTCCGAAGAGCTGGCCGAGAAGCTGGCGAAGGTCGACCTCGAATGCGTCGTGCTCAACGCGCGCAACGACGCCTCGGAGGCCGCGATCATCGCCGAGGCCGGCAAGAAGGGCGCGGTCACCGTGTCCACGCAGATGGCGGGCCGCGGTACCGACATCCGGCTGGGCGGCACCGACGGCGCGACCCGCGAAGAGGTCGTCGAGCTGGGCGGGCTGCACGTCATCGGCACCGCGCGGTACCCGTCGAGCCGCCTCGACGGCCAGCTGCGCGGCCGCTCCGGCCGCCAGGGCGACCCGGGCAGCGCGATCTTCTTCGCGAGCCTGAACGACGAACTCGTCCTCTCCAACGCGCCGGACGTGCCCGAGGGCATCGTCGACGACGAAGAGACCGGCGAGATCACCGACGGCGCGGCGCTGCGGCAGCTGAACCACGCGCAGCGCGTCGCCGAGGGCGTCGACCTCGAGATCCACCGCAACACCTGGCGCTACACGCGGCTGATCGAGCGGCAGCGGCGTGACCTGCTGGTGCACCGCGACAAGGTGCTTCGCACCGCGTACGCGGCGGAGGCGATGGAGAAGGCGCACCCGGAGAAGTTCGGCGAGCTGAAGGAGAAGCTCGACGACCAGGAGAAGCTGGAGCAGATGTGCCGCGAGGTACTGCTGTTCCACGTCGACCAGCTGTGGTCGGACCACCTGGCGTACCTGACCGACGTCCGCGAGAGCATCCACCTGCGGGCGCTGGCGCGCGAGACGCCGCTGGACGAGTTCCACCGCGCGGCGATCCCGGAGTTCCACAAGATCATCGGCGAGGCCGACTCGCGGGCGGCGAAGACGCTCGAAGAGGCCGAGCTGACCGACGAGGGCATCGACCTCGGCGAGGCCGGCGTGCGGCGGGCGAACACGACGTGGACGTACCTCGTGCACGACAACCCGTTCGATTCGGACTTCGAGCAGACCATCAAGAAGGTCCGGAGCATGATCAAGCGCAAGTAGATTTTCCTTCGTCGGACCCCCGCCCGGTGCTGCCGGGCGGGGGTCTTTCGATTTCGCCCACATTCGCTCGGCCTCGCGGGTGGCCGTGGGACAGAATGGCGGCATGCCGCAACTGCGCATCGCGCTCGCCCAGGTCAACCCCACCGTCGGTGACCTCGACGGCAACGCCGACCTCCACGTCGACTGGACCCGCCGGGCCGCCGAAGCCGGCGCGCACGTCGTCGTCTTCCCCGAGATGTCCCTGACCGGCTACCCGGTCGAGGACCTTTCGCTGCGCCGGACCTTCGCCGAAGCCTCCCGCCAAGGTGTCGAGTCGCTGGCGCGGCGGCTCGACGAGGCCGGGTGCGGCGAAGTGCTGACCTACATCGGGTACCTCGACGTCGACGAGGTCGGCCCGCGCGACGCGGCGGCCGCGCTCTACCGCGGCGAGGTCGTCGCGCGGCAGTTCAAGCACCACCTGCCCAACTACGGCGTGTTCGACGAGCACCGCTGGTTCAAGCCGGGCACCACGCTCGACGTCGTCCGGTTCCACGGGCTCGACATCGGCATGGTCGTCTGCGAGGACATCTGGCAGGACGGCGGCCCGATCTCGGCCCTGGGCCGCGCCGGCGTCGACCTCGTCGTGGCGCCGAACGCGTCGCCGTACGAGCGCTCGAAGGACGAGCAGCGGCTGCCGCTGATCGCGCGCCGCGCCGCCGAAGCGGGGGCGCCGCTGGTCTACACCAACCAGGTCGGCGGCCAGGACGACCTCGTGTTCGACGGCGACTCGCTCGTCGTCGCGGCGGACGGCGCGGTCGTGGCGCGCGCGCCGCAGTTCGTCGAGCACCTGCTCGTGCTGGACATGGACCTCACCGCGGGCGGGCACGCCGGCGACGGCGAGCTCGAAGGCCTGCACGTCCGGCGCCGCGTGCTGAGCGCGGAACCGCTGCCGTCGTACGAGCCGACCGCCCGGCCGGTCATCAGCGAGCCGCTTTCGGACGAGGCCGAGGTGTGGCACGCGCTGGTCGTCGGGCTGCGCGACTACGTGCACAAGAACGGCTTCTCGTCGGTGACGTTCGGCTTCTCCGGCGGCATCGACTCCGCGGTCTGCGCCTCGCTGGCGGCGGACGCGCTGGGCGGCGACAACGTCTACGGCGTCTCGATGCCGTCGAAGTACTCCTCGGGCCACTCGAAGGACGACGCGGCCGACCTGGCGCAGCGGATCGGGGCGCACTACCGCGTCGAGCCGGTCGAGGACATGGTCCGCGTGTACGTCGACCAGCTTTCGCTGACCGGCCTGGCCGAGGAGAACATCCAGGCGCGCACGCGCGGCATGCTCCTGATGGCACTGTCCAACTTGGACGGTCACCTGGTGCTGGCCACCGGCAACAAGACCGAGCTGGCCGTCGGGTACTCCACGATCTACGGGGACGCGGTCGGCGCGTTCGCCCCGATCAAGGACGTCTTCAAGACGCACGTGTGGCAGCTGGCCCGCTGGCGCAACGCCGAAGCGGCGAAGCGCGGCGAGACCCCGCCGATCCCGGAGAACTCGATTTCGAAGCCGCCGTCGGCCGAGCTGCGGCCGGGGCAGGTCGACACCGACTCGCTGCCGGACTACGCGCTGCTCGACGACATCCTCGACGACTACGTCGAGGGCGACCGCGGGTACGCCGACCTGATCGAGGCCGGGTTCGACGCGGAGACCATCGACCGGGTGGTGCGGATGGTCGACAAGGCCGAGTACAAGCGGCGCCAGTACCCGCCGGGCACGAAGATCACGTTCAAGGCCTTCGGCCGCGACCGGCGGCTGCCGATGACCAACCTGTGGCGCGAGGGCAAGGCCTAGCTGTGATGTCCAGGGACGTTGTCCCGAGTTGAGGTGACCAGTGAGGGCCTGTCGTGCTGACAGGTGAAGGCCTCCGGATGTGAAGTGGAGCTGTCGAGGAACCACATCACCTGCCGGAGGCCTTCGTGTCCCCCCTGACGCCACCCTCACCCCACGCACCCGACTGCGACTCGCGCGCCCGATCGTGGAGCAGGGCTGGACCGGCACGGCAGCGGCGAAGATGGTCATGGTCGCCGCGAAAACCGCTCGCAAATGGGCGCAGCGCTACCGCAACGAAAGCGCGGCTGGGATGGCTGATCGCAGCTCGCGTCCGCAGCACAGCCCGACCCGCACACCCGGGCATCTGGTCCACCGCATCGTGCGGTTGCGGTGGCGCATGCGGCTGGGCCCGGTGCAGATCGGCGGCCGGCTCGGCTTGCCCGCCTCCACGGTGCACGCGGTGCTGACCCGCTGCCGGATCAACCGGCTCTCCCGGATCGACCGGGTCACCGGCGAACCACTGCGCCGCTACGAGCACGACCATCCCGGTTCGCTGCTGCACGTCGATGTCACCAAGTTCGGCAACATCCCCGACGGCGGCGGGCACCGGTTCGTCGGCCGCGCCCAAGGTGACCGCAACCGGGCTGCGACACCCGGCAAGCCCCGCAACCCCAAGATCGGGACTGCGTTCGTGCACACCGTGCTCGATGACCACTCCCGCGTCGCCTACGCCGAAATCCACGCACCCGGCCCTACCGGCCTCAAAAACGGCAGCATCGAACGCTTCCACCGGACCCTGGCCGACGGGTGGGCCTACGCCCGCTCCTACCCGTCCGAGACTCTGCCGCGGGCGGCACTACCGGGCTGGCTGCACTTCTACGATCACCACCGACCCCACAGCTCGACCGGCGGCAAGCCGCCGGTCACCCGACTGACCAACCTCCCCGGACACCACACCTAGCTGAGGGCGACCTGACGGCCGTCCGGGGTGCGCAGGGCCGCGGTGAGGGACGCCTTTTCCGTGCGGCGGACCAGGAACTCCAGGCCGAGCGCTTCCGTCGCCGTGTGGACCGAGGCCGGGTCCGGGTGGGTGGCCGTCACCATCAGCAGCGGCAGGGACGGCAGGCCGCGGGTCGTCGGGTGCGGGGTGCTGCCCCAGTCGATCAGGAACGGGCGGAGCGAGCCCGGGGCGGCCGGCGGGGTCAGGCGCCAGTGCAGCGTCTCGCCACCGGCCGTCTCGCGGGACATCTCCCGCGGGTCGCCCGGGTCGAAGCCGCGGGCGCGGGCCGCCGCGATCGTCGCGTCGAGGTCGGGGGTGCGGACCGCCCACGCGACCAGCGCCGGCTCGGTGAGGGCGTCGATGCCGAACGGGCGGGGCGCGAGCGGCTCCGGCTGCGCCGGGTCCGGGCCGATCACCTCCAGGTACATCCCCGCGCCGAGGTCGGCGAGGTGGTTGGCGGTGCCGAGGCCGGTGTGGCTGCCGCCGGGAGCCGGGGTGACCCCGGTCAGGTCGGCGACGCGGGCGACGGCGGCGGCGAGGTCGGGGCCGGCGTAGACGAGGTGATCGAGCACGGCGCCATCATCCCGCGCCGACCGCGCTCGCCGCATCGACCATTCCGTGGCCGTAGTAGGTCGTCCCGCCCGCGATCGGCGCGCAGACGGCGTCGGGGCACGGCAGCGGCGTCGCCGTGGCGTACAGGGCCTGCTTGACGCGCTCGGCGCTCCACCACGGGTGCTCGCTCGCGATCAGGGCGGCGACGCCGCTCGCGTGCGGCGCGGCCATCGACGTCCCGCTCGCCGACCGGTATTCGCCGTTCGGCCAGGTCGACCAGACGCGCGCGCCGGGCGCGGCGACGCTGATCCGCGACGCCGAGTAGTTCGAGAAGCTCGCTTTGACGAGCTTCTCGTCGAGCGCACCGGTGCCGACGACGCCGGGCAGCTCGTGCGGCAGCCGCGTGCACGTCGGGTCGATCGCTCGTTCCACCGGGGTGCTGTCGGCCGGGCTTTCGCGGTCGGCCGAGCGGGTGTCGAGGTCGATCCCGGCGTTGCCGGCCGAGGCGACGACGAGGACGTTCCGGCGCTGGGCGTAGGCGACCGCGCGGCTGACGGCGAGCTTCGCCGCGGCCTGGTCCGGCTGGTCGTCGCAGTTGTAGCGCCACGGGATCGAGCGGTAGCTGTTGTTGGTCACGGCAAACCCGTGCTCCGCGGCCCAGACGAACCCGCAGACCATGCTCTCGGCCGTCTCGGTGTCGTCGAGTTCGGCCAGCTTGACGGCGGCGATCCGGACGCCGGGAGCGACCCCGACGACGCCGGATCCGTTGCGGGCGGCGGCGATCGTGCCCGCGACGTGCGTGCCGTGGCCGTCGAGCGTGGGCCGCCAGGCGCCGGGGCTCCGGTCGGCCCAGCCGGCCAGGCAGGACACGGAATCCTTGCGGTCGAAGGCGGGCGCGAGGTCCGGGTGGGTGTCGTCGACGCCGACGTCGAGCACGCCGACGACCGTGCGCCTGCTGCCTTCGGTGACCGCGTGCGCTTCGGGCAGGTGCAGCGCCGGGACGTCCCATGCGGTGCCCTCGGGCGGGACCTGGCCGGAGTTCGGCGAGTTCGGGCCGGTGTAGCGGACGTCCTTGCGGGGCGCGAAGAACTCCTTCGGGACCTTCGCGGTGCGCGTCGCGCCCACGGCGTCGATGCCCGGCGTCGCACGGACCTTCGCGGCGAAGTCGTCCTTCGCGGTGTACGCGACGACGACGCCGATCTGCGGGTAGCTCGCGACGACCGTGCCGCCGGCGTGCTTGATCACCTGCTCCGCCCACCACGTGTGGTGCGTGACGACGACGTGCGGCATGACCAGCGGGTCCGCGGCCGCCGGAGTGGCGATCAGGCCGAGCAGCACTGCCGTCACCAGGATCAGTCGCCGCACACGTCCTCCTCGGAATCGCCCGAACCGAACTTAGCGGTCGATCGCGGCGGCGGTACCCCTCTTCGGTCGTAGGCTGATCGCATGACGACCGGCTTCACGGTGTTCGACACGGCGATCGGGGTCTGCGGGCTCGCGTGGCGCGACGACGTCGTGGTCGGCACGTCCCTGCCCGAAGGCAGTGGCGCGCGGACCCGCGCCTGGCTGCTCCGGCGGTTCCCGGACGCCGTCGAGGAGCCACCGCCGGCCGCGGTCCGGGCGGCGGTGGACGGGATCGTGGCGCTGCTGGGCGGCGCGCGGCCGGACCTGGCCTCGGTGGCGCTGGACCTGGCTTCGGTGCCGGAGTTCCACCGCCGGGCGTACGAGGTCGCGCGGACGATCCCGCCGGGCAGGACGCTGACCTACGGCGACATCGCGCACCGGCTCGGGCAGCCCGGGTCGGCGCAGGCCGTCGGGCAGGCGATGGGGCACAACCCGTTCCCGATCATCGTGCCGTGCCACCGGGTGCTGGCCGCGGGCGGCAAGGACGGCGGCTTCTCGGCGCGCGGCGGGGTCGGAACGAAACGCCGGATGCTGGTCATCGAAGGCGCGCTGGCGGACGAGCCCACGCTGTTCTGAAAGCCGTGAAGGCCACCTTCACGGCTCCAGGTGGCCTCCACGCGGTTCGTCAGGCGGGCTGGGGCGTCCAGGGCTTGATGAACGGGGACTCCGGCCAGCCCTCCGCCGCCGCCATCAACGGCATCGCCGTGCCGCCGTCGACGTGCTCGCGGATGATGTCCGCGTGGCCGGCGTGGCGGGCCGTCTCCTGGATCAGGTGCAGCAGGACCCAGCGGACCGACCAGGCGTCGACGTCCTTCGGGAACCACGGCACACCCTTCGGCACCGGGACCGCCTGGCCCAGGTCCTCGATCCCGCCGATGACGTCGGCCGTCCGCTTCGCGACCTCGTCGTAGCGGGCCAGCACGCCCGCCAGCGTCTCGTCCTCGCCCAGCCGGTGCGCCGATTGGTACTCGGCCACGCTCTCCGCGAACGGCTTCTGGGGCACCTGAAGGATTGTGTCCAGCCAGCTGTTCTCGGTGGTCGCGACGTGCTTGATCAGCCCGCCCACCGACAGCGAGCTCTTCGTCGCCGCCAGCCGCGCCTGATCGTCGGTCAGCCCGTGTGCGGCCAACCTGAGCACGTACCGCTGCTGCTCCAGGAAGCTCAGCAGCCCGTCACGCTCGTCGGCCACCGGGCGCACGTTTCCCGCCATTTCGATCCTTCCGCAAAGGGACACCTGCTCCGGATCGTGCCACCCCGCACGGGCGTTCCGGACCGGAACGGCGCTATCGGTGCGCGTGCCGGGGTGCGGGCTTGACGAAGGCGTACGCGCCGCCGATGCCGTACAGCGCGGCCCGCACGACCAGCTGCACCCGCGTGAAGACCCCTTCGTAGGCGTCGAACTGCCGCGAGAGCACCACCCCGAGCCAGGTCGCCATCACCACGACCAGCCCGGCGACCGCGAGCGCGCGCCAGCCCGGCGGCCACCACAGGATCAAGCTGATCACGCCGGCCACCAGCACGACGCTGAGCAGCGACGAGATCAGGTCGCTCCGCTCCGGGTACGCGGCCTGGACCAGCACGACCAGGCCGAACACGCTCACCGAGACGGAACTGAGCCGCGCCGACCACTGGACCGGGCCGAGGCGGTGCAGCGGCGGGCCGGCGAGCAGGAACGCGACCCCCGAGACGGCCAGCAGGACCCGGAACACCGGTGGGCCGGCCAGCAGCGCCTCCACCGGGTCGTGGACCGGCGAGACGCCCGTCGGGAGGAAGAACTCCAGCAGCCACCCCGAATACCCGAGGACGGCCACCCCCATCAGGAGGGCCGAGGCGATCCGAGCCGTGCGCACGAGGCACACAGTAAGCGAAGGGCAGCGACCCGGCGGTGTGACGCTTGCCGGGTCGCCTGACTCGCTACGCCTGCGGACGGACGAAGGGGAAGAGGACCGTCTGGCGGATCGACGCCCCGGTGAGCATCATCAGCAGCCGGTCGACGCCCAGCCCGAGGCCGCCGGACGGCGGCATGCCGTGCTCCAGGGCGAGCAGGAAGTCTTCGTCCAGCTCCATCGCCTCGACGTCCCCGCTGGCCGCGCGCAGGGACTGCGCTTCCAGCCGCCGCCGCTGCTCGATCGGGTCGGTCAGCTCCGTGTAGGCCGTGCCGACCTCGGAGCCGAACGCGATGAGGTCCCAGCGCTCGGCCAGCAGCGGGTCCGTCCGATGCTGGCGGGTCAGCGGCGAGACGTCGGTCGGGTAGTCGGTGTAGAACGTCGGCAGCACGGTCGCGCCCTCGACGAGGTGCTCGAACGCCTTGAGCACGAGGTCGCCGTGGCTCGGGTCCTCCCCCACCGGCACCCCGGCGGCCAGGCAGAGCCGCCGCAGCTCACCCACCGACGTCCCGGAGTCGATGCGCTCGCCGAAGACCCGCGAGACGGCTTCGTGCACCGGGATCACCGGCCAGTCACCGGAGATGTCGTGCTCGACGACGTTGCCGTCGGCGTCCGGGCGCCGCACGACCTGGGCGCCGTACGCCGCTTCGGCCGCGTGCTGGACCAGCTCGCGGGTCAGCGTCCGCATCGTGTCGTAGTCCGCGTAGGCCTGGTACGCCTCGAGCATCGTGAACTCGGGGTTGTGCGTCGCGTCGACGCCTTCGTTGCGGAAGTTGCGGTTGAGCTCGAAGACCCGCTCGACGCCGGCCACGCACAGCCGCTTGAGGTACAGCTCGGGCGCGATCCGCAGGTACATCCGCATGTCGTAGGCGTTGATGTGGGTGACGAACGGACGCGCGTTGGCACCGCCGTGCACCGTCTGCAGCATCGGCGTTTCGACTTCGAGGTAGTCGGCGTGGTGCAGCCGGTCGCGCACCGCGCGGACCACGGTGGAGCGCAGCCGGAGCATGTTCGCCGAGTCCGGGTTGACGGCGAGGTCGAGGTAGCGCTGCCGCACCCGCGTCTCCGGGTCGGTGAGCCCCTTCCGCTTGTCCGGCAACGGGTGCAGGCACTTCGCGGTGACCGTCCACTCGTCGACGAGCACCGAGAGCTCCCCGCGCTTCGACGTCACGACCTGGCCGCTGACGCCGATGTGGTCGCCGAGGTCGACGCCGGTCCGCCAGCGCGTGAGGTCGAGCTCGTCCGCCCTCAGCATCAGCTGGATCTCGCCGCTGAAGTCCTTGACGCGGGCGAAGCACAGGCCGCCGAGGATGCGCAGGTTCAGCACGCGCCCGGCGATCCGGACCCGGTGCCCGGTCGTGGTGTCCGGGGCCAGGTCGCCGAACTTCCGCACGACGTCGCCGATGTGGTCGTCGCGGCGGAACCCGACCGGGTACGGGTCGATCCCGGCCTCGCGCAGCTTGCCGAGCTTGGCGATGCGGACGCGGACCTGTTCGGGCCGCCGCACCTGCTTCGGGGCCGGCGTCGCCGCCGACTCCTCGATCTCCTTCGCGCGGGCGACGAAGTCGGCGCCGACCGTCTCCAGGCGCAGCGACCGCGCCCGCCCGGTCGGGACGAACCCTTCGAGCGCGCCCGCGACGATGCCGACGCGCGGCAGCCGCCGGGCCGAGGAGTAGCAGAGGAACCGCGGCACCCAGTCCGGGCCGTACTTGGCGTTGGACCGGTACAGCGACTCGAGCTGGAAGAAGCGCGAGAAGACGCTCAGGACGCCGCGCCAGGCCCGCAGCACCGGGCCGGCGCCGATGCGCTCGCCCTCGGAGAACACCGCGCGGAACATCGCGAAGTTGAGCGAGATCCGCTGCGCGCCGAGGTGCTGCGCGGCCGCGACGACCTCGGCGATCATGTACTCGTTGAGGCCGTTCTCGGCGTCGCGGTCGCGGCGCATGAGGTCCAGCGAGAGGCCGCGGCGGCCCCACGGCACGAACGAGAGCAGGCCGCGCAGGTCACCGCGGGCGTCGTAGGCCTCGACCATCACGCTGCGGCCGTCGCTGGCGTCGCCGAGCCGGCCCAGCGCCATCGAAAACCCGCGTTCGGTCTCGGCGCCGCGCCAGGCCTGGGCGCGGGCCAGCAGATCGGCCATTTCGGCTTCCGGGATCTCGCCGTGGCGGCGGACCCGCGAGGTGTAGCCGGCGCGCTCGATACGCTTCACGGCCTGGCGGACCGAGCGCCGCTCCGGGCCGGCGAGGCTGAACTCGCGGACGTCGAGGACCGCTTCGTCACCGATCTCCAGGGCCCGCAGGCCGGCGTCGGTATACGCTTTCGCGCCGCTCTCGCTCGCCCCGAGCACGCCGGGGGTCCAGCCGTACCGGCGCGTCTCGTCGAGCCACGCGCGGACCGCGTCCGGCCACGCCTCGGGGTCGCCGATCGGGTCGGCGCTGGCGACGCTGGTGCCGCCGAGCACGCGGTAGGTCACCGCCGCGCGCCCGTTCGGCGAGAAGACGACGCTCTTGTCGCGCCGGGTCGCGAAGTAGCCGAGGGAGTCGTCCTCGCCGTGTTCGGCCAGGAGCTCGCGCACGCGCAGCTCCTCGTCGTCGGTGCGCAGGCGGCGGCTGCGGACCCCGCGGAAGAGCATGTACAGCGCCGCCGTGACGACCGCCGTCGCGCTGAGGTCGATCAGGACGTCCAGCCAGCCCGGGCCGTCGCCGACCCCGATCCGGCGCAGCTGGAGGTTCTCGCCGGTGGCGTGGTTCACGACCCAGGCGAAGCGCTCCCACGTGTCACCGAGGTGCCCGGGAAACGCTTCCGCCAGCCCCCAGCCGACCAGGATGACCGCCGCGAACCCGCCGAACAGCACGGTCAGGCCGTCCCGCCAGGCACTCGGCGCGAGCCGGGCCGGGAACGCCGGGCGCAGCGCGAGCAGGAGCACGATCAGGCCGATCGAGACGACGTCGGCCACGGTCAGCACCCACAGCTGCGCCGGGATGTGCCGGACCTGCTTCGGGCCGAGCGTCAGCAGCTCGGGTGACCACAGCAGCGTCGCCTGCAGGGCCAGGGTGAGCACCAGGCCGCCGACCTGGAACAGCACCAGCGTGTACAGCGCCGCCGCCTTGCGACGGCGCAGCGCCCCGCCCAGCACCACGAGCAGCAGCACCATGACCAGGCTCGCGCTGGTCGGCACGCTGAGGCCGGAGAACGCCATGTCGATGGCGTTGAGCAGGCGCCCGTGCGGGCCGTTCGTGAAGAGGAGGATCACCGAAAACACCGCGGCCAGCTGGACCACGGTCGCGACGATGCCGCCCGCCTTCGCCTTCCACACGGGCAGGCGCGGGCGTGTGCTCGCGAGGGTTCCCATCGTTGCTTTCGTCGCCTTTCGCGGCCGATCGGTGCTCATACCGTCTTCTTGACGTCAGTGAACACAGGTTGGTTGTCCCCGGGCATCAACCTGAAGGTTGACGGTGCGTCGTCCCCGGGGGTGTGAAGCTGGTCCCACGAGGTTGGGGGCCCGCACGCGCGCGTGCCACGCTCTGAGACGCCCCTGCTCCACGACCCGGGGACCTCACCGAGGCCTCGAGGGAAGGACGGTCGACGACGATGTCTGCCCCCGCGAACGGGCCCGCCGAAGAAGCGGCCCCCTACGGCACCGGACCCGGCACCAAGCCGGCGACGGGCCGCAAGGTGCGCGTGCACCACCTGCGTGAGCTCAAGGAACGCGGCGAGCCGTGGCCCATGCTCACCGCGTACGACATGTACACCGCCGCGCTCTTCGACGAGGCCGGGATCCCCGTGCTGCTCGTCGGCGACTCCGCGGCCAACAACGTGTTCGGCTACGACACCTCGCTGCCGGTGACGGTGGACGAGCTGCTGCCGCTGGTCCGGGCCGTGACCCGGTCGGTCAAACGGGCCCTCGTGGTCGCCGACCTGCCGTTCGGCTCCTACCAGCTCTCGCCGCAGCAGGCGCTGGAGACGTCGGTGCGGTTCATGAAGGAGGGCCGCGCGCACGCCGTGAAGCTCGAAGGCGGGCGGCGGTTCGCCGCGCACGTCGAGGCGCTGACGTCGGCGGGCGTGCCCGTGATGGGCCACATCGGGTTCACCCCGCAGAGTGAGCACAACCTCGGTGGCTACCGGGTGCAGGGGCGCGGCGAAGCAGCGGACGTGCTGCTCGCCGACGCGCTGGCGCTGCAGGAGGCCGGGGCGTTCGCGGTGGTGATGGAGATGGTGCCCGCCGAAGCCGCGAAGCGCGTCACGGCGGAGCTGAAGATCCCGACGGTCGGCATCGGCGCGGGCCCGGACTGCGACGCCCAGGTGCTCGTCTGGCAGGACATGGCCGGGCTCCGGCGCGGCAAGGCGCCGCGGTTCGTGAAGCGCTACGCCGACGTGGCGACGGTGCTGCAGGACGCGGCGACGGCGTTCGCCCAGGACGTGCGCCGCGGCGAGTTCCCGGCGCCGGAACACGCGTTCCACGACTAACCCCGGTTCCTGAACCGCTCGGCCAGCGCCGGGTCGTTCTCCCACCACAGCCCGGTCGCGGGCGCTTCGTCCAGCTGGACGTCGATCTGCTTCGCGCGCCGTTCGTCGTCTCGGGCCCACCGCACGAACAACGCGACGACGAACGGCAGGCCGGCGACGTCACCGCCGATCCACAGCACCCCCGCGCCGATGATCTGGTCGGTGCGGGGGTCCGGGCCGTAGCCGGGGTGGGCGGCCGCGTAGTGCGCGGGCGCGAGCAGCGGGCCCAGCCACAGGACCAGGCCGAGGGCGCCGTCGAAGATCACCTCGGTGAACGCGATCTACACCGACACCAGGTGCGGGTCGCGCCGCGGGGTCGGGTCGAGGCCGAGCCGGGTCCAGAAGTACGTGAAGCCGGACAGGACGAGCGCGAGCCGGACCAGGCCGTCGGCGAGCGACGACCGCAGCACCAGGTCGTAGAGCGGGGTCAGGTACAGCACGAGCACCGGCACGACCAGCGTCAGCGTGACGACCGGCGGGAACGTCAGCGCCCGCGCCACCTTTCCGCGGCCGTGGCGCCGCAGCCAGGCCGCGGGCCGCGTGTCGAGCAGGAGCCGGATCGGCGCGCCCAGGGCCAGCAGCAGCGGCGTGACCATGAGCAGCGTGACCGTCTGGACCGCGCGGACCCAGAAGAACGTCGTGTCGTAGACGGCCAGCGGTGAGCAGGTGACCAGCAAGACGGTCGCGAGCCCGGCGAGGAACGCCGTCGTGCGGCCGCGCGGCCACCCGCGCCCGTGCGCCGCGCGGACGTAGAGCGTGCCGAGAACGAGCACGGCGAGCAGCGCCGGGACGTCGAGCACGTCAGACGGCGAAGAAGATCAGGCTGCCGATTCCGGCGAGCACGCAGTAAATGGCGAACGGGGTCAGAGTGCGCGTTTCGAAGTATCCGGTGAGGAACCGGACAGAAATGTACGAAGCGATCCCGGCGATGACGCTGCCGACGAGCGCGGGGCCGAGCGAAGCGTGGTTCTCCGGGGCGAACAGCGTCGGCATCTTGAGCACGCCCGCGGCGAGGATCACCGGCGTGGCGAGCAGGAACGCGAAGCGCGCCGCGTCTTCGTGACCCAGGCCGCGGCGCAGGCCGGCGACCATCGTGATGCCCGAGCGGCTGATGCCGGGCAGCAGCGCGAAGATCTGCGCCGCGCCGATCAGGACGGCCTCGCCCACCCCCAGCTTCGCCAGCCGGACGTCGGTCTTCTCCTCGACCGTGACCGCCCGCATGACGAGGGTTTCTTCGGTCGAGAAGTCCACCGTGTCGTCGTCGCCCGGCGGCTTCCGGTGCGAGAACTTCTCGGCGGCGTAGAGCACCCCGCCGTTGAGCGTCAGGAAGATCGCCGCCGGGACGGGCTTGCCGAGGAAGTCGCGCAGCAGTCCTTCGAACAGCAACCCGGCCAGCCCGACCGGGATCGTGGCGAGCACGAGCAGCCACGCGAGGCGCTGGTCGGGGGTGCGGACCTCGCAGTGGCGGATCGACGTCCACAGGCCGCCGATGATCCGGATCCAGTCCTTGCGGAAGAACAGGACGAGCGCGAGCGCGGTGGCGACGTGCATCGCCACGAGCACCGCGAGGTACGGCGAATCCTTCCCGATGCTCAGGTCCCGCTGCCACTGTCCGCCGAGCCAGGCGGGCAACAGGATGCTATGGCCGAGACTGGACACCGGAAACAATTCCGACACCCCTTGCAAGGCGCCGACGACAATCGCCTCGACATAGGTCACCGCGGACATTCCGTGCCTTTCCGTCCCCTTTTCGAGCAAGGCCGACACCGGAAAGTACCGGCCCATTCGTTAACCCCGGGCAAGGGGGATGGGCACACTCAGCGTCCTCACAGCGAGCGTTCACATGCATGAACATCAATCATGTTCTTGACTGGTGTTCGACTCGTGGCTTAGCGTTTAGCCCGTCGCCGCCACGACGCAACGGAACGAACCTCGACGAGGAGGACGGGAATGCGGGTGCGGATCGCCGGCCGTCGTGACCACCCCGACGGCGCCTCTCTTCGGACCACGGTTCCCCGCGGCGGCTGACGCCCCCCGAGCGGGAGCCCGCTCAGCCCGGCGGCGGGGGCGGGCTCCCACCTTTCCTGGTCGTCGTCCCGGCCCCTGGCGGCGGGGTGTCGGGGCGACGGCCGGGGCCCTCCGGCACAGTGACGGGCATGGACGAGCTCTACCCGCCGATCCCCCCGCGCGCCGAAGGGTTCCTGGACGTCGGCGACGGCCACCGGATCCGGTGCCAGGAGGCGGGCAACCCCGGCGGCAAGCCGGTGGTGGTCCTGCACGGCGGCCCCGGCAGCGGGATCGCGCCGATGGCCCGGCGGCACTTCGACCCCGCGGCGTACCGGATCGTCCTGTTCGACCAGCGCGGGTCGGGGCAGTCGACGCCGGGCGCGGACGACCTGCGCACCAACACCCTGTGGCACCTGGTCGCCGACATGGAACTCCTGCGCGAACGCCTCGGCATCGACCGCTGGCAGCTCTTCGGCGGCTCGTGGGGCGCGACGCTCGCCCTCGCCTACGCCGAAACGCACCCTTCGCGCGTCAGCGAAATCATCCTGCGCGGCGTGTTCACCGTGCGCCCGAGCGAGCTCGACTGGATCTACCGCGGCGGCGCGGCCAACCTGTTCCCGCGCGAGTGGGAGGCCTTCCTCGCCCCGCTCCCGGCCGCCCTCCGCGACGACCCGCTGGCGGCGTACGCCACGCTCCTCGAAGACCCGTCCGAGGAGGTCCGGCACCGCGCGGCGATCGCGTGGAGCACCTGGGAGGGCGCGACGGTTTCCGTGGTGCCGCAGGACTCCTTCGTCCGCCAGTACGCCGAACCGGCGTTCGCGCTGACCTTCGCCCGCCTCGCCGTCCACTACTTCCGCCACGGCGCCTGGCTCGCCGACGGCCAGCTGGTCCGCGACGCGGGCAAGCTGGCCGGTATCCCGGGCGTCATCGTGCAGGGCCGCTACGACACGGTGTGTCCCCCGATCACGGCGTACGAGCTGCACCAGGCGTGGCCGGGCTCGGAGCTGAAGCTGCTGGAAGGCGCCGGCCACGCGGTGACCGACCCCGGCGTGCTCGCCGCTTTGCGGGCGGCGACGGATTCATTCCGCCAGTAGCACGGCGAACACCTTCTCCAGCTTGCGCTTGACGACGGCTTCGTCGGCGCGGGCGAGCTCGGTGCTGCCGATGAGCGTGCGCAGCACCCAGAACCCGGCGATCACGGACAGGACCAGCGCCGGGCCTTCGGTGCCCGCCGTCGCCGGGAGGACGTCGGTGAGGTGCTTTTCGACGTGCCGCTCGATGCCCGCACGCAGGATTTCGGCGGCGCGCGGGTTGGGCGCGGACCGCAGCATCAGCAGGAACGGGTCGAGTCGCCCGGCGTCCAGGCCGGTCCGGCGCACGAGCGCGGCCGCGAGGTCCGCGGCGAGCGTCGCGGGGTCGTCGGTCAGCACGGTCCGCTCGGCCATCGCCGCCTCGACGACCTCGGCGAAGAGCCCCTCCTTCGAGCCGAAGTAGCGGTTCACGAGCATCGCCGTGACCCCGGCGGACTCGGCGATCTCGCGCACGCCGACGCCGTCGTACCCGGCGCGGGTGAAGGCTTCGAGCGCGGAGTTCAGGATCGCTTCGCGGGTGGTGGCGGCGTTGCGGGCTCTCATGTATACGAGTGTAGACATGATGGGAAGTGCACAGTGGACCTCGAGTTGACCGGCAAGCGAGTTCTGGTCACCGGTTCCAGCGCGGGTCTCGGCGAGGCGATCGCCCGGCTGCTGGCCGCGGAAGGCGCCTCGGTGGTGGTGCACGGCCGGGACGCGGCCCGCACCGGGAAGGTCGCGGCGGAGATCGGCGCGGCGGGCGTGGCACTGGGTGACTTGTCGACCGACGCGGGCGCCGACGCCGTGGCGGCGGCCACCGGGGAGATCGACGTCCTGGTCAACAACGCCGGCGCGTACGACCACCTCTCCTGGACCGAGGCGACGCCGGACGACTGGAGCGCGATGTACCAGGCGAACGTCGTCTCCGCGGTGCGGATGGTCCACCGGTTCGTGCCGGGCATGCGCTCGCGCGGCTGGGGCCGGGTGGTCCAGATCGGCGGCGGCCTGGCGATCCAGCCGATGGCGACGCAGCCGCACTACACCGCGACGCTCGCCGCGCGGCACAACCTCGCGGTGTCACTGGCCCGCGAACTCGCCGGGACCGGCGTGACGTCGAACGTCGTCTCCCCCGGCGCGATCCTGGTGGACTCGGTGCGCGAGCTGCTCACCGGCATCGCCCCGGACCACGGCTGGGGCAGCTCGTGGGAGGAAATCGAAAAGCGCGCGGCGCAGGAGCTGGTGCCCAACGACGTCGGCCGCTTCGGCCGCCCCGAAGAGATCGCGGCCGCGGTCGGCTACCTGGTGAGCCCGGCGGCGGACTACGTCAGCGGCGCGACGATCCGCGTCGACGGCGGCACCATCCGGTCGGTCCACTAGATGTGATGTCCGGGGAGGTCGGTCAGCCGGGTGACCGGCGGCTTGCCGCCGATTGCGGGCGTAGGCCCATCCCTCGGCCAGTGTCCGGTGGACCCGTTCGACGGTGACGCCGCGGTCGGTGAACCAGGCCACTGCCCGGCGCAATACCGCGGTGGCGGTGGCTGCGGTTTCGTCGGTGTGGATTTCGGCGTAGGCGACGCGGGAGCAGTCATCGATGACGGTGTGCAGCATGCCGGTGCGGGGCTTGCGGTCGGCGCCGCGGGGCAGCCCGGGGGTGGCGCGTTTGTTGCGCTCGCCTTGGCGCGTCCGACGAAGCGGTGCCCGCCGCCGTCGGGGATGTTGCCGGACTTGGTGACATCGACATGGATCAGCGATCCGGGACAGGCGTGTTCGTAGCGGCGCAGGGGTTCGCCGATGACCCGGTCGATGTGGGTGAGTCGGTGGATGCGGGCAGGTCGAGCCGGCCGGCGATCTGGACCGGGCCCAGCCGGTGCCGCCACCGCAGTCGCGCGATCTGCCGCACCAGCACGGGCGAGGTCTTGCTCAGGCTGTGGTGTGGGCGGCTGCTGCGATCAGCCATCCCGGCCCTGCCTTCGGTGGTGTAGCGGTCGGCCCACTTCGCGGCGACCGTGAACATCTTCGCCGCGTCGGTGCAGTTCCAGCCTTGTTCGACGATCAGGCGAGCGAGTCGCAGGCGGGTGTGTGGGGCCAGGGTGGGACACGAAGACCTCCGGTGGGTGAAGCGGTTCCTGGACAGCCCCACTTCACATCCGGAGGCCTTCACCTGTCTGCACGACAGGCCGCCGCAGGTCGCCTCGACTCGGGACAACGTCCCTGGACATCACCACTAGAGCCGCCCGCCCGACGCCGTGTCGCCCGACAAGCGCTGGGCCAGGTACACCGGGACCGTCGAGGCCACGATCAGCACCGCCGCCACGACGTTCACGATCGGGGCCTGGTTCGGCCGGAACAGGTTGTTGTAGATCCAGATCGGCAGCGTCTCCATGCCCGTGCCCAGTGTGAACGTCGTAACGATGATCTCGTCGAACGACAGCGCGAACGCCAGCAGCCCGCCGGCCAGCAACGCCGAACGCAGCATCGGGAACGTCACCAGGCGGAACGTCGTGAAGCCCGTCGCGCCCAGGTCCATCGACGCTTCCTCCAGGTTGCCGCCCATCCGGCGCAGGCGGGCGACGACGTTGTTGAACACCACCACGATGCAGAACGTCGCGTGCGCGATGATCGCCGTCAGCAGGCCGAGGTCGATGCCCAGGATCGTGCGGAACGCGTTGTTCAGCGCGATGCCCGTCACGATCCCGGGCAGCGCGATCGGCAGGATGATCAGCAGCGACACCGGGTTGCGGCCGAAGAACCGGTAGCGCTGCAGGGCGAACGCGGCCATCGTGCCGAGCACCAGCGCGATCGCCGTCGCCGCCAGGCCGGCCTCCACGCTCGTCCACAGCGCGTGCCGGGCGCCGTCGTTCGAAGCCGCGCGGCTCCACCACTCCAGCGTGAAGCGGGTCGGCGGGAAGCCGAACGTCGTGTCCGCGTTGAAGGAGTTGAGCAGCACCACCACCAGCGGGAAGTAGATCACCGCCAGGCCGAGGCCCAGCGCCGTCCACAGCAGTGCCCGAGACGTCCGCACCGAGGGCTCCTAGAGGTTGTCGAGCGCGCCGGTGCGGCGCACCGCGGCCAGGTACACGAGCATGATCACGACCGGCACGGTCGCCACCGTCGCCGCGAACGGGAGGTTGTTCGCGGCGCCGATGTTGTCGTAGACGACGTTGCCGAGCATCTGCGACGTGCCGCCGACGATCTTCACCGCGATGTAGTCGCCCAGCGACAGCGAGAACGTGAAGATCGAACCGGCCACGATCGCCGGGAACGTCAGCGGGAGGATCACCGAGCGGAACGTCCGGAACGAGCGGGCTCCCAGGTCACCGGAGGCGTCCACCAGCGAATCCGGCAGCCGGTCGAGGCCCGCGTAGATCGGCAGGATCATGTACGGCAGCCACAGGTAGGACAGCGTGATGATCGTGGCCGTGACGCCGTACCCGGGCGAAAGCCAGCTCAGCGCGCCGTTTCCGGACAGCATCGAGCGCCACGCGTACGCCTTGACGAGGTAGCTCGCCCACAGCGGCGTCATCACCGCGATGACCAGGATCCGTTGCGCCCGCGGCGAAGCGAGCTTGGCCATGGCGAACGCCATCGGGAACGCGATCACGGCGTCGATCACCGTCACCAGCGCCGCGATCCCGACCGTGCGGAAGGTGATCGTGCGGTACACCGCGTCGCTGAACAACGTCTTGAAGTTGTCCAGCGACCACTCGATCGCGACCTGGCCGGTGAACGCGTCGGTGTGCCAGAACGCCGTGACGAACAGCGCGGCGAGCGCGCCCAGGTAGGCCAGGCCGAGCCAGAGCAGCGGCGCCGAGAGCAGGAAACCCAGGCGAAGCTTGGGTTTCCGGTAGAAGAAGGCCGAGAGCGCGGTCATGTCACCGTCAGCCCTTGATCTCGGTCCAGGCCTTGGTCCACTCGCCGTAGTCCTTGCACTTGACGTCCGTGCGGCCGTCGAGGCACTGCTGGATCGGCGTGGTCCAGTACGCGATCTTCGACGCGTAGCCGGCGTCGTTGGCGTGGTAGGTGTCGCAGAGGGTCTTGTCGGTCATCTCCGCGCACGCCTTGGGGTTCGCCGGCGCCTCGCCGAAGTACTCGGCGACCTGGGCGTTGACCTTCGGGCTGATGATGTAGTCGAGCCACTTGTACGCGCACGTCTTGTGCGCCGACTTCGCCGCGACCATCCAGGTGTCCGACCACCCGGTCGCACCCTCGCTCGGCACGGCCGACTCCAGCGGCGCGCCCTCGCCCTTGGTCAGGTTGACCGTGACCTGCCAGGCGGTGCCGACGACGGCGTCGGCGTTCTTCAGCGCCTGCGACTCCTTGAGGTAGTCCGACCAGTACTCGCTCACGAGCGGACGCTGCTGCTTGAGCAGGTTCACCGCGGCGGTGAACTGCTTGTCGTCCAGGGCGTACGGGTTCTTGATGCCGAGGTCCGGCTGGTGCGCCATCAGGTACAGGGCGGCGTCGGCGATGTAGATCGGCGAGTCGTAGGCGATCACCTTGCCCTTGTAGGGCGAGTTCGCGTCGAACACGACCGACCACGACGTCGGCGCCGGCGTCACCTTGTCGGTGCGCCAGGTCAGCAGGTTCGCGCCCCAGCCGTGCGGGATGCCGTAGGCCGTGCCGCCCACGCTGTTCCACGACTTGTCCTTGAGGAACGGCTGGACGTCGGCGTAGTTCGGCACCAGCGCGGTGTTCACCGGCTCGGCGTCCCCGGAAGCGACCAGGCGCAGCGACGCGTCACCGGATGCCGAGATCACGTCGTACTGCCCGGTCTTCATCAGCGTCACGGCTTCGTCGGACGTGCCGAACGGCTTGACGTTGACCTTGCAGCCGGTCTGCTGCTCGAACGGCGTGACCCAGTTGACCTTCGGGTCGTTCGAACCGTTCTCCGCGTACCCCGGCCAGGCGAGCACGTTCAGCGCGCCTTCCGGCTGCCCGAGCGCCTTCAGCGCTTCCAGCTTCGGCGGGGTGAACCCCTGCGCGCCGGGCGGCGCGGCCGAGTTCGAGCCCGACGTGCCACATGCAGCCAACAGCAGGCTGGCGCCGAAGAGCCCGGCGAGCCGCGTCTTCCTGTTCTTCATGGCAACCCTTTCGAGGTACTACTGGACTTGAAAGCTGTGCTCGTTCCGCCAGCTGAGGCGGACGCGGCCGCCCGCGAAGGCGCCTTCGGTGTTCTGCTGGACGACCGAAAGCTGTCCGCCGGCGTCGAGCGCGACCGCGTACCGCACGGTCGCGCCGGCGTACACGACGTCGGTGACCGTGCCGGTCGCGCTGGTGTCCCCCACCGCGGCGGGCTCGGACAGCTCGCCGTCGATGCGGATCTTCTCCGGCCGGATGCTGAACAGCCCCGGCCGGCCGATGACGGTCTCGGCCCCGCGGCCGCCGAGCAGGTTCGACGTCCCGACGAAGCCGGCCACGAACGCGCTCGCCGGGCGCTCGTAGACCTCTTCGGGCGGGCCGACCTGCTCGATCCTGCCGTCGTTGAACACCGCGATGCGGTCGCTCATGGTGAGGGCTTCGTCCTGGTCGTGGGTGACGAAGACGAACGTGATGCCGACGTCGCGCTGGATCTGCTTGAGCTCGAGCTGCATCGCCTGGCGCAGCTTGAGGTCCAGCGCGCCGAGCGGTTCGTCGAGCAGCAGCACCTTGGGCCGGTTGACCAGCGCGCGGGCGAGCGCGACGCGCTGGCGCTGCCCGCCGGACAGCTGCGCGGGCTTGCGCGAGCCGTAGTCCGCCAGCCGCACGGTCTTCAGCGCTTCGAGCGCGCGCTCCCGGCGTTGCTGCTTCGGGACGTGCTTGACCTTCAGGCCGTACTCGACGTTCTGCAGCACGGACATGTGCGGGAAGAGCGCGTAGTCCTGGAAGACGGTGTTGACGTCGCGCTCGAACGGCGCCAGCCGGCTGACGTCCCGGCCTTCGAGCTCGATGGTGCCTTCGGTGGGCAGCTCGAACCCGGCGATCATGCGCAGCACCGTCGTCTTGCCGGAGCCGGACGGGCCGAGCATCGAGAAGAACTCGCCGGGCGGGATGTCGAGGTCGACGCCGTCGACCGCGTGGACGTCGCCGAAGTGCTTGCGCAGCCCGGAAAGCCGGATGGCCGGCCCCGCGCTTCCGGGCGCCGCGGGCTCGTCCCGCGTCTCGGACGGTGCTTGGTTGGGCATCGCGAGCCTCACAGTGCGCTCATCACGTGCTTGACGCGGGTGTAGTCCTCGAGGCCGTAGAGCGAGAGGTCCTTGCCGTAGCCGGACTTCTTGAACCCGCCGTGCGGCATCTCGGCGACCAGGGGGATGTGCGTGTTGATCCAGACGCAACCGAAGTCGAGCTTCGCCGACAGGCGCATGGCGCGCTGGTGGTCGCGGGTCCAGACCGAGGACGCGAGCCCGTACTGCACGGCGTTCGCGGCCTTCAGCGCCTCGGCTTCGCCGGAGAACCGCTGGACGGTGATGACCGGGCCGAAGATCTCGTGCCGGCTCAGCTCGTCGTCCTGCCCGAGCCCGGAAACGACGGTGGCCTCGTAGAAGTAGCCTTCGCCGCCGACCCGATGGCCGCCGCAGTGGACGGTGGCGTGGCCGGGCAGCCGGTCGATGAACCCGGCCACCTTCGCGAGCTGGTCGGCGTTGTTGAGCGGGCCGAAGGCGACGTCTTCGTCGTCGGGCTTGCCGGTCTTCGCGGCCTGCGCCTGGCGGGTGAGGGCGGCGACGAAGGTGTCGTGGACGTCGTCGGCGACCAGCACGCGGGTGGCGGCGGTGCAGTCCTGGCCCGCGTTGAAGTAGCCCGCGGCGGCGATGGCTTCGGCGGCGGCTTCGAGGTCGGCGTCGCCGAACACGATGACCGGCGCCTTGCCGCCCAGCTCCAGGTGCACGCGCTTGACGTCGTTCGCTGCGCTGCGAGCGACCTCGATGCCGGCGCGGACCGAGCCGGTGATCGACACCATCGCGGGGATGTCGTGCTCGACCAGCGCGCGGCCGGTGTCGCGGTCGCCGCAGATCACGTTGAAGACGCCCGGCGGCAGGAACTCGCCGGCGATCTCGGCGAGCAGCAGCGTCGACGCCGGGGTGGTGTCGGACGGCTTGAGCACGACGGTGTTGCCGGCGGCGAGCGCGGGCGCGATCTTCCAGATGGCCATCAGCAGCGGGTAGTTCCACGGCGTGACCTGCGCGCACACGCCGACGGGCTCGCGGCGGACGAAGGACGTGTGGCCTTCCAGGTATTCGCCGGCCGAGCGGCCTTCGAGCACGCGCGCGGCTCCGGCGAAGAAGCGGACCTGGTCGAGGACCATCGGGATCTCTTCGGCGGTGGTGAGCGCGATCGGCTTGCCGGTGTTCGCGGACTCGACGCGGACGATCTCGTCCGCGCGTGCTTCGAGCGCGTCGGCGATCTTGAGCAGCGCGAGCTGGCGCTGGGCGGGCGTCGTCTCGCGCCAGGTCTCGAACGCGGTCGCGGCGACCCGCAGCGCGTGGTCGACGTCCTCGGGCCCGGCGATCGGGGCGGTGCAGTACGGCCGCCCGGTGACCGGGTCGACGATCTCCGCGGTCCGGCCCGATCCGGACTCGACGTACGCGCCGCCGATGTAGTGCTTCAGCTCCTGCACGGTTGTCTCCTCGGTGCTGGCGGGGCTAAAACATATAAGTCCATATGTAATAGGACAAGAGGATCAGGCAAGATTGGTGCGAACGGGTAGTCACCGACGCGAAGGGGCACGATGCGCCAGGGCATGTCGCACAGCGCGCGGTCCGCCATGTTCGCGCCGCTCGGCCAGGTCGGGCGGGCGGAAGCGGTGGCGGCGCGGCTGGTCGACGCCATCACGCTCGGCTTCCTCGCCGACGAAGAGCAGCTGCCCAGCGAGGCCGACCTGGCCGCGCAGTTCGGCGTCTCGACCGTGACGGTCCGGGAAGCGCTCGTGGCGTTGCGGCAGCAGGGGCTGGTCGAGACGCGCCGCGGCCGCAGCGGTGGCAGCTTCGTCCGCGCGCCGGCCGACCCGCCCTCGGACGCCTGGCGCGCGCGGCTGCGCGAGGTGTCGCTGTCCGACCTCCGGGACGTCGGCGACCACTACCTCGCGATCGCCGGCGCCGCCGCGAAGCTGGCCGCCGAACGCAGCTCCCCGGAGGACATCGCCCGGCTGCGGCTGGCGACCGACGACCTCCGCACGGCGCACGGCATCGACTTCACGCGGGCGGAGCGCCAGTTCCACCTGGAGGTCGCGGCGGCCGCGCAGTCCCCGCGGCTCACGCACGAAGAAGTCCACCTGCAGAGCGAATTGGGCGGCCTGCTGTGGCTGCCGTTCGAACCCGGGGCACACTCCTGCGCGGAGCACGCGGCGATCACCACCGCGATCGACGCGGCCGACGGCGAATTGGCCCGCAAACTCACCGAGGAGCACCTCCTGGGCGCGCTCGACCGCCTCGCGGACGTGCACCTGGGCCTGCTCGCCCCGTACCCTGCCGATGGTTGCTGATCCGGCCACAGCCACGGCCGAACACCTTCGCGACGACGGTTGCGTACCGGGCGCGGGGCGGCCTGCTTTTGGCCGGATCAGCAACGCCGCACCACTCCGCGCATCGAGGTGAGCACCGTGAACGACACCCGCACGCTGGCCGGCGACGAGGTCGTCGAGCAGGTCTCGGCGTTGGTGGAAGGGGTCTTCGAACGCCTGAAGCCCTTGCACGCGGCGGCCGAGTCGGTGCTGGCGGAAGCCCCGTCGGCGGCGGCCCTGCACCGGATCCGCCCGCAGGTCACCGAAGCCCTGGGCGGCCTGATCATCGGTGCCGGGTTCGTCAGCGCACCCCGCGTGCTCACCGATTCCGAGTTCGGCTTCGAGTGGTGGACGGCCGGTTCGCCGCCGGCGCAGCTGTTCATCAGCCTGGACCCGGCCGCGGAGAACTTCCTGGACTACACGCGCCAGTCGTGGTTCACGGTCCCGCGCGACACCGGGCGGCGGCACATCAACGGCCCGTACGTGGATTACCTGTGCACCGACGAGTACACGCTGACGTTCACGATCCCGGTGGTGCTTTCCGGTTCCTTCGCGGGCGTGGTGGGCGCGGACGTCTACGTGCGCGAGTTCGAGCGGGCGGTGCGGCCGCGGCTGCGCGCGCTGGGCCGCGGCGCGGCGCTGCTGAACGCGCAGGGGCGGGTGATCGTCTCCAACAGCGTGCGGCAGCCGACGGGCTCGCTGGTGCGGGAGGCCGGCGTCCCGGCCTGGTGGTCCGCGGGCGCGGAACCCGGCCCGACGCTGCGCCGCTGCGGCGACTCCCCCCTCGTGCTCGTGAGTGAGAAACAGGGTTAGAACCCTGTTTCTCACTCACGAGCCTGGAGCGCGACCCAGAGCTCCGCGCGGACGCCGGGTGAGTCGAGGTCCCGGCCGAGCAGCTCCTCGGCCTTCTTGATCCGGTTCCGCAGCGTGTGCCGGTGGACGCCGAGCCGCGCGGCGGCGACGTCCCAGTGGCCGTGGTGCTCGAGCCAGCAGCGCACCGAATCCACCAGGTCGCCGCGGCCGGTCTCGTCGTGCTCCCGCAACGGCGTCAGCAGCCCTCGCGCAAACGCTTGCGCCACCGCGGGTTCGATCAGCGAGAGCAGTCCGCGGCCCGTGTGCTCGGCCGCCGACACCAGGAACTTGCCTTCCGCCTCCGCCACCCCGGCCGCCAGCTCCGCCTGTTCCAGACCGGCCGCGAAACCCGCCGGGGACACCGGCCCGGCCAGCCCGCCGTGCAGGCCGCCGATCCGCAGCGCCGCGTCCGTCACGGCGTCGGGCGCGCCGAACGCGACCACCGACGGACCGCGGCGCGCCGCGAACACCGGCTCGCTCTCCAGCGCGCCGAGCAGCTTGCGCCGCGCGGCGGGCGCGCCCGTGAACGCCAGCACCGACCACGGCGCGGGCGGCGGCTCGGCCCCGGACGCGGTCAGCACCCGCAGCGCCAGCTCGCCCTGACCGCCGACGAGCAGCTCCAGCACCCCGGTGCGCAACGCCTGGCGCGCCGCGGCCTGCGCGCGATCCTGTTCCAGCGCCAGGGAAAGCACCGAAACCGCCGTGTTGACGATGTGGTGCCCCGCGGTGTCGAGCGACGCCCCGACGGCGAGCACCCGGCGTGCGCTCGTGTCGAGCGTCTGCAGGACGACTTCCTGCCCGTCGAGCTCGACAACCCGCGTGCCGGTGCGAAGGCGCTCCAGCTCTTCTCGTAGCGAAGCTCCGTACGCTCGCGCGTTCGCCGGAGCGGCCTCGACGACCGTGGTGCGGTCGAAGAGCAGCACCCAGCCGTCGACGAGCTTCGCCAGCTTGCGCAGCACCCCGGCCGGGCCGCCCTTGCCGACCGCCGTGCGGGTCAGTTCCTGCTGGGCGCGGCCGATCCGGACCGTCGCCGCGTACTCGTCGGCCGCCACCGCCCGCGAGACCGCGCGCGTGATCGCGATGAACGGCGTCTCGCGCGGCACCTCCAGCACCGGCAGCCCCACCTCGGCCGCCGTCGCCACGAGCGACCGCGGGACGGCGTCGTGGCTCAGCCCGACGCCGAAGCCGAGCCCGGCGACCCCCGCGGCCACCAGCCGCCGCACGTAGGCGGGCGACGTCTCCTCGTCCAGGGCCAGCCCGGTGGTCAGCAGCAGTTCGCCGCCTTCGAGGAACGCCTGCGGGTCGGTCAGCTCCGTCGGGTGGACCCACCCGATCGGGCGATCCAGGAGATCATCGCCGGTCAGCGCCCGCAGTCCCAGCGAGCGCTCGGCGGCCAGTCCGGCCAGCGTGAGTGCCACAACGGACAAGTGTACGCGCCGAACTGTCCAGAACGGCCAGCTGACGGCGGTCGCCGCGGCACTCATCCTGAGGACGTCCCCCCGTCCGCGTCCGCAGGAGCACGCCGTGACCGCAAGCACCACCGCCGAGCCGCAGGCGCCGGCGCCCCGGCAGCGCAGGCTGCGCACCGAGATCCCCGGCCCCGTCTCACGCGAGCTGCAGGAGCGCCGCGCGAACGCCGTCGCCGCCGGGGTCAGCTCGGTGCTGCCCATCTACGTCACCGAAGCCAGCGGCGGGCTGCTCACCGACGCCGACGGCAACGTCCTGATCGACTTCGGCTCCGGCATCGCGGTGACCAACGTCGGGCACTCCGCGCCGGCCGTCGTCGACCGCGTCCGCAAGCAGGCGTGCTGGTTCACCCACACCTGTTTCATGGTCACGCCGTACGAGGGCTACGTCGAGGTCTGCGAGGCACTGGCCGAGCTGACGCCGGGCGACCACGCGAAGAAGTCCGTGCTGTTCAACTCCGGCGCCGAGGCCGTCGAGAACGCCGTGAAGATCGCGCGCACGGCGACCGGGCGCCAGGCCGTCGTCGTGTTCGACCACGCCTACCACGGCCGCACCAACCTGACGATGGGCATGACCGCGAAATCGGTGCCCTACAAGCACGGCTTCGGCCCGTTCGCGCCCGAGGTCTACCGCGTGCCGGGCTCCTACCCCTACCGCGACGGTCTGTCCGGCCCCGAAGCGGCCGCGCTGGCCATCGACCGGATCGAGAAGCAGATCGGCGGCGACCAGGTCGCCGCGGTGGTGCTGGAGCCGATCCAGGGCGAGGGCGGGTTCATCGAGCCCGCGCGCGGCTTCCTGCCCGCGATTTCCGCGTGGTGCCGCGAAAACGGCGTCGTGTTCGTCGCCGACGAGGTCCAGACCGGCTTCTGCCGCACCGGTTCCTGGTTCGCCTCCACCGACGAGGACGTCGTGCCGGACCTGATCGCGACGGCGAAGGGCATCGCGGGCGGCCTGCCGCTGTCCGCCGTCACCGGCCGCGCGGAACTCCTGGACGTGGTGGCGCCTGGCGGTTTGGGAGGCACCTACGGCGGCAACCCCATCGCCTGCGCCGCCGCGCTCGGCTCGATCGAGACGATGAAGAACGAGGACTTGGCTTCGTCGGCGAAGCGCATCGAAGGCGTTGTGCTGCCCCGGCTGCGTGCGCTGGCCACCGAGACCGGTGTCATCGGCGACGTCCGCGGGCGCGGCGCGATGCTGGCCGCGGAGTTCGTGCGCCCGGGGACCACCGAACCCGACGCCGACCTGACCAAGCGCGTCGCGGCGGCCTGCCACCGGGCCGGCGTGGTGGTGCTGACCTGCGGCACCTACGGCAACGTCGTCCGGCTGCTGCCGCCGTTGTCCCTGTCCAACGACCTGCTCGACGAGGGCCTCTCGGTCCTCGAGCACGCTGTCCGCACGGAGGCTCTCGCATGACTTTCCCGTTCTGGGTCGCCGGAAAGCCGGTGACCGGCGGCTCGACCGCCGACGTCCGGCACTCCTACGACGGCTCCTCCGCGGGCTCGCACTTCGTGCCTTCGGCCTCGGACGTCGAGGCCGCGGTGCAGGCCGCGCACGACGTCGCCGACGAGTTCGCGACGCTGCCCGCGCACGTCCGCGCCGGCGCGCTGGACCACGTGTCCCGCGCGCTGGGCGAGCGGTCCGAAGAGATCGCCGCGTTGATCACGGCGGAATCCGGCAAGCCGCTGAAGTGGGCGCGCGGCGAGGTCGGCCGCGCGGTCTCGACGTTCCGCTGGGCCGCGGAGGAAGCACGCCGGTTCTCGGGCGAGCTGCAGCGCCTCGACACCGACCCGGGCGGCACCGGCCGGATCGCCCTGGTGCGGCGGGTGTCCCGCGGCCCGGTGCTGGGCATCACGCCGTTCAACTTCCCGCTCAACCTGGTGGCGCACAAAGTGGCGCCGGCGATCGCGGTCGGCGCGCCGATCGTGCTCAAGCCCGCGCCCGCCACGCCGCTGACCGCGTTGCTGCTGGGCGAGATCCTGGCGGAGACGGACCTGCCGGCGGGGTCGTGGTCGATCCTGCCGGTGGACAACGAGACGTCGTCGCGGCTGGTCGAGGACCCGCGGCTGCCGGTCGTGTCGTTCACCGGCTCGGTCCCGGTCGGCTGGGCCATCCGCGACCGCGTCCCGCGCAAGCACGTGGCGCTGGAACTCGGCGGCAACGGCGCGGTCCTCGTCTGTCCGGATTGGACGGACCTCGACTTCGCGGCGCAGCGGATCGCCACGTTCGCGATGTACCAGGCCGGCCAGTCGTGCATCTCGGTGCAGCGGGTCTACGCGCACGACTCGGTGTTCGACGCGCTGGCCGCGAAGGTGCTCGAGCAGGTCGGGGCGCTGCGGACCGGCGACCCGCGCGCCGACGGCGTCGACGTCGGTCCGCTGATCACCACCGACGCGGCTTCGCGCGTCGAATCGTGGGTGTCGGCCGCGGTGGAGGCGGGCGGCCGCCTGCTCACCGGCGGCGGCCGGTCGGGCGCGACGGTCGAGCCGACCGTCCTGGCGGACGTCCCGGAGGACGCGTCGGTGATGGCCGAGGAGGTGTTCGGGCCGGTGGTTTCGCTGGTCCGGGTGGCTTCGGTCGCCGACGGCGTGTCCCGGATCAACGCCTCGCGCTTCGGCTTGCAGGCGGGCGTGTTCACGCGCGACCTCCCGACGGCGTTCGAGGTGTCGGCGGCGCTGAAGGTGGGCGGCGTGCTCGTCGGCGACGTCCCGAGCTTCCGCGCCGACCAGATGCCCTACGGCGGCGTGAAGGACTCCGGCGTCGGCCGCGAGGGCCCGGCGTCGGCGATGGCGGACTTCACCGAGGAGCGGGTGACCGTCCTGACCGGACTGACGCTCTGAGCTACCGGCGCTTCCCCCACCGCTCGTCGTCCGGTTCCTCGCCGCGGCTCAGCGCTTCGAGGTAGGCACGGTCGGTGGCGAAGCGGGCCGCGATCTCCGGTCCCGTGGCCACGGCCCCGTGACCGGGGATCAGGACGTCGACGTGCTCGGCGGCCTTTTCGAGCACGTCGAGCGCGGCCTCGTAGGCGGCCTGCTGACCGGAGCGGCGGGGGTCGAGGAGCGGGATCAGGACGTCGGAGAGCATGTCCCCGGCGAGCAGCACGCCGCGGTCCGCGAGCAGGAGCGCGGCGTGCCCGACGGCGTGCGCGTCGTGCTCGACGACCTCACCCGGGACGGGGTTGCCGTCGGCCGGCAGCGGGGTGAGGAGCGCGACGACGTCGAGCGGGACACCGGTCGCGGTCTCGGCGGCCATGGCCTGCGCCCGTTCCCGCACTTCCCCGGCCATCTTGGCGCAGGCGGCGGTGGCGTAGCGCGGGGCATCGCCGAAGCGGGGGTGCCAGAGCAGGTGGTCCCAGTGGGGGTGCGTGCAGAACCCGGCGACCACGGGCGCGCCGAGCCGGTCGAGATCGTCGGCGAGCTCGTCCAGCTCGGCGCCCTCGATGCCGGGGTCGACCACGAGCAGGCCGTCGTCGGCGCGGATCACGGTGGTGTTGCTCCAGACCCAGGTGCTCTGCCGCACCCAGACACCCTCGGCCACTTCGTTCAGCATCGGCCCACGGTGCCAGCCCGGCGCGTGCGGCGCAATGGCACCGGAGCGCACGGTGTGGACGGCCCGCCGAGCCCGAGGGCCGTGGCCCGCCACACGAAATCGCCTGCTTCCTCGCACGCCGGCTGCGGATCTGGCTCAACCCGGCGCGACCCCCGCGCTGCCGGCGCCAGCCGGTGCCGCGAACGCAGAGCCGACCTGGGCGGACGGCCAGGCGATCGGGCGCTCGAGTTCTCCGGCGCGCAGCCGACCTGGAAGTTCGGGCCCGAGTGCGCGGCGAGCCGATCGTCGGCCTGGTTCGACCTGCACCCCGCCGCCTGGGCGTTCCTCGCTCGACACGAAGCCTGCCTGGCCGCGGGCTTAGCCTCGTCCCAGCGCAGCCGTCAACGCGGCGTGCGCCTCCACCAGCGAAGGTCCGTACCAAGTCAAGTGCCGCCCCGAGACCAGCACGTACCGCGCGTCCGGGAAGTGGTCCGGACCGTCCTCCTCGGTGAACGAGTACGGCTCGTCCGGCAGCACCAGCAGATCGGCGTCCGCGCTCAAGTGCGCCCGCAGCTCCTCCACGTCCGGCCGCGGGTAGCGCTCGCCGGAACCCGCATACACGTTCGCCACCCCCACCCGGCGCAGGACGTCGCCGCCGAAGGTGTCGCGGCCCAGGACGATCCACGGTTTGCGCCAGACCGGGACCACCGCGTGGAACCGCACCGGCGCGGTCTCGCGCCAGACCTCCTCCGCCGCGACCAGCCACTCCGGTTCGTCCAGCTCGCACGCCTGGGTGAGGATCCGGCGCAGCGAGCCCAGCGCGGCGGGCACGGACGCCGCCGCGGCCATCACCCAGACCGGGATCCCGTTGGCGCGCAGGCGTTCCACGTCCTCCGGGCGGTTCTCCTCCGAGTTCGCCAGCACGAGGTCGGGCGCCAGGTCCAGGACCCGGTCGAGCTTCGGGTACTTCGACCCGCCCACCCTCGGCACGTCCAAAGTGGACGGGTGCGTGCAGTAGTCGGTGGCACCGGCCAGGCGTCCGGGCGCGCTCACTTCGAGCGCTTCGGTCAGCGACGGCACGAGCGAAACCACGCGTGCGGCCGGACCGGACAGCGGGACCGGCTCCCCGAGGTCGTCGACGAGGTGGGTCATGCGCGTTCGAACGACACCTTCCGCTGCTCGACGTCCACCGCGGTCAGCCGGACGTCGATCCGCTCCCCCGCGGTCAGCTTCTCGCCCGCGCACTTCGCCATCACCGTCGGGTCTTCGACGAGGATCTCCGCCTTGTTCTCGTCCGCGCGCAGCACCACCGCGCTGAACTCGCCGCCGACGTGCTCGGCCAGCACCCACGCCTCGACCTGGTCGATGCACGCCCGCTCGACCTTCGCGGCGAGCGTGTCCGACGCGCTCATCCGCTCCGGCACGTCCGCCAGCGCCGCGCGCACCCACGCCGGGACCTCGCGCCCCGCCGAAACGGCGAGGCAGATCTCCGTCGCGAAGCGGTCCACCAGCCGCCGGATCGGGGCCGTCACGTGCGCGTACGCGCCGCCGATGCCCGCGTGCGTCGTCAGCGCCGGCAGTTCGCCGTCGAACGCCGTGTAGCCCGCGCCGCGCAGCAGCCGCGTCGTGTCGGCGTAGAGCGCCATCGAGGCCGGCTGCCCGGGATCCAATCGGGACAGGAACTCCGAGACGGTCGCTTCCGGCGCCCAGGCGATGCCCAGCGCGTCGGCCGAGCGGCGCAGCCAGTCGACGGCCTCGGGTTCCGGGTCGGGCAGCGTGCGCAGGACGCCGACCCGCGCGTCGATCATGATCCGCGCCGCCGCCATCCCGGTGAGCAGCGAGATCTCGGCGTTCCAGGCGTCGACGACCGTCCGCGGCCGGCGCGCGAGCACCCAGCCGCCGTCCGGGTTGCCGCTGATCTCCTGCTCCGGCAGCTGGAGCTCGACCGCGCCGCGGCGCACGGCCAGTTCGCGCCGCCGCCGGCCGAGCTCGGGCAGCGCCGCCACGGACGGGTGCGGGTGACCGGCGTCGAGCGCGGCCTGCACCGTCTCGTAGTCGAACTGCTCGGTGGACCGGACCAGCGCGCGGCGCACCCGGGTGGACGTCAGCTCGCCGGCGTCGTCGGTCTCGATGGTCCAGAGCACCGCGGGCCGGACCTCGCCGGGCAGCAGGCTCGCGGCGCCTTCGGACAGCACCGGCGGGTGCAGCGGGACGTTGCCGTCGGGCAGGTAGAGCGTCTGCCCGCGCAGGCGCGCTTCGCGGTCGAGCGCGCCGCCGGGCGGGACGAACGCGGCGAGGTCGGCGATCGCGTAGTGCACGCGGAAGCCGCGCGTGGTCCTTTCGACGACCATCGCCTGGTCCAGGTCCTTGGAACCGGGCGGGTCGATGGTGACGAACGGCAGGTCGGTCGCGTCTTCGCGAGGCTCGGCCAGCGGGTCGAGGACCGCCGCCTCCGCTTCGGCCAGCACGTCGGGCCCGAACGACTCCGGCAGCGAAAACTCGGCGCGCAGGGGCCCGAAGTCCCCGCCCGCCGAGTGTGTCCTGATCACCAGGGGAGGCACCCCCCAACCCTAACCCCGGAAGGGGCCGATGATCGCCCGATCGGGCGCGGGCCGGTCGGGTGTACGTTGTCCGGCAATAATGAAAACCGTCATCGTTATCAGAAGGGTGCCCGACAAGTGAAGATCGCGTTCGTCGGCAAGGGCGGCAGCGGCAAGACCACGCTCTCGTCACTGTTCGTCGCGTACCTCGCCGACGCCGGCCTGCCGGTGCTGGCGATCGACGCCGACATCAACCAGCACCTGGCGGTCGCGCTCGGCGCGACCGAGGAAGAAGCACTGGCCTGGCCGACGCTCGGGGACAACATGGCCCTGATCAAGGACTACCTGCGCGGCGACAACCCGCGCATCCCCGACGCGGCGTCGATGATCAAGACGACCCCGCCGGGCCGCGGCTCCCGCCTGGTCCGGCCGTTCGAGGACAACCCGGTGTTCGCGACGTGCTTCCGGCAGCTGGGCGGCGTCCGGCTGGGCGTCACGGGCCAGTTCGACGAGGACGACCTGGGCGTCAAGTGCTACCACTCGAAGGTGGGAGCCGCGGAGCTGCTGCTGAACCACCTCGTCGACGTCGACGGCGAGTACGTCGTGATGGACATGACGGCGGGCGCGGACGCGTTCGCATCAGGGCTGTTCACGCGGTTCGACGTGACGTTCCTGGTGTGCGAGCCGACGATCCGCAGCGTGGGCGTGTACCGCCAGTACGCGGACTACGCGCGCGACTTCGGCGTCCGGCTCGTGGTGGTGGGCAACAAGGTCACGGACGCGGAGGACGTCGAGTTCCTGCAGGACCAGGTCGGCGACGCCCTGCTGGGCTGGCTGTCGGCGTCCGGCCACGTCCGCGCGGCGGAGCGCGGCGCGACCCGACCGATCACCGAGCTGGAGCCCCGGAACCTCTCGACGCTGCGTTCGATGCAGGCGACGGTGGACGCGGAGCACCGCGACTGGGCCCGCTACCAGCGTCAAGCGGTCGAGTTCCACCTGCGCAACGCCCGCGCCTGGGCAGGCGCGGACCTGGCCGCGCAGGTGGACCAGGAGTTCGTGCTGGGACCGCGGCTGCCGGTCTAGTCGTCGTCGGCGGCGTCGGCCTGCCGGGTCCGTTCCTTGGCGATGTCGAGCGCCCGCCGGGCGGTGGCCTCGTCGGGGTAGGGCCCGAGCAGGTCGACGCTGCGGCTGCGCTCGAGGTGCTCGACCTGGTTGGTGCGGGTGTTGTAGTACCACCCCTGGTCGGGGTTCGGGTCTTTGGACATGTCCCCAGCCTGGCAGGTGCTCGGCCGGCTGTCAGCGCTTGTACTTGTAGGGGATCTCGGTGGGTTGCCCGGTGGGGCCGAAGTCCTGGGTTTCTTCCTGCTGGTTTTCCTGCTGTCCGGGCAGCTCGTCGAACCACCCGCGCGGAGTCCCCCGAGGTGGGGTTTCCGGCTCGGAGCGGGTGGTGGGTTGCGGGAGCGGGGTGTCCTTGCCGGGGAAGACGGGCCGCGCGGTCGCAGGTGGGGCCGGGGGCATGGTCCCGGGGCCCGGGAAGACGGGGCGGGCGGGCGCGGCGTGGCGGGCGGGGAACGGCTGGGGGGTGGACTCCGGGCCCGGGAAGACGGGCTTGGAGCGGGAGGGCTGGGGCGGGTTGGTGGCCGGCGCTTGCGCCGGTGGCGGGCCCTGGGGGGTTGGCGGCGTTCGGGCAGGGGGCGGTGCTTGCCCGGGCTGCGGCCCTTGCTGGGCAGCCGGGGCTTGCGCCGGAGGCGGTGCCTGCACGGGCGGGGGCCCCTGCGGCGGGGCAGGCGCGGGCGGGGGGCCCTGCGACGTGACAGGCACGGGTGGCTGCGCGGGCGACCGCCCTTGCGGCGTGGCAGGCGCGGGCGACCGCCCTTCCGGCGTGACAGGTGCTTGAGCCGGAGTCGGTACTTGCCCGGATGGCGGTCCCTGCTGGGCACCCTGGGCTTGAGCCGGAGCCTGCACGGGCGATAGCCCTTGCGGCGTGACAGGCGCCGGAGCCTGCACGGGTGGCAACCCTTGCGGCGTGGCAGGCGCTTGAGCTGAAGTCGGCATCTGCCCGGACGGCGGCCCCTGTGCGGGCGGCAGGCCCGGTGAGCCAGCCGGCGCAGAGGTCGGCGCTTGGGCTGACGGCGCCCCTTGCGGCGCGGCCGGCGCTTGCCCGAGAGCCGGTGCCGACGAGGGCGGCGGTCCTTCCGGAGCGGCTGGCGCTTGCCCGGAAGCCGATGCCGACGAAGGCAGCGGCCCTTCCGCGGCGGCCGGCGCTTGCCCGGAAGCCGATGCCGACGAAGGCAGCGGCCCTTCCGGAGCGGCCGGCGCTTGCCCGGAAGCCGATGCCGACGAAGGCAGCGGCCCTTCCGCGGCGGCCGGCGCTTGAACCGGAGTCGGTACTTGCGCGCTCGGCGGCCTTTGCGGCACGACCGGCGCCGGTGCCTGCGCTGCAGGCGGGCCTTGGGGGGCAGCTGGCGTCGGAGCGGAGGCCGGTGGTTGCACAGGCGGCGGCCCTTGCGTGGAGGCTGGCGCGGGAGCCGGAGCCTGCGCGGGGGGCAGCCCTTGGGGCGTGGCGGGTGCTTGTGCCGAGGTCGGCGCCTGTGGGTCGGCCGAAGTGCTCCCCGGGAGCGGAGCCGCCTTCGTCGAGGCCGGGTTGCTCTCGGGCGGCGGCTCCGAGGAAACCGGGGTGGGGTCGGCCAATCCTCGTGCGTGCGCGGCGCCGAGTCCCTGCGGCGGCGCCGGGGTGTGGTCCGAAATCGATCCATGCGCCTGCACCGGGCTGGCCGCAGGCTCCTGCGGCTGACCGGAAGTCGATCCCTGTGCCTGCGCAGAACCGGCAGCCGCTCCCTGGGTGTGCGCCGGGGTCGCAGGGCCAGGCGCCGGGTTGCCGGAAAACGGCAGGTCGGCGCTCCCCCACGGCGGCCTGGGCAGGTGCGAGCCGATCACTGTCGGCGGAGCAGCAGGCTCGCCGGCTTGTGACTCCGCACCGGCAACCGGCCGCTCACCATCCGAGGGCAGTTCGTCGGCCTGCTCCGGCTCCTCAGACGACTCCACACCGGCACCCGACGTGGCGTCCTGGTCATCGGCGGGCTCATCAACCGACGAGGCCGTAGACGGCGCACCGGACGTTTCCTGCTGCACGTCGGCAGAAAGCGGCTGCGAGATTCCAGACGCCTCAGCCGCGACGGGCGGCTCGGGCGAAGTCGACTGCTCCACCTCGGCGGCCTGCTGTTGCTGGGCGGTCGCGGACAGCTCCGGTTGTGCCTCCGACGAGGCCGCAGCCGGCTCAGGCTCAGTGAACGGCTGAGGCACAACGGGCTGCTCCACCTCAGCCAACGGGGTTGGCACCGCGGACTCCTCCGCCGCGGTCGGCGGTCGAGACTCGGCGGGCTGCTCCCCCTCAACCGACGGCCGCGGCGCAGCGGGCGGCTGCGGCGCCAAGGGCTGCTCTGCTTCAGCAGACGGTGGCGGCACAACTGGCGACTGCGGCTCGGCAAGCGATGGCCGTGGCACCGCAGGCTGCTCCACCTCTACCGACGGTTGCGGCACAGCAAGTGGTTGCGGAACAGCAGGCGCCGACTGCCGCGGTGCAGCAGGAACCTGCGGCTGCCCCTGAGCCACGCCAGCCGGCATCGTGGGCGGCCCAGCCTGGAAATCGGGCGATACCGGGTGGACCGGCATCTCCCCCGCCGCCGAAGGAGCGACACCAGGCGAAGGCGGAGCCGCATGCCGAGGCGAAGACGAAGACTGCGGCCCCTCCTCCTCCGGACGCCCCCAAGGCCCCTGCTGCTCAGGCGTCCCCGGCGGCTGCGCCACCGTCCGCCACACCGGCGCCGGCCCGATGTTCATCGGGGCCGGTGCCCCCGGCGCCGGACGCGCCCCCGGAGGCGGCGGAGCCGGACGCGCAACCGGCTTCGGAATCGGGTCCAACGACGACACCAGCACCGTGGTGTTCAACGGGTCGTCGACCTTCCGGCCACTCCGCTCCCGGTAGACCATCTCCCCGTCGGCGTCCATCTCCACCAGGTAGCCCGCCTCCGCGAGCTGCTCCTCGTCGAGGTCCGCCAGCTTCTCGTACCGCGAAGGCACGACGCGATAGATCGGCCACGCCAGCCGCGCGTGCTCGGCGTGGAACTGGGCCAGCAACGCCGCCATCTGGTGCTGCCACGGGAGGGACATCCCCTCGGCCAATGACCTGGGCAGGACGACGTACCCCGCGTCCACGCCCGGGTAGCCCTGGCTCAGCTGGTCGGCCAGCGGCGTGCTCGACGCCGGCCGCGCCGATTGGCGAGGGGGCTGGGGCGCGCCGAACAGCGACGCCGGGTCCTGGGGCTCGCCGCCGCCGGACTTGCCTCGCTTGCCGAATTTCCGTCCCACGTGCTCATCCTCTGCCAGCTCGCGGCCACCTGCTCGTGGAAGCGCCGCGACGTCGGGTGAATCGGCCGATTCGTGTCAAGGCCCTCTGCGACCCATGCTAAACGCCGGGGCGGACCGCCTGCGGAACCACTTCCGCCTCGTCGAACTCGAACGGCCTCGTGTGCACGGGCACGCCGGTCTGCTGGGCCTCGACGACCTTGCCGTCGCCCAGGTACATCATCACGTGGTGGATGCTGTTCGGGTCCGACGGGTCGGTGGCCAGGAAGATCAGGTCGCCCGGCTGGGCCTCGCGGACCGGCAGCAACGCGCCGGCGTGGTACTGGTCGCGGGACACGCGCGGCAGAATGATCCCCGCCGACTCGTACGCGCGGAGCATCAGGCCCGAACAGTCGTACGAGTTCGGGCCCGTCGCGCCCCACACGTACGGCTTCCCCTGCTCGCCCAGCGCGAAACTGATCGCCTTCGCCGCGGCCTGGCTCGGCGGCAGCAGCTGGCCCAGGCCCGTCCCGCAGGCAACGACGTCGACGACCTGGCCGACGTTCTCCACCAGCGTCGCCGCCATCGGCTCCCACTTGTGGTAGCGGTCCGGGAAGCCCGAGCGCTCGACCGCCTGCGCCGCGTCTCCGGGGCGCTTGTTCTCCCAGTCCGGGACCGCGAGCAGGACGTCGTAGAACTTGTTGACCTCGTACGTCGGGTCGGTGACCTGCGCGACCGTCCCCCAGCCCATCGACGGGCGCATCTGGAAGATGCCGAGGGAGTCCCGGTCGCCGTAGGTGAGGTTGTGCAGCCCGGACTCGGTCATCCCGGCCTGGATCGCGACCTGCCACGCGCGCGGCGCCAGCGAGCGCTGCTTGCCGACCGAGATGATCACCGCGACGATGCCGCGCTGCTCGTCGTCGAGCTTGGACGCGTCGACCGTGCCGCGCTCGCCCTGGCCGGGCTGGGTCGGCCCGACCGAGGCGTCGCAGCTCATCAGCGACATGCCCCCCGCCTGGGCCTGCTGGTTGTCGATGACGACCTTCGCGGCGACCGCGGTCACGACCAGTGCGCCGATCGCGACGAACACGATCAGCCCCAGCCACAACCCCAGGCGCCGCACGCTCAGCTCGCCTGGTCGTAGTCGGCGACGCGCCAGCCGGCGTTGGTGCTGATGACCGTCATGGCGAGCTTCGGCCCGTCGGTCGGGATGGTCAGCTGCACCGAGTTCGGGTAGGACGTGCCGACGACCGGCTCACCGGTGACCTTCGTCGCCGGGATGTTCGCCGGCTCCACCGTGCCCATCACCGGCAGGTACTCCTCGGTGGTGAACGGCTTCAGCTGCGCGAGCCACTGCTCGGACGTCATGCCCGCCGGGTGGTTCACCCAGGCCGCGGCCCACTCCTTGGCGACGCGGATGGCGTCGGCGTTCGGCGGGGCCGGGGTCGGCGTGGCCAGCGGCGTGGACAGCCGCGTCGGCAGGTTCGACGTCGGCACCGGCGCGGCGACGCCCGGCGCGGTCTTGGTGACCGACGTCGTCGTCCCGGTGGCGGGCGAGGCCTTCGCCTGCGGCTTGCCGACGACCTTGGGCAGCACGATGCCGAGCGCGGTGATCAGGATCGCGAGGACCACGAACGCGCCGATGAGGTGGCGCGGCGAGCGCAGCGGCCAGCCCCACAGGCGCCGGTAGACCGCGGCGCGGCCGCGGTTGGTGCGGATCGGCATCGGTCACCGCCCCATGACGTGGTCGGTGTCCCGCGGTTCCTCGCGGACCTCGATGCCCCGCGAAGGCCGGTACAGCACGAACACGGGCTTGCCGGCGACGACTTCCGGGTCGACGCGACGCGGCTGGGCGCGCACACCCGGCGCCCGGGGCGCGTCCTGCGCCGGGTAGTCGCTGAAGCCGGATTCCGGCGCGCGCAGGTCGGACGGCACGACGACGGGCTCGGGCTCGTCGTTCCACCGCCGGTCGGCCACCGGCGAGGTGTCAACGCGCCGGCTCTCCTCCCGCGTGGTCGGCCTGCCGTTGGACCCGACGACGACGTAGTCACCCGGGTCGCCGTTGGCGGGGTTGTACTGGCCGAACACCGGCGAGCCGGGCCGGCCGCCCGAGGGCAGCGCGCCCGCGGATCCGCCGCCGCCGCCGACGGCTCCCGGCCAGGCCCCGGACCAGGCCGCGGCCGGGCGGGCGGCGCCCGAAGTGTTGTCGAGCCGCTGGGCGTTGGCGAAGATCGTGGCCTCCGGCCGGAACCGCCCACCCCCGGCGGTCGCCCCGAGCGGCCCGCGCTGCTCACCGTCGACGACGTCGTCGGTGTCCCGCACGTTCTGCCAGAACTCGTCCTGCGGCGTCGGGCCGGTCTGGCGGCGCTTGAAGCGGGAGAAGATCCCGCCCCCGGGCGACGGCACGGCGGCGCCGACCATGCTGACCGACATCTCGACCATCTGCCAAAGGCGGCGCACGGGCCGCCCGACCATGAACAGCAGCACGGTGATGAGCCCGGCGAGGACCATCTGCGTGAGCATGTTCAGCGAGTTGCCGGCGTCGAAGATGGCCTGCAGCAGCAGCGCGTGCACCCCGGCGAGGACGGAGAGCACGACGAGGTTGAACGCGACCCCGCCGGCGACCTTGAGCACGCGGCGCAGGATCTCCGGGTGCAGCAGGGCGACGAGCCCGATCAGCGGCGCGGTGAGCGCGAAGAGGCGGATCAGGACCTGGGCGAGCAGGACGCTCGCCTTGGCGAGGAGCTGGAAGAGGGAGTAGACGAGGGCTTGGCCGAGGGAGAGGAAGCCGGCACCGGTGCGGCCGCCGGCTTCGCCGGTGAAGTAGCCGGTGGCGGGGCCGAGCTTGGTGGAGATGTCCTTGTAGGCGTTCTTCTTGCCGTCGATGACGGCCTGGTTGCCGTCGTCGCCGTTGCGCAGCTGCGCCCAGGTGAACGCCTGGGCGTCGAGCAGCGGGCGGCCGAACTGGTCGGCCTGGGGCGCGGTCGGCGAACCGAACTCCCCGCGCACCCAGTTCTTGTAGACGATCTCGTTGTGCAGGCTCGTCGGCAGCACGTGCCGGATGACCCGGTTGTCGGAGTCGTCGACGAACCCAGCTTGGATGTTCGTGGTGGTCTGGACGATCGCTTTGTCGATCGGGTCGAAGTACCGCAGCATCGCCAGCGACGACGCGGCCAGCCAGACACCGGCCAGCGCGTACAGCGCCCGTTTGCTGACCGCGGCGAGGTCGCCGCGCCAGATGTTGCGGAACAGCATGATCGACATGACCAGCGCGACCAGCCCGAACAGCTGGGCGTAGATGTTGTTGTAGACCTTCTCCGCGCCCGACTTCACCGCGCTGTAGATCGGGTTGAGCAGGCCGCCCTCGAGCACGGTGTAGTGCAGCGAGTTCGTCGCGCCGACGATGTTCTTGCCCAGGTTGAACAGCTGGTTGCCACCCCAGGTGTCGAGCGTGGAGCCCGGCGGCGTCAGGTTCAGCCCGGAGCAGTTCGTCTCGAAGGTGTTCCAGACGAACCCGGCGTAGCTGTAGTCGACGTACGCGCTTCCCGCTTCGCCGTGGCCTTCAGCCGGGTCGATCGCGCCGACCATGCCCGCGCCGGGGCGTTCCGGGTTCGGTGCTTCGCCGCAGGCCGCCGCGCTTGCTGCCGGGGCGGTTGCGATCGCCTGCAGGCCGAGGACGAGCATCACGGCGAACATCGTCGCCTTGCGCCCGGGCGTGCGCCGGCCCGGTCGCGGGCCTTCCTTGATCCGCCGTTTGAGCGCGTGCCACCCCGCGGCCACCGTCAGCAGGACCGCGAGCGTCAGCACGGTGTTCATGCGGCGTCCCGGCCGGTGCCGCCCTTTCCACCCGTGCGGGCGTGTTGCTGCTGCCCGTTGGACGGCTGGACCCCGCCCTCCACCTCGCCGGTCTCCGCGGCCAGTGGATCGGGCGCGCCCAGGAGGTTCTCGTCGGCCAGACCGACCTCCAGTTCCGCCGCCAGCTCGAAGTCCTGCTCCAGCTCGATGTCGTCCTCCGGCGGGACCGCCACGTACGGCTTCTTCTCGTCCGCCGGCAGCGCCAGCTCGTTGCCCGGTCGCCGCGAGGGCGCCGCGTCCTTCGAACCCGGGGTCGTGTCCATGACCGCCCGCAGGTGGTCGAGGTGCGGGCCGGAGAAGTCGACGCGGATGCGCTCCACACCCCCGGCGCCGTCGCCGAAGATGAACTGGCGGGGCTCCACGTCCCGCTCCAGGCCGCGCTGCTGCGCGCCGGGACGACGGCCCAGGGCCGCGACGACCTGCTCGTAGCCCACTCCGACCGGCACCTTCAGCAGCCGCAGGGCGTCGGCCTGGGCGTCGTCGTCGTCCAACCGCCCGACGAACACCGAGTCCAGCAGGGTCACGAAACCCTGGATCTTCAGGAAGTCCGCCGGGATCTGGGACGACAGCAGCACGCGGACGTTCCACTTGCGCGAGTCACGCGCGAAGCGGTTCATCAGCACCCGCCCGGTCGGGACCTCGGACAGGAAGAACGCCTCGTCGATCCAGACGCCCTTGCGCATCTCCTTGGGCTTCTCGTACACCGACCGCTGGGTCAGCCACGCCGCCAGGTTCAGCATCTCGACGCCGAGGGACTCCGCGTCCGTCCAGTACTCGCGGGGGACGCCGTCCTTCGGCAGGGTCAGGCCCGCCATCGTCAGGACCGTCAAGCGGTCGTCACGGGTTTCCGAGTACGGGTCCGCGTCGGTCTCCGGGATGAGCAGCGCCATCCGCTCGCGCATCTCGTCCAGGAAGTCCGCGACGACGCCCGCGTGCTCGTGGTGCTCGCTCGAATCCCGCCTGAGCGCGTCGATCACCTGGCCGGGATCCGCGTCGAAGCGGCCGCCGACCGTGCGGACCGCGCGCAGCAGCACGATCCGCGTCTGCGCCATCCGCGACACCTCGTACGGCAGCACACCGGACAGGACGTCCAGCACCAGACGGCGCCGCGTCGCGCCCGCGAGGGCTTTCTCGCGGCGCCAGGAGCGCTCGGGGTCGTCCTCGTCCATGAAGTGCTCGATCAACGGCTCGGCGACCACCCGGTACGGGTTCAGGATCCCCGGCTGGGCGTTGAGCAGGTTGATCGGGCGCGCGTACGGCCGCAGTTCCGGCAGGTCGCACAGCCGCGACAGCGGGCCGGACGGGTCGAGGATCGTCCAGCTCGCGCCGGCCCGCAACGTCTTGTAGACGATGCCGCCGCCGAGGAACGACTTGCCGCCACCCAGGCCCGCGACCATCGCCGTCAGGCCGGAACCGTCGCGGATCTCCTGGGCCATCCACGGGTCCCAGGCCACCGGGCGGCGCGTCGCCGTGCACGTCTCGCCGAGCAGGATGCCGCGGCGGTCGCCGACCTCCGCCGTCGCCGTCGGGACCGCCGAAGCGCTCCAGACGACCGAGCCGCGGCGCATGTACGCCGCCGAGGCCAGCGGCTCGCCCGGGATGAACTCCCTGGCCAGCGCGTACTGGGCTTCGGGGTGCTCGATGGCGATCTTCGGCTTGTACAGGTCGAGCAGCTGCTGGGCCAGGCGCAGCGCGTCGCGCTCGGTCGGGCCGGACACCGCCAGCCGCCACCAGGAGCGGACGCGAGTGGCGAGCGCGGTGAAGCCCGACGTCATCTCGTCGTCGATCTCCAGCACGCGCCCGGCCTGCCGGGACAGCGACTGCGGCGGCTCGAGCTCGTGCTCGTCGGTGTAGTGCTTGACCTGCGAGCGCACCTTGTTCATCTGGCGCTGCAGCTCGCCGGCTACCTCTTCCGGGCGCCGGACGTAGATCCGCGCGGACACCTCGACGGCCGCGGGCAGGCGGTCGGCGTGCTGGATCCACGGGTCGTCGACCTCGGGGATCTGCAGGCCGTGCATCTGCCCGACGGTGAGGACCGCCAGGTGCCGCGAGACGCCGGCGTTGGAACCGGTGCGACCGCGGACGGTCACCGTCGGCGCGTACGGCTCGGCGTAGAAGTCGGCGGCGTCGGTGAAGCTGGCCAGGTCTTCGGGCTCCCAGGCCGCGCCCGGCACGGCGGGCATGTTCCGCGGCGCGGGCAGGCCCAGGGAGCACGAGCGGTGCATCAGCCAGGACATCTCCTCGGCGTGCACCGGGCGGCCTTCCAGCCCGGCGCTGCCGATGACCTGGTCGAGGTGCTCGACCTCGGAGTCCAGCGCGGTCAGCTCGGCGTCGACGGCCTCGGGCAGGATCTTGCGCAGCACCGGCGCGGCGCGCTCGACCGCGCGGTCGACCATCCGGCGGGTCTGCACCTGGACCCCGATGTAGACCTCTTTTTCGGCCATCGAACGGCCCATCAGCTGCTGCTGCTCGCCGATCAGGTAGTCGTCGAACGACATCGCGCCCGGGACGTCGGCGGGACGGCCGTGCGCGTTGTAGACGTGCGCCTCGGCCCACATCCGGATCGGGTACGGCCGGTTCGTGACGCGCAGGTGCAGCCAGCGGCCCTGCAGCTCGGCGTACTGGCCGGCGATGGCCGCGATCAGGTCGCGCCGCTGCGAATCCGAGCGAAAAGACCAGCGCTGCGGCGCGAGCCGGTACCAGGCGTAGACCTCGAACCCGGTGCGGACCAGGTGCCCGTCGATGCTTCGCACCGCGATCGACGGGGTGTACGCGGGGATCGCCTGCTCCCCGGTGAGGCGCCGGGCCTTGCCGCCCGAGCCGTTCCGCGACGCGCGGACCTGCTCGGGCGGTTGCCACGCGCCCGAGTGTGCGTCCCGACCCCGTTTTCCTCGGCTATCGCCGCGACCGAACAACGACTACCTCCCGGCCCGGGCCGCGTTGCCGCGGCCCCGGCGCGCTCGTGGTGCTCCCTGGTGAACCGGCGCGGCGGCGCGGCGCGCCCCCGTCGAGGGTGGCGTGGGCGGCGCGGCACCCGGCTGGCCGCCGTGGTGCTGGTACTGCCGCCTCCGGCGGTGCTTCGGCAACGGGCGTTCGGCCCGCACCCGGACCCGGCTGGCGCTCACCGCGCCGCCCGTGCCCGTGGTCAGTTCTCTCGGGGTGTTGAGCTCGCGGCCCGCCATCGCGACCACGGTGCCCAGCGGGCGCTCGTGGCTGATCTTGGCGGTCAGCAGCCGGGTGACGACGATGGTGGCGACGAACGCCCACGCCGTCGAAAAGAACCCGAAGCTCCAGCCCGCCCAGCGTTCGACGCCGAGCACGACGAAGAACGTCGGGATGCCGATGAGCCAGGCGACGTACCGGGCTCTCCAGGGAAAAGTCGCTTTCGGGGGGCCGAGCCACACGGCGTCGACCCGGTAGACCTCGTCATCCGTCCTGATGCGCACGCGGGCCCCGCCTCAGCCGGTGAACAGGCCGGCGATCCACTGACCGACGTTGACGCCGGCGCCGCTGACCGCGAGTCCGATGATGGCGAGCGCGATGACCACACCGGCGAGTCGGCGCATGACACCGGCGTTGTCGCCCTTGCCGCCACCGAGCCAGAGCAGGAGGAGCGCTACGGCCAGCAGCACCAGGGGAATGATGTTGTCGATCAGCCAGGTGCGCACGTTTCCCGTGCCCAGCTCGCCGGCGGCCAGGGTGTCGAGGGTGGTCAAGGTCGTCATCGCGATACTCCCGGTGCGCGGTGGGGGCCGCGCGGTTCTGGCTCAGGCGGTGCTTCGAACAACATCATGGGGGCTACGAGGGGTAGTGGTCAAAGCGCGCTGCGTGAATACCGGCTGCCTCTTCAACCGGCGCGGTGCGCGGGGCACACGAAAACTCCACGCCCACCATCATCGCGGCAAGGGCCCTCGGGTTGAACCCCGGCCACCCATACTTCTCAGTGTGCTGACGAACTCACCCCTATGCCCGGGATTTGCTCACTGTGGGTACTGGCGCCGTGGCCTTCGTGAGGCCTGGAACAGTGTGACATGACCCGAACGGCCGCGTCGCACGAGTCCGTTCCGTGACGGCCCCTCGGCAGGTCGGCGGCCATATCGATCTTGAACCCCTGCGCTGTCCGTCACAGGCCGCTCAGAACTTCACAAGTTTTTCACTACATAGCGTGATCTTGATGTGCTAAGGGCGACGCTTGGCGAAGACCCCGTCCGGGAAAGCACCGGCCTCCACGACGAGCCGGCTGAGCCCGCGGCACAGCTCTTCGAGCCGGGCGGTCCGCTCGGCCCCGAGGTGCTCCCACGGCCCCCGCGCGGCGGCCTCGGTGGCGACCTCGACGCGGTCGCGGACGGCGGCCCCTTCGTCGGTCAGCAGGCTCTCGGCGTCCAGGAGCCCGCGCTCGACGAGGCGGGCTTCGGCGGCGGCCCACTGCTCGTCGCTCCAGCCGCGGGTCAGCTTGGCGGTGGCGGTGAGGAAGCCGCGGCCGGTGGCCACGTGCGTGACGAGCGCTTCGACGCCGCTGAGGCCGTTGAGGACGAGCGCGGCGATGTGGCCGTCGCCGCGGTACTCGCGGATCAGGGTGACGGCGTGCCAGAGCACGAGGTGCGGCTCCCCCGGCCAGCCGAGCCCCGCGTGCGCGGCGTAGAGCGGCCGGCCCTCGGCGGTGCACCCGGCGGCGGCTTCACGCGCGAGCTCCGCGGCTTCGGCGACCTCGTCGCTCTTGACGTGGTCGCCGAGCAGCCGGGTCAGTGCTTTGTCGACCCCGTCGACGCGGGCTTCGAGGACCTGTTCCGGCGTCGCGAGGGTCCAGGCGCGCGGGATCACGCGCGCGACGACCTCGGGGTTGAAGTTGTAGAAGGTGGCCGCGACGACCTCGGGCCCGACCGCGCCCATGGCGGCGGACCGTCCGGCGAAGTACGGCATCCGCCCGGGCCGGAGCCCGGCACCGGTGAGCGCTTCGTCCACCTCGGGAGCGAAGTACGCCAGGGCGTGCAGGGAATCGAACGCCGACTTGAACCGCTTCTCGTCACCCGCCATAGCGGCACCCTACTACCGGGTAACCACTGCCGGCACCCCTCGGTCGTGAGTGTTCAGGGCGGTTGGAACCGCCCTGGACACTCACGACGGGCAGTGGGGCGGACGAGCCGGCATGTAAGCCGGATCCTGTTCCCCGGTCGCCTTGCGGCTTCCGGGGCGGCGGCCATCCATCTCGGCCTGCCGTCGCCGGCAGGCTCCAGCGGCCTACCCGCAGACTCGGACGGGCCGTCCTCGAACGCCTGCGCAGGAGCTCGAGAGCTCCCTCTTGGCCTTGCTCCGGGTGGGGTTTACCTAGCCGTCCCGGTCACCCGGGACGCTGGTGGTCTCTTACACCACCGTTTCACCCTTACCCCCGCCCGAAAGCGGGGGCGGTCTGTTTTCTGTGGCACTTTCCCGCGGGTCGCCCCGGGTTGCCGTTAGCAACCACCCTGCCCCGTGGAGTCCGGACTTTCCTCGGGCCGGGTCACCCCGGCCCGCGACCGCCCTGCCAGCTCGTCCGCAGGCCGAATCGTAGCTCAGCAGCCGGCCGCCGCCTCGCTGTGGTGGCGTGGCCGGACCACCGCCGGCGCGGGGTGCTGGCGGGCGAGTTCGGCCGTCCAGTGCAGCACCGCGGCGGGGCTGTCCAGGCCGATCAGCCCGACCAGCTTGCCGTGGCGGACGAACCCCGTGATGGGCCGAGTGCCGGCCACCGGGCTCTCCAGGAGGACGGTGTCGGCACCGAGTGCGGGGCGGCCGGCGACCTGGATGCGGACGCCGTGCTGCTCGGACCAGTAGCGCGGCACCGGCGTGTACGGCCGCGAGCCCCGCGGGCCGGCGAGGAGGTTCTCGGCGGCCGCGCGGCTCATTTCGACGGCGTTGAGCCAGTGCTCGTCGCGCCGCGGCGTGACGTCGTAGCGGAGGTTGGGCCAGCGGGCGACGTCGCCCGCCGCGACGATCGTCGACGAGCCGACGACGTGGCAGGTGGGTTCGCAGACGACGCCGTCGTCGAGGGGCAGCTTGGCGCCGCGCAGCCAGGACACCGCCGGGACGCTGCCGACGGCGACCACCACGCACGCGACGTCGAGCGCGCGGCCGTCGGCGAATTCGAGCCCGACCGACGTCGGCCCGGGACGCCAGCGGCGGATCGTGGTGCCGAGTTCGAGGTGGACGCCGCGGGCCGCGTGCAACGCCGTGAGCCAGTCGCCGATGTCGGGGCCGAGGACGTCGGCCAGCAGCGGGCGCGACCGTCCGAAGAGGACGACCCCGCGGCCGGTTTCGCGGAGGCTGGAAGCGACTTCGCAGCCGATGAAGCCGTCGCCGATCACCGCGACCGGGCCGGGGTTGCCGGTCAGCGCCCGCTGGAGCGCGACGGTGTCGGAAAGGGTGCGGACGACGACCACGCGCTGGTGGCCGTGCGGCGCGCCCGGCATGCGGCGGGGTTCGACGCCGGTGGCGATGACCAGGCCGTCGTAGCGGAGTTCCTCGTCGCGCAGGTGGACGACCTGCCGGTGCGGCGACAGCGCGGTGACCGGCGTGTCGAACCGCCATTCGGCGTCGACTTCGAGGGGGTCGGCGAGGAGGGTGTCGGCGCGGCTGACCGCGCCGGTGAGGAGCTGCTTGGACAGCGCCGGCCGGTGGTAGGCGATGCCGGGTTCGGCGCCGAGGACGACGACTTCGCCGTCGAACCCGAGTTCGCGCAGCCGTTCGGCGGCGCGCAGGCCGGCCAGTCCGGCGCCGGCGATGACGATGCGTTCGGTCATCAGATCGCTCCCAGCAGGTGGATGGCTCGCATGGGACAGGCGCGCGCGGCCGCGCGGACGTTCGGGACTTCCCCCGCTTCGGGGCGTTTCTCGTACTCGAGCCGGCCGTCCTGGCCGAGCTGGAACACCTGCGGCGCCTCGCTCTGGCAGACGCCGTAGGCGTGGCAGCGCCGGCTGTCGACGTCGACGCGCAGGGCGGCCGGCTCCGGCTCGGGCGGCGTGACCAGCCCGGCGCGGGCGAGCAACGCGGGCGGCAGCACCCGCAGGACCGACAGCAGCACCGGCGGCACGAGCAGCGTGATCCCGGCCAGCCAGACGACGGCCAGGTGCCCGCTCGAGACGGCGCCGAGCCAGGCGTGCACGGCGAGCAGGCCGATGGCGAGGTAGCCGGCCTGGTGGAAGCGCAGCCACCGCCCTTCCCGCGCGCGGCGCAGGCCCGCCGTCACGGACACGGCGATCACCAGCTCCAGGCCGGCGATGCCGAGCGCGTGGCGCGGGGTGCCGTCGTAGAAGGGGAGCAGGAGGTCGGCGACGCCGAACGGGTCGTCCTCGAGGAAGAGGAAGGTCAGCCCGTGCAGCGTGCCGGTGGCGAGGGTGAACGCGGCGAGCAGGGTGTGGCCGGTGCGCAGCGCGTCCCGGCCGCTGAACCGGCGGACCCAGCCGGTGGCGGCGAGCACGCCCCAGCACAGGGTGAGGCACATGCAGAGGTAGGTGAGGCGGCCGGAGAGCGCGGCCGCCTCGGCGATCCCGGTGTCGTGCGGCGACACCGGGATCAGCGCGGCTGAGGGGGACATGGAGCGGCTTACCTCCGGGTGCGCGGCGGGGTCCTGCCGGGAGTTCCGAGCAGGCGGAGCAGGCCGAACGTGGCGACGGTGGCGAGGGCCACGAGGACGGCGGCGGCGGCGAGGTCCCCGCCGCCGAGGGTGTCGTCCTCGGTGGCGGAGACGAGCAGGGACGTGGTTTCGGCGAGCCCGGTGCTCTCCAGGAGCGTCAGGTGCCCGAGCGCGGTGTCGACGGCGGTCTGGGCGAACGCGCGGACGTCGTCGTCGCGGGTGCCGGCGCGGACGTCGGAGGCGAGCGCGAAGAGGCTGCCGTACTCGGCGCGGAGCCGGTTGACGTAGGCGCGGTCGAACGCGTCGCCGCCGGCCGCGGCGAGTTCGTCCGCCCAGGTGCGCTCCTGCTCGGTCGGCTCCCCCGGGAGGGTGATCGCGAGCCGGTCGGCCACCGCGCCCAGTGCGACGTCGAGGCGGGCCTGGTCGTCGGTGATGCGGACGGCGACGGCGCGGACGCGGCGGTTGGTGGCCCGCTCGGCGGCCAGCCTGCTCGACGGCCCGGCCCACAGCGTGTGCTGCTTCAGCCGGGTCAGCAGCGCGCGGTCGGTCTGCTGCAGTTCGCCGGCCGACGCCGGAAGGGCGCAGCCGAGCACGAGCGCGGCCGCGGCGGCCAGCAGCGCCACGAATCGGAGCGGCATCCCGGTGTCCCTTCGCGAAGGAGGCTTCACAGTGAGCTACGGGAGAAAGGTGCGATCCGGTTCTCGCCGTCACCTTTTAGTGACCTGTGATGTGCATCACAAGACACATTCTGAACCGATCTTGAACGAGTGTCGTTTGCGGCCGTCGCTAATGGGGCACCGAAACTAATGCATATGGCCTATTAAGTTGTTTTGCGCTACGCTCCGATGGCCCCACGGTCCGCCAGTCAGGTGAGGTTGCGAGCTTTATGGAAGCACTGGGCAGAGAAAGTCGCGGCCACGTCGGTTACGCCTCGTCCGCCACCGCGGTCGACCCGGCGGACGATCTCGTCCCGTTGCTGTACAAGGACTTCCGCGCCACCCTGTTCGCACAGGTGTTGTCCCTGACCAACCACGACCGGCAGTGGACCGAGGATGTGGTGCAGGAGACCATGATCCGCGCGTGGCAACACTCGGACACCCTCGAACGCGAGCCCGGAATGCTGCGCGGCTGGCTGCTCACGGTGGCCCGCCGGATCGTCATCGACGGCTGGAGAAATCGCCGGGTCCGCCCGCAGGAGGTCGCTCTGGACATCCCGGAAAACGCCGAGTCCGCCGATCGCGCGGACAGTTCGTTAGCCGCACTAACGATTACTCGGGCATTGGGAGAACTGGACGCGAAATACCAGTCCGTCATCTACGAGACCTACCTCGCCGGAAACACCGTTCGGCGGGCGGCGGAAATTCTGGGAATTCCGGAAGGAACCGTGAAATCGCGGTTGTACACGGCGATGCGGCAATTGCGGAAGACGCTCGGTGAAGTGGCGGTGCGATGACGGGGAAGCACCGGGACGCCGCGGCGCACGGGCTCGGCGTCCTCGACGACCCGGCGGAGTTCGAAACGCACCTGCGGGGCTGTGCCCGCTGCCGGGTCCGGGTCACCGAGTTCCGGTCGGTGGGCGAAGCGCTGGCGGAGGCGGTCCGGCTCGGGTACCTCCCCCGCGGCGGCGCACCGGCGGCCGGCGTTCCGGAGCGACCGGCCGGAGCCGGCTACCCGCTGCCCGACGGAAGTGCCGGCGGGGAAGACCGGTTCGCATCGGCTGCGTCCATCGGCTCCCCTGCTCGTGTCGTGGGCGGGTCCGGCCGCGCTCCGCGGGATCTCCCCTGGTCGGCCGGATTCCAGTAGTCTGCCCCAACCCAACATGAAAGTCCTTACGGTGGATACCGAAGTAAATCCCGAGCACCCCGTCAGCGGGGCTTCGGTACCGAAGCGTCCCGCCCCGCGGCTCCCCGGCCGCGAACCCGAGCTCAGCCGTCTGACCAGCCTTTTCCCCGCCGCACTCGGCGGCCGCGCGGCCAGCGCGGTCCTGGTCGGCGAGTTCGGCATGGGCAAGAGCGCCACCCTCCACACCGTCGCGGCGCTGGCCGCGGACGCGGGCTTCACCGTCGCGATCGCCACCGGGTCGCGGCTGGAGAGCCACCTGCCGGGCGGGCTCGCCCGCCAGCTCGCGGACGCGCTGAGCGCCCCGGGCACGCCGCGCCCGAGCGCCACCGAGCTGTGCGGACCGGCCGGGGAGAGCGAAGCGCTCGAACTCTTCTTCGGGCTCGTCCGCGAGGCCGCCGGCCGCGGCCCGCTGTTCCTCGGCATCGACAACGTCCACCTCGCCGACGCCTGGTCCATGCGGTGCCTCGCCTACATCCGCAACCGCGTGCTCGACCTGCCGGTGCTGATCGTCCTGACCGCGCTGACCGGGCACCCGCCGCACCACGACGTCGCGCTGCTGGAGATGGCGGGCTGCACGCCGGCGTCGATCACCCTGAACGGCCTCGGCGACGCCGCCGCGGCCGAAATCCTCGGTCTCGCCCCCGGCGAGCTCGCCACCGCCTGCCGCGAGGCGACCGGCGGCAACCCGTACCTGCTGCAGGCCCTGCGCCCGCGGCTGCTGCCCGGCGCGGACCCGCACGAGCTCGGCTCGTCGCTGATCGGCCAGGTGCTCCACACGCGGATGCAGGAGTTCCCGCACGCGGCGGAGATCCTGCACGCGGCGGCCATCCTCGGCGAGGACGCCGGGTTCGACCTGCTGGCCCAGCTCGCCGGCGTCGACGAGCTCGACGCGCTGCAGGCGATCGACACGATGGTCCGGCTGCACGTGCTCACCAACAGCAACCAGCCGGTGCTGACCTATTCGTTCGTCCGCAACTCCCTGCTCAAGGACATGCCGCAGACGACCCGCGCGGTCAACCACGGGCGGGCGGCGAAGCTGCTGTCGGAGACGGGCGCGCCGGTCGAGCGCGTCGCCGCGCACCTGCTGGAAGCGACGTCGATCCGGATCCCGTGGGGCGTGGACGTGCTGCGGCTGAGCGCGCGCGACGCCGTGTTCTCCGGACGGCCCGAGCTGGCCGCGCGGCACCTGCGGCGGGCGCTGGCCGAACGGCTGTCGTCCGGGCGCCGGGTCGCCGTGCTGCTGCAGCTGGCGCACGCGGAGTTCCAGGTCGACCCGCCGGCCGCGGCGAAGCGGGTGCGGGAAGCCGTCGACACGATCGGCAACCGCGAGACCGCCGCGGTCATCGCCACCGCAATGCTGCTGTCGCTCTGCGGCGGGCAGGACGCCCGGCTCGGGATCAGCGCGGCGGGCCAGATCGCGGCGCGGCTCGACGCCGGCGGCCCGGACGCCGTGTGGCCGCTGCTGTGCGTGACCTACCTCGCCGAGGCGGGCAGCCGGCTGGGCCCGCCCCCGGAGTTCCGCGACTTCGAGGAGCAGTGGGCGCCGCTGACCGACCCGGCGGCGCAGCGCAGCCGCTCGGCGTTGCTGGCGCTCGACGCCGTCCGCAGCGGCGAGTCCGCGCAGGACGCGCTCGGCCACTTCACCGACGCGCTGGCCGGCGACGACAGCGAACTGTTCGAGCAGCACTACTTCTTCACGCTGGCGACGGCGGTGCTCGCGGACGAGCCCGCGCACGTCGACCGGCTGTGTCGCGCCCTCGACGTCGAGCGTGAGCCGTGGGACGTGCACGTGCCGCACGGCGCGCTGCCCACCCTGGCCCGCGGGATCGCGCTGCAGGCCAGCGGCGACCTGCAGCGCGCGAGCGTCCACTTCGAATCGCTGCTGCGCCGGTTCGACGAGCGCGGCGGCACGACGACGTGCCCGGTCGGCGTGCTGTGCGCGGCGAAGCTCGTCGAGTGCTGGGTGGACCTCGGCCGGTTCGAGGCGGCGACGTCGCTGCTGGACCGGATGGACTTCGTCGCCAGCCAGGGCCTGTTCACCCACACCTACCTGCTGTACGCGCGAGGCCGCCTGCGCGTCGCCACCGGGTACACCCGGTTCGGGTTCGAGGACCTGCTCAGCTGCGGGCGCCGGCTGGCCCACCACGGCATGCGGTTCCCTGGGTTCGTGCCGTGGCGCGCGCACGCCGCGCGGGCGGCGCTGGCGCTCGGCCAGGCCGACGACGCGGCGCGGCTGGCGGAAGAGGACAGCACGGCGGCGGCCCGCTGGGGCGCGGCGCGGCCGCTGGGCACGGCGCTGACGACGTTGGGGCTCGTGCGCGAGGACGACGAAGCCGAGCGCGCGCTGACCAAGGCGATCACGACGTTGCGGACGTCCCCGGCGCGGCTGCAGCTGGCGACGGCGTTGACGGAGCTCGGCAGCCTGCAGGCGCGGCACGGCCAGTCCGAAAAGGCCATCGAAACCCTGCGGCAGGCGGTGGAGCTGAGCGAGCACTGCGGCGCCCGCCCGCTCGCCCGGCGCGCGGCGGAGGAGCTGCGCTCGTCCCGGCGTGCGCTCACCCCGGCCAAGGACAACGAACACGGGTTGACGCGGCAGGAAAACCGCATCGCGGTGATGGCCGCGCAGGGCCTGACCAACCGCGAAATCGCGACGGCGCTGCACCTGACCCGGCGCACGGTGGAGCTGCACCTGTCGGGCGCGTACCGCAAGCTCGGCATCCCCGGCCGCGCGGAACTCGGTGGCGCGCTGGCCAAGTCCCACCGTGCGGACGCGCGTTGACCCGTCTCCGGGTCGTTGCTCTACTCGGGCCATGTCGTACGAAGAGCCGTTGAAATTCGCCTACTGGGTCCCGAACGTGAGCGGTGGCCTCGTCACGTCCGACATCGAGCAGCGGACGGACTGGGGTTACGAGTACAACCGGCAGCTGGCCGTGCTGGCCGAGAACAGCGGGTTCGAGTACGCGCTTTCCCAAGTTCGCTACACCGCCAGCTACGGTGCCTCCTACCAGCACGAATCGACCGGGTTCAGCCTGGCCCTGCTGCTCGCGACGCAGCGCCTGAAGGTGATCGCGGCCGTCCACCCGGGACTGTGGCACCCGGGCGTGCTGGCGAAGTTCATCGCCAGCGCCGACGTGATTTCCGGCGGCCGCGCGGCGGTCAACGTGGTCAGCGGCTGGTTCAAGGGCGAGTTCACCGGCCTCGGCGAACCGTGGCTGGAGCACGACGAGCGCTACCGGCGGTCGGAGGAGTTCATCCGCGTCCTGCGCGAACTCTGGACCAACGACCACGCGGAGTTCCGCGGGGACTTCTACCGCATCCACGACTTCGACATCAAGCCGAAGCCGGTGGCGGCCCCGCACCCGGAGATCTTCCAGGGCGGAAATTCGACGGCGGCGCGGAAGCTCGCCGGGAGCGTGTCGGACTGGTACTTCAGCAACGGCAAGGACTTCGACGGGTTCAGCGAGCAGGTTTCCGAGGTTCGCGGCTACGCGGCTTCCGCGGGCCGGACTGTCCGGTTCGGACTGAACGGGTTCGTGATCGCCCGTTCTTCCGAGAGCGAGGCCCGCGCGGTCTTGAAGGAGATCGTCGCCAAGGCCAACGTCGAGGCGGTCGAAGGGTTCCGGTCGGCCGTGGCGCAGGCGGGGAAGTCCACTTCGGACTCGAAGGGGATGTGGGCGGATTCGGAGTTCGAGGACCTGGTGCAGTACAACGACGGGTTCCGGACGAAGCTGATCGGGACGCCGGAGCAGATCGCCGACCGGGCGATCGAGTACAAGAAGCGCGGGGCGAACCTGTTGCTGCTCGGGTTCCTGCACTACCTCGAGGACGTCGAGCACTTCGGCAAGGAGGTGCTGCCGGTGATCCGGGCCAAGGAGCAGGACCTGGCGCGAGGTGCGGCGACGCCGGAGCCGCTGGGGGTCTGAGCGCCCGCGGGGGCGCCCCCGTTTTCCACGCTACCCGGGAGCACCGACAGAATCGCGCCGCCACCACTCCGGCCGCCGCCGTGGTCAGGCGGGGCGCGTCGGCGGGCGTCGATTAGCGTGAGCACGTGAACTTCTGGGCAGGGGCGGGCAGCCTCGCGCTGCTGGCCGTCGTGCTGGTCTTCGCCATCGTCCGGCCGCGCGGGTGGCCCGAAGCCGTCGCCGCGGTGCCGGCCGCGGGGCTCGCCCTGCTGCTCGGGCTCGTGCGACCCGAAGCGGCCGGCGACCGGGCCGTCGAGATCCTCCCGACGCTGGGCTTTCTGGCCGCCATTCTCCTGTTGTCCTTTTTGGCCAGTGTCGACGGCGTCTTCAGCTGGCTCGGCAACCGCCTGGCCGAGGCGTGCCACGGCAAACCGCGGCGCCTGCTGGTGCTCACCTTCGCCGCCGCGGCCGGGGTGACCGCGATCCTCAGCCTGGACGCCACCGTCGTCCTGCTCACCCCGGTCGTCCTCGCGACGGCGAAGAGCCTCGAACTCCCGCCCCGCCCGCACGTCTACGCGTGCGCGCACCTGGCCAACTCCGCGTCGACGCTGCTGCCGGTGTCCAACCTGACGAACCTCCTGGCGTTCGCCGCGTCGGGGCTGACGTTCGCCGGGTTCACGGCGCTGATGGCGTTGCCGTGGCTGGTCACGATCGCCATCGAACTGGCGGTTTTCCTGCGGTTCTTCGCCGCCGACCTGCGTCCCCGCGAGACGGCCGAACCGAAGCAGCACCTCGAAACGCCGACGTTCGCACTCGTCGTCCTCGTCCTGACGCTGGTGGGCTTCGGCGTCGGCCAGCTCGGCCACGTCGAGCCGGTGTGGATCGCGGCGCTCGCGGCGCTGATCCTGGGCGTCCGGGCGCTGGCGAGGGGCAAGATCCGGCCGTGGCAGCTGGTCACCGAGGCGTCGCCGCAGCTGTGCCTGTTCGTGCTGGGCCTGGCGGTCGTGGTGGAGGCGGTGTCGGAGCACGTCCTGGGCGGCCTCCTCGGCGACCTCCTGCCGACGTCGACCGGCCTGCTGGACCTCCTGATCGCGGCCGGGGTGGCGGCGCTGCTGGCCAACCTGGTCAACAACCTGCCGGCGACGCTGATCCTGCTGTCGGTCCTCGGCCCGCACCCGGCGCCGGGCGTGCTGCTGGCGGTCCTGCTGGGCGTGAACATCGGCCCGAACGCGACCTACCTGGGCTCACTGGCGACGCTGCTGTGGCGCCGGACGCTCCCGGCACCCCCGTCGGCGAAGACGTTCCACGCGCTGGGGATCATCACGACGCCGTTGTGCCTGGCCGCGGCGACCGGGGCGTTGTGGCTGAGCCTGGGCCTGGCGAGCTGAGCCGTGGTCGACATGTCGCTGAGCCTCGAACAGCTCCAGGGCCACACCTGGGACGCTCCGCCCGCCGACGCGACCCGGCTGGTCCGGACCGCGCACGAGCGCCGAGCTGCTGGTGCCCCTCGCGCTCGACCTCCTGGAGCGGGATCCGCTCGCCGAAGGCGACTTCCACCCCGGTGACCTGCTCGTCGCCCTGCTGAAGGTCCCGCCGGTTGGAGAGCGTCCAGCGGCAGATCAACGCCTTCCGCGCCGCGCACAACCCCTGAATCAGCTGGGCATCGTGATCGTCTGGCCCGGCTTCATCGTCGCCCCGCAGTCGTCCAAAGGCCCGCCGAAGCGGTCCGCCGCCACCGCCGGGATCGTCTTCGCCGCGTAGTCCTGCGCCGCCTTCAGCTTCGCCGGGTCCGTCACCGCGTCGCGGCGGACCCAGTCGCCGTTGCGCAGGCCTTCGATCGGCGAGCTGTAGATCAGCACGTAGTCGCGGTCCAAGCGCGGGTCCAGAGCGATGCCGTTCCCCGCCGCCCAGGGGCCCCACGAGTGGATGAACGTCGGCTTCACCGTGTCGAACACGTAGTTGCGCAGGCCCGCCAGGTCGTTGTCGTGGACCAGGTCCGCGATCGGCTTGTTGACCAGGCCCGCCATGTCGACCAGCTCCAGGCGGCTGGTCATCGACGAACCACCGAGGTCCGGCAGCAGCAGCGACGCCTTCTGGATGCCCAGGATGTCCGCGTAAGTGTTGAAGCCGCGGCCGAAGCGGTCCGCCACCAGGCACGCCGTGATGTTGGGGTTCTTCGCGAACTTGTCCGCCGCCGACGCGAAGCCGATCGCCGACGGGATGAACGCGCCCACCAGGACCACGACCACGCCGACGCGCAGCAGGGCCTGGCGGTGGCGCAGCAGCTCACCAGCCGACAGCGTGCCCGCGATGACCGCCAGCGGCCAGATCGGGCTGGCGAAGCGGTGCTGGTACATCCAGTCCGGGACCATCACGCCGTACGCGACGATCCCGAGCCCCAGCGGCACCAGCAGCGCGATCAGCGAACGCCGCCACGGGGCCTTGACCAGCGCGAACGCGAGCACGAGCGCCAGCACGGCCACGCCGGCCCAGCCCGCGTAGCCGACCAGCTCGAAGGGGCGCTTCACGGCGTCGAAGCCCGGCAGGCCCTGCTGCTTCGCCACCGACGGGTTGGCCAGGAGCCGCCCGAACTCGGCGTGGCGCCAGACGACGTACGCGCCGAACGGCACCGCGAACGCCGCCACCGACAGCAGGGCCAGGCGGAAGCTCTTCCAGAACAGGCCGCCGCGCAGCAGGAACAGCGCCGCCAGCGGGTACGCGCCCGCGTAGATCAGGCCTTCCGGCCGGGTCAGCGCGGCGAACGCCACCATGACGCCCGCCCAGATCGCGACCTTCGGGGTCAGCAGGCGGTCGTTGCGCACCGCGATGAACAGCGTCACGCCCAGCGTGACCACCGCGAACGCGAACAGCGAGTTCTCCAGGCCGGACACGACCCAGATGACGAACGACGGGATCGTCGCCAGCGTCAGGCCGGCGATCAGCGTGGCCAGCCACGCGAAGCGGGTGAAGATCTGCTTCGCGGCGAAGTGGCACGCGGTCAGGATGCCGCCGGTGAACAGCAGGCCCAGCACCTTCGGGAACAGCACGTAGTCGGGCAGCCCGAAGAGGGAGCCGTGGTCGAAGAGGCCGACGAGCTTGCCGAGGCCGAGCAGCACCATCCACGTCGGGTCGGAGAAGCCCTCGACCGGCGGGGCGCCCGGCTGCAGCACCGGGCCGAGGCCGTCGGCGAAGCTGCGGGCGTAGGAGAACGTGATGGCGGCGTCGTCGACGATCCAGTGGCCGTAGCGCGTGGCGTGGGCGGCGACCGCCGCGACGCCGGCGAGCACGGCCAGCACCGGCGCGAGCCGCGCGCCCCAGCTCCGCGCGGTCGTCGCGGGCACGGGGTCCTCGGGGACGTCGCTCGGAGAGGTCTCGGTGAGTGCGCTAGCCGTCATGTCCTCGTCACTGTTCCGCCCGCAGGCTTCTGCCGGTGGGATACGCGCGAGCCGGCGCCCCCTGAAGTGGGTCGAGCTGGAGACCCGCCACCGCGGCGACGCGGTCGAGACACTGTAGCCAATACCCCATCGGGGGTCGGCCACGCGTCGGCATTGAGCGTGATCCACCCCACATTCGACCGGTCAGGACAAGTGCGAGGTGTCGTTGACCAGGCGGACCGACGCGTTGCCGTCCGGGTAGAACTCGACGATCGACAGCGATGCCAGGTCCAGGTGCAGCCGGAACAGCAGCTGCGGGCCGGCGTCGAGGCCCATCCGCAGCAGCGTCTTGATCGGCGTCACGTGGCTGACCAGCAGCAACGTCCGGCCGCCGTGTTCGGCGATCAGCTCGTCGCGGGCCTTGCGGACACGCCGGTGGACGACGTCGAAGCTCTCGCCGCCCGGGGGCGGCACCGCGCTGTCGCCCAGCCACGAACCGTGCAGCTCGGGGTCGCGGTCGGCGGCTTCGGCGAACGTCAGGCCTTCCCAGTCGCCGAAGTCGGTCTCGATGAGGCCGGGGTGGGTCTCGACGCGGCCGCCGAGCGCGTCGGCGACGGCCTGCGCGGTCTGCTTCGTGCGCGTGAGCGGCGAGGAGATGATCGGGACGGCCTCGCCGTCGACGACCAGGCCGTCCATCGCGGCCAGCCGCTTCGCCGCCGCCGCGGCCTGCGCGCGGCCCAGTTCGGTGAGCGGGACGTCGCCGCGGCCGGAGTAGCGGCGCAGCGCCGACATCTCCGTCTGGCCGTGGCGCAGCAGGAGCAGCCGGGTCGGCGTGCCCTTCGCGCCGGTCCAGGCCACCGTCGCGCGGTCCGGCTTGCGGGTCGGCAGCTTCGGTGGCTTCGCCGTGGCGGGCTTGCCGGCGGCCTCGTCCATGGCCTCGTTGGCCAGGCGGTCGGCGTGGGAGTTCTGCGCGCGCGGGATCCACTCGTACTTGACGCGCGTGAACCCGGCGGCCAGCTCCTTGGCCCGCTCGGCCAGCGGCTGCATGTCCGGGTGCTTGATCTTCCAGCGCCCGGACATCTGCTCCACCACGAGCTTCGAGTCCATCCGGACGTCCACAGTGGACGCACCGAGCTCGGCCGCGGCGGCCAGCCCGGCGATCAGCCCGCGGTACTCGGCGACGTTGTTGGTGACGACGCCGAGGCCTTCCTTGCGCTCGGCGAGGACCTCGCCGTCGGCGTCCTTGACCACGGCGCCGTAGCCGGCGGGCCCGGGGTTGCCCCGGGATCCGCCGTCGGCCTCGATGACGACGTGCGAGGTCACAGACCCGACTCCACGGTCCGGACCAGGATCGCGCCGCAGTTCTCGCACTGGATGACCTCGTCCTCGGGCGAGCCCTTGATCTCGTTGACGGTGTTGCGGTCCATCTCCAGCTGGCAGGCACCGCACCGGCGGGCGCGAAGCAGGGCGGCACCGATGCCCTTGTGCTCGCGGACCCGCTCGTACAGCTTGAGCAGCGGCTCCGGGAAACGCGGCAGCAGCTTCGCGCGGTCCTCGTCGCGGCGGGCGCGGATGGTGTCGAGGTCCTTGAACGCCTCGTCGCGGCGGACGATCGCGGCGGCGACCTCGGCTTCGGCCTTGTCGACCTCGGCGCCGGTGCGCTGCGCGTCCAGGCCCAGCGCCTCGCGCTGCTCCATCAGCTCCAGCAGGTCGTCCTCGAGCGCGCGCTGGCGCCGTTCCAGTGTCTGCAGTTCGTGCTCGATGTCGGTCATCTGCTTCGAGTTCACCGAGCCGGACGCGAGGAGCTTGCGGTCGCGGTCCTCCCGGGCGCGCACCGACTCGATCTCCTTCTCCTGCCGGGCGACCTCGCGGTCCAGGTCGGAGGCGGCGGTCTCCACCGAGACGAGCGCGTCGCGGCGCTCGCGGGCGAGCTTCTCCCCCGCGTCGATCTCGGCCAGCTCCGGCAGGGTGCGGCGGCGGTGCGCGGTGCGCGAGAGCTCGGCGTCCACCTTGGCGAGCTCGAGCAACTGGCGCTGCACGGCGGGTTCGGCCTTCACGGTGCTCCTCTTAATTCGATGTGCGCTCGGCGCGGACGTTCCACGGGTCGGTGCACCGCGTGGAGACGCAGATGTCGACGTTACCCGCAAACGCTCGCGCCACGACCGCCGAGGCTTGCCCGCACCACGGCCATTCGCTGGCCCAGTGGGTCAGCCCGACCAGCGCGGGCACCGGGTGCGCCCCGGCGAGGTGCTCACCGGCGGGGTGATGGCGCAGGTCGGCGGTGACGTAGGCGTCGACCCCGGCCGCGGTGGCCTGCTTCAGGTAGGAGTCGCCGGCCCCGCCGGAGACGGCGACGGTGCGGATCAAGCGGTCCTCGTCGCCCGCCCCGAGCACCCCGGGCACGGTCTCGGGCAGCGCGTCGGCGACCCGCTGCACGAAGATCGCGAACGGCTCGGGCTCGGGCAGTTCGCCGAGGCGGCCGATGCCGGTGACGCCGTCGGCGTTGGGCGCAAGGGGGCCGGTCACGCGGAGCCCGATCGCCTGCGCGAGCGCGTCGGAGACCCCGGGGTCGGCCGAGTCGGCGTTGGTGTGGGCGCAGTAGAGGGCGATACCGGCGCGGATCATCCGGTGCACGAGCGCACCCTTGGCGGTGTCGGCCGGGACGCCGTGCACGCCGCGCAGGAGCAGCGGGTGGTGCGCGACGATCAGCTGCGCGCCGAGGTCGGCGGCTTCGTCGACGGTCTCGGCGACCGGGTCGACGCAGAAGAGCACGCGCGTGACGGGCTCGGCCGGATCGCCGCAGACGAGGCCGACGGCGTCCCACGACTCGGCGAGCGCGGGCGGGTAGGCCTGCTCCAGCACGGTGATGACTTCGGAGAGTGCGGGCATCCGGGGATCTTCGCATGTACGGTCGTGCGCCATGCGAGTACTGGCTGTGCTCTTCGCGGTGGTGTCCGGTCTCCTGGTGGCGGCGCTCCCGGCGTCGGCTTCTCCCCCTGGCTTGTGGCGGCTCACCGACCTGGCCGCGCAGCGCGTGGAAATAGCCGATCAGGTGGCGGCGGCGAAGTACGGAACGCCGTCACCGATCGACGACCCGGTGCGCGAACAGCAGATCTACGACTCGGTTTCGGCGCGCGCCCCGGGTCTCGGCCTCGACCCGGCGGACGCGGTGCGGTTCTTCCGCGCGCAGATCGAGGCGAACAAGGTGGTGCAGCGCGGGCTTTACACGCGCTGGGACGCCCACCCGGCGGAAGTTCCTTCGCCCCGGCCGGATCTCGCGGTGATCCGCCCGGTGATCGACCGGCTGAACACGGGGTTGCTGACGGAGCTGGCGGCGACTTCGGCGGTGCGGGCGGCGCATTCGTGCCCGGCGCGTCAGCTGGTGGCGGCGGGGGTGGCGGACGTCGTCCACCACTTCGACGCACTGCACACCCGCGCCCTCGGCACGGCGACGTCGGCTACCTGCTTGGGCTGAGGGACCCTCGGCAGCGGCTGTTCGTGCGGGCCGGGGGAGGCGCCCCGGCGGCGTCTGGCCGCCGCCGCCGTGAGCGCCGCGTGGGGCGTCAGTTGCAGTTGCCGCAGCAGCCGCAGCCCTGACCGGTGCACTTCGAACAGCATCCGTGCATGATCGCTTTCCTTCCGGTTCGCGTCCTCGCGTGATCACGCTAAGTGCCGGTCGCGGGCCACGGGTACCGCCGAGTGAGCGGGTGACCGGGTGAACCAGCCGGTTACGCAGGCGAAGGGGGCGTTCCACGAAGGGTCCCGCACTGGGCGGCCAGGGCCGGATGAGTCCGGCCGACGCTGATCCGCATCGCCCGCCGGTAAGCCAGGTCGCACTCCCAGCAGGTTTTCAGCGGAGGCCTTCGCACGTAGTTCTCAAAGACGACCTCGTGCTCCTCGCCGCACAGCGTGGTGAGGATGCCGTTGCCGAAGTCGATATCGGCGACCCAGTGCCAGATGTCGTCGAGGGCCGGCTGGATCCGGGCCTTGTCCAGGTAGACGATCAGACTCACCGGAGCACCGCCTCAAACTCGTCATGACGTCTTGATGAGACAACGGTCACACGCGGTCGTCGACTGGTCAAGACGAGTTGACGAGTGGAGAATGTTCCGCATGGTGGACCGTACGAGTGGAGTTCCCGCGTTCCGGCAGGTCGCGACCGATCTTCGCCGGAAGATCGATGCTGGCGAGTACGCGCCCGGAGCCAAGCTTCCGAGTGAACGCGAGCTGATCGACACCTATGGCGTTTCGCGGCCGACCGTCCGTGAGGCGGTGAACCTCCTGCGGTCCGAAGGCGTGGTGGACGTCGAGCACGGCCGTGGCGTGTTCGTGCGCCCACCGTCGAACATCCAGCGGCTCGCGCGCGCCCGGCTCTCCCGTGATGCGCGCGAACGGAACGAAGGCGCGTTCATGGCCGAAGCCAAGGCGAAGGGGTTCACCGCGGCGAGCAACGTCAAGGTCCGCTTCGAACGCGCCGACGAACGGGCAGCCGGATATCTGCAGGTACCGGTCGGAACCGACGTGACCGTAAGGGATCGGGTGATGCGAGCCGACGGACTGGTGGCTCAGATCGCGGTGTCCCGGCTGCCGCGTGAACTGACCCGGGGCACCGCGATCGAGAAGATCAACACGGGCGACGGCGGAACTTACGCTCGCCTCGAAGAGGCGGGGCACGTGATCGGCTCGTTCGCCGAGCACGTGGGCGCCCGGATGCCGACTCCGGACGAAGTGTCGCTGCTCCAGCTCGCCGGCGGCGTCCCGGTCTTGACGGTCACGCGCGTGGCCTACGGAACCGGTGGCAGGGCATTGGAGATGAACGACATCGTGCTCCCGGCCAGCCTCTACCAACTGTCGTACGAGTGGCCGGCGGACTGATCGAGACCGCCGAGTGAGCGGGTGACCGGGTGAACCGGCCGGTTACGCTCGCGGACGTGACCCACATCGTCTTCGTCTGCTCCGGCAACATCTGCCGCTCCCCGATGGCCGAACTGGTGTTCCGGGCCAAGCTCGAAGAAGCTCACCTCGGCGATGCCGTCCGCGTCACCAGTGCCGGTACCGGGCCGTGGCACGCCGGGGAGCCCGCCGACAAACGTGCTCGCGCGACGCTGAAAGCGCACGGCTACCCCACCTCGCACGTGGCCTCCGAAGTCTCCGGCGAAGACCTCGCCGCCGATCTGCTGCTGGCCGCCGACGAAGGGCACGCCGAGTTCCTGCGGTCGCGGGTCGAGGATCCCGCCAAGGTGCGGCTGCTGCGCTCGTTCGACCCGTCCGCGCCCGAAGGCGCCGAGGTCCCGGACCCCTACTACGGCGGTGACGACGGCTTCGAGGACGTCCTCGGCATGGTCGAACGCGCGGTGCCCGGCTTGCTCGACTGGGTCCGCGCCGAGCGGTGACCGGCGTCACAGCCGATCTTCGTACGGTTGAGCGGGCCGCGCCCGATAAGCCCTCCGGCATCGTCGTCGATGAGGGGAAAACGCGTGCTCAAAAGGATTTCGGGCGTTCTGGCGCTCGTGACCGCGGCGGGGTTCGTGGCCGCCGGTCCGGCCGGAGCGATCGCCGGGGGAAGTCAAGCCGCCGAAGGAACGTATTCGTACGTCGCCAAGGTGAACACCGCCGGGCGGGGCTGCACCGGGGCGCTCGTCGCGCCGCAGTGGGTGCTCACCGCCACGACCTGCTTCGGCGACGCCGCGACGCCCGCGGGCCCGCCGCCGGCCGCGGCCACCGTGACCGTCGGGGGCCGGACCACCGCGGTCGCCTCGCTCGTGCCGCGGCCGGACCGGAACCTCGTCCTGGCCCGGCTCGACGCGCCCGTCTTCACCGTCGCGCCGGTCGCCCTCGGGACCTCGCCCGTCAGCACCGGCGAAACCCTGCGGCTCGCCGGCTACGGCCGGACCGCGACCGAATGGGTGCCGGACCGGTTGTCGACCGCCACCTTCACCGTCGCGTCGAGCACCGCGACCACGCTGAACGTCACGGCCGACGCCACCACCTGCAAGGGTGACGCGGGCGGTCCGGCGCTGCGCGAGACCGGCGGCGCGACCGAACTGGTCGCGATCAACAACGCGTCGTGGCAGCACGGCTGCATCGGCGAGACCGAAACGCGCAACGGCACCACGGAAACCCGGCTCGACGACCTCACGGACTGGGTGCGCGCCCAGATCCCGCCGTACGCGATCCGCAACTTCAACGGCCTGTGCACCGGCGCCGGCACCCAGGTGACCACCGCGGCGTGCGCGGCGGACAACACCGGGCAGCGGTGGACGCTCCCCGGGGACGGCACGGTCCGCACCGCGGCCGGCCTCTGCCTCGCCGTGACCGGGACGTCGGTCGGGACCGCCGCCTGCACGGCCGTCCCGGAGCAGCAGTGGCGCTTCCCCGGCGACGGCACGCTGCGGACGGCGGGCGGTGTCTGCGCCGACATCGGCAGCAACGCGGCGGGCGCGGCGCTGCTCGTCACCGGCTGCGTCGCCGGCAACCTGAGCCAGCAGTGGTTCCTCAAGGGCGACGGCACGCTGCGCAACCACAACGGGCTCTGCGCCGACCTGGGCTCCAACGCCGAGAAGACCCCGATCACCGTCGTGACCTGCGGCGAAGGCCTGGTCAGCCAGCGCTGGGGCCTCCTCGGCGGCACGCTCGTCAACACCAACCGCCTGTGCGCCGACCTCGGGTCCGACGACCCCGGCACGCGGGTGATCATGGTCGCGTGCCGGGCGGGCGCGGTCAGCCAGCAGTGGACCGCGCCGGGCGACGGCACGCTGCGCAACCACAACGGCCTGTGCGCCGACCTGGGCTCCAACGACCCGGGCACGCGGGTGATCACGGCCGCCTGCGTCGCCGGCAACGTGAGCCAGCAGTGGCGGCTCGACCGCTGAGTCCCGTTCGTCCCGGCCTCCGTCACAGGTGGTGGAGGCCGGGACGCGGCCGGGCCGGGGCACGGCCTACCGTGGTGGGGTGCGGTTGCGGTTCCTGCTCAAGCCCGGGTGGCTGGCTCTGACGGCGGTGGTGTTCACCTTCGCCGTCTGCTGCTTCACGCTCCTGTCGCCGTGGCAGTTCAGCCGCAACACCGAACGCGAGCAGCAGAACTCCGCGCTGGAGACGTCGTTCACGGCCGCGCCGCTGCCGCTGACGCAGCTGCTGCCGCCGGGGAGCGTGATCGGCCCGCAGACCGAATGGCACCTCGTCTCGATCACCGGCCGGTACCTGCCGGACAAGGAGGTCGTCGCGCGGCTGCGGACGGTGCAGGGCGAGGGCGCCTTCGAGGTGCTGACGCCGTTGCAGACCACCGACGGCACCGTCGTGCTCGTCGACCGCGGCTACGTCCGGCTCGACAGCAAGTCCGGCGCGCTGCCGTTCGCGCCGCCGCCACCCGGCGTCGTGACGGTGACCGCGCGGGCGCGCGCCGACGAAACGGACCCGAAGAACCGTGACGCGTTCGCCGACGCGTCGACCGGCGGGCGGCTGCAGAGCTACGTCGTCGATTCGCGGGTCGTCGCGCGGGCGGCGAAGCTCGACATCCGGCCGGGCTACTTCCAGCTCGACACCGGCCAGCCCGGCGTGCTCGGCGCGCTGCCGCTGCCGCAGACGGACTCGGGGCCGTTCCTGTCGTACGCACTGCAGTGGATCGCGTTCGGCGCGATGGCGCTGCTCGGCTGGCTGTACTTCACCGTGCGCGAGCTGAAGCCCGGCGGCGCGCTCGATTCGTCGCCGACGCCGGCGCGCCGCAAGTCGGTCGCGGAGATCCTGGCCGAGGACGAACTCGCCGAAAGTGGCCATCAGAAGTAGGCCGGAAATGGCCCTTCGGCGCGGCCACTTGCCCGGGTGACACTGCGGGCATGCTGATCCACCCGTGGGACGCCGCCGACGACTCCGAATGGCGGGAGTGGCTGTCCTCGCACGACTTCGGCCAGCTGATCGCCGGCGGCACCGGCCGCGACCTGCCGGTGGTGACCCCGGCGCACTTCGCGTTCGACGGCGACCGCACGGTCGTCACGCACCTGGCGCGGCCCAACCCGATCTGGCCGCTGCTGGAGGAGCACCCGCGGGCGCTGCTGACGGTGGTCGACGACTACACCTACATCCGCGCGGACTGGAACACGACCGCGGACCCGGCGCGCGGCGTGCCGACGTCGTACTACGCGACCGTGCAGCTCGAGGGCGACGTCCGGCTGGTCGACGACCCGGCGGCGAAGGCGGCGCTGCTGGACGAGCAGCTGCGGCACTTCGAGCCCGACGGCGCGCGGGCCGCGGTCAGCGCCACGGAGGCGCCGGACAAGCGGCTGCTGCCGGGGATCCGCGGGATCGAGTTCACGATCACCGGCGTCCGGGCGAAGTTCAAGTTCGGCGGCAACAAGACGGCCGAGGACCGGGACCGGATCGGCGCCCGGCTGACCGAGCGCGGCGGGCGGCTGGACGCGGAGGCGGTGACGCAGCTGCGCCGCCGCGGCTGAGGGGACACCCCCTCAGCCGCGCTTCGTTCAGCCGCCGCAGGCCGCGACCGGCTGCACGGCCAGGTCGCCGTCGATGGTCTCGCCGGTGGCGTGGTTCAGCGCGTGCACGGTCATGTGCTGGACCCGGCCGGGCCGGTTGGCGGTCGGGTGCTGCTCCCGGATGCCGGTGGGCGTCGAGACGTCGTCGCCGGTGAAGAAGACCAGGCCGTTGTCGGCGAAGGTGATCGTCCAGACCTGACCGGCGACGTTCGTGTGGATCTCGAACTCCTCGCCGACGACGAACGAGCCGCCCGGGCCGTCGTCGTCGTGCTTGGACTTGAGCGTCCACGAGGTGCCCATGCTGCCGACACTGTCGGTTGTGCCGCGGCGGCCAAGCACGAGCGGCCCCCGCCCTATCCCTGGGGGCGGCCCCTAGGCCAGTCTATCGGTGCCCCAGGACAAAACCGCCCCAGCGCAAGCGAAGCCGCCCGGTTGTCCACACCCGGCCGCCCCTGTGGACAGCTCAGCGCGAGCGGCGCCGCAAACCCGCCGCGACGGCCAGCACCACCGAGGTCACGGCGGCCAGCCAGCCGACGACCCGGGACAGCTCGACCGCCCGCGTCACGTGCCCGGCGTCCGGGTTGCGCCCGACGCCGAGGACCGGCAGCTCGGCCACGCCGTGCGGGTACACCGTCCGGCCGCCGACGCGGACCTCCAGCGCACCCGCGAACGCCGCCTCGACGCGCCCCGCGTTCGGGCTCGGGTGGGCGATCGTGTCACGGCGCCACGCGCGCCACGCGCCACCGGCCGAGCCGCCGACGACCGGGGCCGCCAAGACGGTCAACGCCGCCGCCACGCGGGTCGGGACCAGGTGGACGAGCTCGTCGAGCCGATCGATCGCCCAGTGCCCCCGCCGCCCGACGCGGGCCCGGCGCAGCAGGCTCACGGCGCGCGCCCCGGCCAGCCCGGGAACGCCCGCGAGCGCGCCCCACACCAGCGGGGCGACGACGGCGTCGGAGGTGTTTTCGGCCAGCGTCTCGACGGAGGCGCGGGACAACGCGATCGCCCCGAGGCCGTCGGCGACCCGCGGGTCCAATTCGGACAGTGTCGCGCGCGCCGGCTCGAAGCGGCACTCTTCGAGGTCACGCGCGAGTTCGGTGCCCTGCACGGCCAGCCCGGCGGCCCCGAGGACCGCCCACGTCGTGACGGCCGTCGCCGAGGCTTGGACGAGCGGCCGCCCGCGACCGGCCCGCTCCAGCAGCACGCCACCCACGACGGCGGCACCCGCGACGAGAGCGCCACGGCCGGGGGTGAGCCGCCGGAAAGCCGTGACGGGCGGACGGCGGCGGGGGTCGCCGAGGGCGCCGTCGGCCGCCACACCCAAGACCAGTCCGATCGCGCGCGCCGCGCTCACCCGTGCCCCCCGGCGGAAGAAAACTGCAGTTCCTGAGGAGGCTACTCGACCCCGGAACCCGCCTCGCGGCGTGTCCGCCTGCCCCCACCGGCTCGCACGACGACCACCTGCACTCGCCTCGCGCGCGACCGCCGCCCGGCCGATGTCCGCCTCGGCTCACGCACCGAACGACGACCGCGGGACCCACCTCATCGGCGCCGCACGACCGACCGCCCGGCTACGACACGAGCGCCCGCCTCGCCGGCATCCGCACGACGGCCCGCCCCCACCGACCGCCCGAGCGCCCCATCCCGGGCCCGCCTCACCGGCATCCGCACGACGGCCCACCCCACCGGCCTCGATTACTCCACCAAGGCAGCGATCTCCTCACGCGCCTGCACCACGATGTCCCGCATCGCCCGCTCGGCCCGGTCCGCCTCCCCCGCCGCCACCGCCGCCGCCACCTCCAAGTGCAGCGCCACCGCCTCGGGCTGCGGCTCCGGGGGCATCAACCCGTGCCCCGTCCGCCCCGTCAGCACCTCCGCCACGACCTCCGACAGCTGCGCGAACATCGGGTTCCGCGAAGCGCTCAGCAACAGGTCGTGGAAAGCGATGTCGAACTCGAGAAAAGTCGGCAGGTCCCGCGCCCGGGCAGTCCGCGCCAGCCGCTCCCCCAACGCCCCGAGCCGACCCCGCTCCTCCGGTGTCGCCCGCAAAGCCGCGTACCGGGCCGCGCAGGGTTCGATCGCCGACCGGAGCTCGTTCAGCGTGGCCAGCGCCGCCGGGCGGCCCGGCCCGTCGAGTTGCCAGCGGATCAGCCGCGGGTCGTAGTGGTTCCACTCCGCCGTCTCGCGGACGGTCACCCCGACCCGGCGCTTGCTGCTCGTCAGCCGCATCGTCTCCAGGACCCGGACGACCTCGCGGGCCACCGTCCGCGAAGCACCGAAGCGCTCTTGCAGCTCTTCGGAGCGCAAGACGGTGCCCGGGGGCAGCGATCCGTTCGCGATCGCCGCGCCCAGCTCGTCCAGTACCTGCTCGTGCCTCACCTCACCCAACCTAGTCATCTGACTCGATTAAGTAGTACTTCATCTTGAATAAGTAGTACTTTTGAGTTTGACTCTCCTGGGCACAACGACGTGGGAGGTGCGGATGACCGTCATCGTGGTGATGGGGGTGTCAGGCTCCGGGAAGACGACGATCGGGACCGCGCTCGCGCGGGCGCTGGACGTCGAATACGCCGAGGCGGACACGTTCCACCCGAAGGCCAACATCGACAAGATGACCGCGGGGCACCCGCTGACCGACGAGGACCGCGCCCCCTGGCTCGAGGCCATCGCCGGCTGGATCCGGGAGCACCAGGCCGCCGGGGGTGTCGTGACGTCGTCCGCGCTCAAGCGCCGGTACCGGGACGTGCTGCGGACCGGCGGGAACGTCTGGTTCGCCCACCTGCACGGGGACCGCGAGGTCCTCGCCGAGCGCATGCAGTCGCGCTCGGGTCACTTCATGCCGGTGTCGCTGCTGGACTCCCAGCTCGCCGACCTCGAACCCCTCGAACCGGACGAGCCCGGAGCGATCTTCGACATCCGCGAGTCGCCCGCCGCCATCACCGACGGCGCCCTCACCGCTTTCCGGGAGCGCTCATGACCACCCTCGCCGCCGCCTGGACCGGCCACGACACCCGCCTGATCGCCGCGACCGTCGTCGCGATCGCCGTCATCGTCGTGCTGATCACCAAGGTGAAACTGCACCCGTTCCTGTCGCTGGTGCTCGGCTCGCTCGTGCTCGGGCTGACCGCCGGGATGCCGGTCGACAAGCTGCTCAAGAGCTTCACGACCGGTGTCGGCAGCACGGTCGCGTCGGTCGGCATCCTGATCGCGCTCGGCGCGATGCTCGGCAAACTGCTGGCCGACTCGGGCGGCGCCGACCAGATCGTCGACACCGTGCTCGGCAAAGCCCGCGACAAGAGCCTGCCGTGGGCGATGGCGCTCGTCGCCGCGCTGATCGGGCTGCCGATGTTCTTCGAGATCGGGCTCGTCATGCTGATCCCGGTGGTGCTGCTCGCGGTCAAGCGCACCGGGAAACCGTTGATGCTGCTGGGAATTCCTGCGGTAGCCGGGCTTTCGGTGCTGCACGGCCTCGTCCCGCCGCACCCCGGCCCGCTCGCCGCGGCGGGCGCGCTGAACGCGAACGTCGGGATCACGCTGGCGTTCGGCCTGCTCGTCGGCATCCCGACGCTGGTCATCGCGGGCCCGCTGTTCGGCAAGCTGGCCGCCCGGCTGGTGCCGGACGCCGCGCCGCCCGAGCGCCTGATTCCCGAGCGCGCGGACACCGGCAAGCCGCGCCCGAGCTTCGCCGCGACGCTCACGACGGTGCTGCTGCCGGTCGTGCTCATGCTGGCGAAAGCGCTCTCCGACATCCTGCTGGCCAAGGACAGCCAGGCCCGCAAGATCCTCGACTTCGTCGGCGACCCGCTGATCGCGCTGCTGGTGGCGGTCCTGGTCGGCATGGTGCTGCTGGGCCGCCCGGCCGGGCTCGGCCGCGACAAGCTGTCCACTGTGGTCGGTGACTCGCTCGGCCCGGTCGCGGGCATCATCCTCATCGTCGGCGCGGGTGGCGGTTTCAAGCAGACCCTGGTCGACGCCGGCGTCGGCGACGTCATCACCGGCCTGGCCAAGGACGCGAACCTCTCGCCGCTCCTGCTCGGCTGGCTGGTCGCGGTGGCGATCCGCCTGGCCACCGGCTCGGCCACGGTGGCGACGGTCTCGGCGGCGGGCATCGTGGCCCCGCTGGCGGCGGGGATGGACCCGTCGCAGAGCGCACTGCTCGTCCTGGCGATCGGCGCCGGGTCGCTGTTCTTCTCGCACGTCAACGACGCCGGGTTCTGGCTGGTGAAGGAGTACTTCGGGCTCTCGGTGGGCCAGACCCTGAAGAGCTGGTCGGTGATGGAGACGCTGATCTCGGTGGTGGCGATCGCCCTGATCCTCCCCCTCTCCCTGCTGGTCTAGATGTGATGTTCAGGGACGTTGTCCCGAGCTGAGGTGACCCGGTGACGGCCTGTCGTGCAGACAGGTGAAGGCCTCCGGATGTGAAGTGGAGCTGTCTAGGAACCGCTTCACCCACCGGAGGCCTTCGTGTCCCACCCTGGCCCCACACAACCCGCCTGCGACTCGCTCGCCTGATCGTCGAACAAGGCTGGAACTGCACCGACGCGGCGAAGATGTTCATGGTCGCCGCCAAGACCGCCGCGAAGTGGCCCCCCTCCTCCCACCGCACCGAAGGTATGGCCGGGATGGCTGACCGCAGCAGCCGCCCACACCACAGCCCGAGCAAAACCTCGCCCGTGCCGGTGCGTCAGATCGCGCGACTGCGGTGGCGGCACCGGCTGGGCCCGGTCCAGATCGCCGGCCGGCTCGACCTGCCCGCATCCACCCTGCACGCCGCGCCGGTGCGCTGCCGGATCCACCGACTCAACCCACATCGACCGGGTCACCGGCGAACCCCTGCGCCGCTACGAACACGCCCATCCCGGATCGCTGATCCCCGTCGATGTCACCAAGTCCGGCAACATCCCCGACGGCGGCGGGCACCGCTTCGTCGGACGCGCCAAGGCGACCGCAACAAACGCCCCCGGGCTGCCCCGCGGCGCCTACGCCGAAATCCACACCCACGAAACCGCAGCCACCGCCACCGCGGTATTGCGCCAGGCAGTGGCCTGGTTCACCGACCGCGGCGTCACCGTCGAACGGGTCCTGCCCGCCCCTACCGGCCGCAGACCAACGGCAAGATCGAACGGTTCCACCGGACACTGGCCGATGGATGGGTCTACGCCCGCTTCTATCCCTGCGAGCAACAACGCCGAGCAGCGCTACCGGGCTGGCTGCACTTCTACAATCACCACCGACCCCACAGCTCAACCGGCGGCAAGCCACCGGTCACCCGGCTGACCAACCTCCCCGGACATCACATCCAGCCCCGCACTTTCACGTGGAAGCGCGGCGTTGACATGTGACCTTTTGGTCACCTATCTTGAGGACGTGCAAGACGACCTGGTGTTCAAGGCGCTGGCGGATCCGACCCGCCGGTTCCTGCTCGACCTGCTCTTCGAGCGTGACGGCCGCACGCTCACCGAGCTGGAGACCCAGGTCGAGATGACCCGCTTCGGCGTCATGAAGCACCTGAAGCTGCTGGAAGAAGCCGGGCTCGTCGTCACGCGCAAGGACGGCCGCGAGAAGCGGCACTTCCTGAACCCCGTGCCGATCCGGCAGATCCACGACCGGTGGATCGACAAGTACACCGAGCGCCACGTCACCGCGCTGCTCGACCTCAAGAACGAACTGGAAGGCGAAGAACCATGACGACCACCGTGCAGGTCCACCGCGTCTACATCAAGGCCACCCCGGAGCGCATCTGGGAAGCCATCACGAAGCCCGAGTGGACGCAGAAGTACGGCTACACCGGCCTCGCCGACTTCGACCTCAAGGTCGGCGGCAAGCACCGGACCCGCCCGACGCAGGCGTTCATCGACGCCGGGTTCACCGGTGACCTCGTCGACGGCGAGGTCCTGGAAGTCGACCCGCCGCGCAAGCTCGTCATCACCTGGAAATTGCTGATGGGTCCCGAAGGGATGGGCGCCGAGCCGTACACGACGCTCACCTACGACATCGAGGCGACGAAGACGGCCGGCACCAGACTGACCGTCACCCACGACGTCACCGGCGCGCCGCTCACCGCCGACATGGTCGCCGGGGTGCACGAAGACGTCAACGCCGGGCCGGGCGAGAACGCCGGTGGTGGCTGGGACTGGATCCTCTCGGACCTCAAGTCCCTGCTGGAGACCGGCGAAATCCTGGTGCCGTAAGGGGGTCTGGCGGGACCTGTCTCGCGCCGCTTCGAGACAGGTCCCGCCAGGGTCTTCAGACGCGCTGGGTCGCCGCCTTCAAGGCCGTCTTCGCGGCCTCCGGCGCGCCCAGTGTGTCGAGTCCGAACAAGGCCGCCCCCACCACGGGGTTCACGTCGACGACGCGGACCACCGCGCGCGGCGCCACCTTCAGGCACCGCTTCTCGATCTCCGCGATCACCGGCGCGCCGATCCCGGTCAGCACGCCGCCGCCGAGGACGATCTCCGGGGCTTCCCCGGTCAGGTCCAGCTCGCGGAGGATCACCGCGGCGAACACGCTGACCTCCTCCACGAACCGCGTCACGACGTCCTGCGCGACCTCGTCGCCGGCCGCCGCCACCTCGAACAGCAGGGGGCACAGCCCGTGGATCGACGCCGCGTCGATCTCCTCGAAGTGCAGGCCCTGCACGACGTCCAGCAGCGTCGGCTTCCCGAAGTACGCCGCCACCGCCGGCATCAGCGCGGTCCGCGGGCCGCGGCCGTCCTCGGCGCGCACGGCCCACCACAGCGCTTCTTCGCCGAGCCGGTAGCCGCCACCCCAGTCGCCGGAGATCTTGCCCAGCGCGGGAAAGCGGTGGACGCGGCCGTCCGGTCCGACGCCGGCGCCGTTGATCCCGGCGCCGCACACCACGGCGACGCCCACCCCCGCGCTGCCCGCCCGCAGCAGCGCGAGGGTGTCGTTGCCGACGGTCAGGGTGTCGCTCCAGCCGCGCGCGGACAGCGCCGCGTGCAGCGCTTCTTCCTCACGCGGGAAGTCCAGCCCGGCCAGGTACGCGGAGGTGTGGACCGCGGCCGGCCGTTCCCCGAAGTCCGGAAAGGCTTCCAGCACCAGGGTTTCCAGCGCCGTGACGCAGGCCGCGACGCCGACGTTCTGCGGTGACGCGCCGGGCCCGCGCGACTGGCCCAGCACGACGCCGTCTTCCGAAATCACGAGGACCTCGGTCTTGCTGTTGCCGCCGTCGACAGCGATGATGGCAGGCTTCATCCGCGCGCCCACGGCAGGTATTCGCGGTTGATCTGCACCAGCGAGTCGGCGAGCTGGTCGGCCTTGGTGTACTGCCCGACCAGCGGGTGTGCCAGCAGCGCGTCCGCCACGCGGTCGCGGCCGCCCTTGATCGCCGCCTCCAGTGCGAGGTACTCGTACGACGTCGTCGCCGCGATGAGCCCGGCGAAGCGCTGCTCCACCGGCGGTTGCGCGATCGGCGTCGCACCCTTCGAGTCCACAGTGGACCTGGCCTCGATGACGGCGTCGTCCGGCAGGAACGGGAAAGTCCCGTCGTTGCGGACGTTCACCACGTGCTCCTCGGCCGGCCCGCCCGCGGTCAGCGCGTGCACGAGCTGCACGGCGGCCTCCGAGTAGTACGCGCCGCCGCGCTTCTCCAGCGATTCCGGCTTCGTGTTCTGCTCCGGGTCGAGGTAGATCTTCAGCAGTTCTTCCTCGACGTCGGACACGACGTCCGCGCGCGGCCGCTCGGTGCGCTGCTTGGTGACCTGCTCGTCGTGCGCGTAGAAGTACTTCAGGTAGTACGACGGCACGACGTTCATGCGCCGCAACCACTTCTCCGGCACGCTGACCTCGTTGGACAGGTAGTCCAGGTGCTGGTCCAGCAGCTCGGGCAGCCGGTCGACGCCGTCGACGAGCGCGCCGCGCTCCCAGCTCAGGTGGTTGAGTCCGGTGTGGACGAGCTTGACGTCGTCCGCGCCGACGCCGAGCAGCTTCCCGAACTGGCGCTGCAGGTTGATCGCGACGTTGCACAGCCCGACCGCGCGGTGGCCCTCGTTGAGCAGGGCGCGCGTGACGATGCCGACCGGGTTCGTGAAGTTGACGATCCACGTGTCGTCACCGGCGATCTTGCGCACGCGGTCGGCGATGTCGAGCACCACCGGGACCGTGCGCAGCGCCTTCGCGAGGCCGCCCGCGCCGGTCGTCTCCTGCCCGACGCAGCCGCAAGCGTGCGGGAACGTTTCGTCCGAGCGCCGCGCCCGCTGCCCGCCGACCCGCAGCTGGATCAGCACCGCGGACGCGCCGTCGACACCCTCTTCCAGCGACTGCGTGGTCCGCACCCGCGCGGGGTGGCCGGCGTGGTCGAGCAAGCGCTGGCTGAACCCGCCGACGGCGTCGACGCGGTAGGCGTCCGGGTCGACCAGCACGATCTCGTCGACGTCCAAAGTGGACCGGCGACCGGCGATCCCGTCGATCAGTTCCGGCGTGTAGGTGGACCCGCCACCGACGACTGCCAGCTTCATCCCTTGACTCCCGTGAATGTGATGCCCTTGACGAACGACTTCTGGGCGAAGATGAACAGCACGATGACCGGCGCCATGATGAGGGCCGTGGCGGCCATCGTCAGGTTCCACTCGACGTGGTGCATGCCGCGGAAGGACGCGATCGCCAGCGAAAGCGGCCAGTGGTCGCGGTTTTCCCCGGTGTAGAGCAGCGGCCCGAAGTAGTCGTTCCAGGTGAACAGGAAGCAGAACATCGCGGTGGCCGCGATCCCGGGCTTCGCCATCGGGATCAGCACCCGGTACATCGCCTGGAACTCGTTGCAGCCGTCGATCTTCGCCGCTTCGATGTAGTCCTTCGGAATGGTGAGGAAGAACTGGCGGAGCAGGAAGATCGAGAACGCGTCGAAGAAGAAGTACGGCACGATCAGCGGAACCAGCGTGCCCGTGAGGCCCATCCGCACCCACAGGTCGTACAGCGGCACGATGGTGACCTGCGGCGGCAGCAGCATCGCGGCCACCGTCAGCATGAAGAACAGGTTCTGCCCGCGCCACCGCAGCTTCGAAAGCCCGTAGGCGGCCGGGATCGCCGACAGCAGCGCGCCCGCCGTCGCCACGGCCGAGTACAGCAGGCTGTTGCCGAAGTACGACAGCAGCGGCGCCTTCCGGAACACCTCGACGAAGTTCTCGAAGTGCCATTCGGTCGGCCACAGGCTCGCCGTCATCGCCTGGTCGCTCTTCATCACCGAAGTGAGGAACACGAACAGCAGCGGCAGCATGAAGATCACGCCGAGCGCGATCCCGACCGCGTGGGTCGCGATGTAGGAAAGCCGCTTGTCCCAGTTGCGCTTGAACCGCACCTTCGGCGGCACGCCCGCATCGCGCTGCGGCGCTTCGGCCAACGCGGTCATGCGCCCTCCTCCTGGTGCTGGGACTTCCGCAGCTGCCGCACCAGGATCCAGGTGAACCCGGCGCTGACGATGAACAGCAGCACGGCCATCGCTGCCGCGTAACCCATGTTGAAGTAACGGAAACCCTGGACGTACAGCCAGATCGGGTACGTCAGCGTCGAGTTCTGCGGTGCGCCGATCAGCTTCGAGTTGCCGGCGACGTCCGCGGTGCCCGCGCTCGCGGAAGCCGCGACGATCGCCTGCGTGAAGAACTGCAGCGCGTAGATGATCGAGTTGACCACGCCGAAGAGCAGCACCGGCGAGATCGAGGGCAGCGTGACGTGCCAGAACCGGCGGATCGGGCCGGCGCCGTCGAGCTCCGCCGCCTCGTACTGCTCGGTCGGGACGTCCAGCAGCGCGGCGAGGATGATGATCATCAGCTCGCCGGAGCCCCACAGCGCGAGCAGCGTCAGCGCGGGCTTCGACATCTCCGGGCTGTTGAACCACAGTCCGCCGTCGATGCCGACGAGTCGCAGGAACCGGTTGACCGGGCCGAATTCGGGGTTGAACACGAAGACGAACGCCAGGGTCGCCGCGGCGGGCGGGGCGAGCGTCGGCAGGTAGCAGAGCGTGCGGACCAGGCCGACCCCCGACTTGAGCCGCGAGATCACCGACGCGACGCCGAGGGAGAACACCACGCGGCAGACCGTCAGGATGACCACCAGCCACAGCGTGTTGTACGCGGCCGTGCCGACCAGCGGCTCGGTGGTGAACATCCGGACGTAGTTGTCGAAGCCGATGAACACCGGCGGGTTGATCAGGTCGTACCGGGTGAAGGAGTAGTAGACCGTGGCGATCAGCGGGTAGCCGAAGAAGATCAGGAATCCGAGGAACGCCGGTGCCATGAAGAAGAAAACGGTTCGGCGGCGCTTGGCCCGGCGGGCCCCCGCCCGCACCTTCGCAGGTGCGGACGGGGAACCTTCGGTGGTGACGGGAAGAGCGGTGGAGGTCATCCGCCCGCGCCCTTCTGCTTGAGCTCGTCGTTCACCTGCGCGTCGACCTTCGCCAGGCCCGCGGTCAGGTCGGGGATCGAGCCGGCCTGCCACTTCTCCGCGAAGTCGTTGACGGCCTTGAGGTGCGCGTCACCGATCGGGGTGGTCTGGTTGGCCACCAGCTTGCCGCTGTCGTAGATGTCGAGGAACGTCTTGAACTGCGGCTGCAGGTCCAGCTTCGGCGAGGTGAGCGAAGCCTTGGTGCTGGGCACGTTCTTCAGGCCGTTGGCCATGTCCACCAGGGTGTCGGTGTCCAGGGTGGCCTGCTTGATCAGCTCCCACGCGGCGCCGGGGTTCTTGGCGCCCTTGGGGATCGCGATGATCGTGCCGGTGGTGAACCCGCCGCCGTAGCGGTCGGCCATCGAGTCCAGCACCGGGAACGGCGCCGTCTGGTACTTGATCTCCGGCGCCTGGTCCTTGAGGAACGCGGTGCGGAACTCGCCGTCCATGATCATGGCGAGCTTGCCCTTGTGGAAGCCGTGGTCGGCGGAGTACTCGTCACCGAGGCCCGCCTTGAACTTCTCGACCTTGTCGTGTCCGCCGTAGAAGTCGATGAGCTGCTTCTGGAACTCGAACATCGCCTTCCAGCCGGGGTTGGTGGCGAGGTCCGACTTGCCGTCCTGGCCGAGGAAGGTGGCGCCGAAGTACTGCGCCCAGTACTGGGCCTGGTTGGCGTAGAACGGCATCGAAGGCAGGAAACCCGCGACCTTGATCGAGCCGTCCGGGTTGAACTCGGTGAGCTTCTTGGTGTCCTCGAACAACTCCGACAGCGTCTTCGGCGGCGAGGTGATGCCCTTCGACGCGAACATGTCGGTGTTGTAGTACATCCCGTAGACGTCGGCGAGCATCGGCATCGCGCACCGCTTGCCCTGGTACTCGGTGTAGTTGCGGACGGCTTCGGGGATCTGGTTCAGGTCGATCTTGTCGCGCTCGATGTAGGGCTTCAGGTCCTGGAAGCTGCCGGTGGAGCACCACGCACCGAGGTTGTCGGTGTAGAAGGAAATCGCGACGTCGGGCGGGTTGCCGCCGCGGATCGACTGGGTGAGCTTGTCGTCGTCCTGGTTGCCCTCGTGCTTGATCTCGATGTTCGGGAACTTGGCCTTGAGCTTGTTGAGCCCCGCCGTCACCACGCCGTACTCGCGGTCGGTGAACTTCGAGTACACGGTGATCGTGAGCTTGTCGTCCTTGCCGGGCGCGGCCGCGGCGTCACCCCCGCTCGGGGCGGCGGCGCCGGAACAGGCGCTGGTCAGCAGGACGGACGCCGCGGCGGCGGCCGCAAGAAGTGCGCCGCGACGGGTCCGGGTGGTAGGGGGCATGGCCCTCCTCCTCATCGGTTGGGGCTACTCGGTCGGGGACGGGTGATGTCGCCCTCGGGCCTGCGCGACCCGAGGAGCGTGGGGGTGACGACGCCGAAGACGTCCTCACGGGTGGTGGCGAGCGCGGACTGCAGCGCGCCCGCGCGGACGGCGTTGCCCTGCACCGAAGCGCAGCCGACGGGCGTGCGCGGCAGGACGAGTTCGTGGAGCTTTTCTTCGACGAGCGCGGCGAAGTCCTCGCCGCCCGCGCGGCTGGTGTCCCCGCAGAGGAGCACGAGCTGCGGGTCGGCCACCGCGACGAGGTTGGCGACGCCGCCGGCGACCCGCTTCGCCAGGTCGTGGCGGAACGGGTGGCGCGGTCCGGTTTTCGCGACGGCTTCCCATGCGGTGCCGGCTTCGATCCCGTGCGCGGCGGCGAGCCGGCAGATGGCGGGCGAGTCGACCAGGTTGCCGAACCGGGCGCCGGCCTCGGGCCAGACGTCGCCGGTGTCCACAGTGGCCGGATCGGGCACGCGCATCCAGTCGATCTCTCCGCCACCGCCGGTCGCGCCGCGCAGCAACCGCCGTCCGATCACGACGGCACCGCCGACGCCTTCGGACAGCCAGACCATGACGAAGTCGTCGACGTCCTGCGCCTGCCCGACGCTCATCTCCTCGACGGCGACGAGGTTGACGTCGTTCTCGATGGTGACGTCGACGCCGAGCTCGTCGGACAGCTTCTGCGGGACGTCGAAGCCGAGCCAGCCGGGGATGTGCGGCGCGGAGGACAGCAGGCCGGTCCGCGGGTCGAACGCCCCCTGCGCGCCGATCACGACGTGGGCCAGCCGGTCCCGGGTGATACCGGCTTCCCCGGCGACGTGGCTCAGTGCCTCCCCGAAGGTCCCGACGACGTCGGCCCCTTCGTGCACGGGCAAGGGAGCCCGGTACTCGGCGAGCACGACCCCGGCGACATCGGCGACGACGAAGTCCGCGAAGTGCGGCGTCAGATCGACGGCGGCGACGAAGGCGAGGCTCCCGTTGGCCGCCCAGAGCTGGGCCCGCGGCCCGCGGCCACCGCCCCGAACGCCGGCCTTGACGACGAGGTCGTCCAGCTCCAGCCGGGTGAGCAGCTGCGCGGTGGCGGGCTTCGAGAGTCCGATGGCGAGCTCGAGTTCGGCGCGGGTCAACGGGCCTTCCCGAAGGAGGACCTCGATGGCGGCGCGATCGTTGATCTCGCGCAGCATCCGCGGGCTACCGGCTCGCACTCGTCGCTCCCGACTTAATTAGGATACTTTACAGACGGTTTCCGGGGACTGTAGTGAGCCCGGGCACAGCCGTCAACGGTCTCTTGAAACGGGCGGGTAACGCTTGGGCGGGCCGGTAGACCACCTGGCGCAGGGGTGCACGGGGCGCAACGAAAACGGCCCCGGCGGGTAGCCGGGGCCGTTCAGGTGGTCGCGTTGCGTCGCGGGGCGGTTACGCAGGCGTCTCGCGGGCTGCCGGGATATCGCCGGGTGGCCTCAGGTCGAACTGCTGCCCGGCGCCTGCTTGCCGGCGCCGGGCAGCTGGACACCGCGATGATCCACGGGCGAGCCCGGCTCGACCGGCGATGACGATTCGGGGGCACCGCCGGGCCGCGGCCCTTCGATCCCACCCTCGGCTTCGGTGACCCGCCCGAGGGCGGGAGATCGATTCTCGGACGTGCCCGCCGGCTAGACCTCGGTGCCGATCCGTTGCGCCGGAGCCTCGACGTGCGCCGCACCGGCGGCATCACGGGCCGGCCACTCCGTCAGGTCGAGCCGCGGCAAATTTCTCGACGACGGCGGTTCGGCCTCGGAAATCCCTGGTGCCACTTGAGCCACAGGGGTTCCCCGTCGCCGCGAGCGATCGGGTGAAAAACGGGGGTGTACCGGCCAGGCACACCCCCGCACTCACTCCTCCGCGTCCGCCCAGGCCTTGAGCATCACGCGGGCGATCGACGAGTTGCCCGGCAGGATGATCTCCGCCGCGCCGCCGGCGATCGGGGTCGGGCGGGCGCCCTCGTTTCGCAACTGGCTGTTCTCGAACGCCGCGCGCACCTCCTCGCGGGACACCCACAGCGCCTCTTCGATCTCGCCGTCCGCCGGGACCAGCGGCAACGACCGATCGGCCCGGGCCGTGAAGCCCAGCATGATCGAACGCGGGAACGGCCACGGCTGGCTGCCGAGGTACCGCACGTCCGAGACCGTCGCCCCGACCTCTTCGCTGATCTCCCGGACCACGCAGGCTTCCAGGGACTCCCCCGCCTCCACGAAACCGGCCAGCACCGAATAGCGGCCGGCCGGCCAGATCGGCTGGCGGGCCAGCAGCACGTGCGAGCCGTTCGTGCCCTCCAGCGAATGGACCAGGCAGATCACCGCCGGGTCCGTGCGCGGGTACTCCTCGCGGCCGTCGTTGGTGCACTTGCTCGCCCAGCCGAACTGGATCAGCTCCGTCGGGTGGCCGCAGCGGGTGCAGAACTTGGCTTGACGGCGCCAGAAGCGCAGCGCCTGGGCCGTCGTGAACAGGCCCGCGGACGTGTCGTCCAGCAGGTCGCCGTAACCGCGCAGCTCGACCCAGATCTCGCCGTCGGCGCGCGGGACCTCCTCGACGAAGCCCCAGCTGCCCGCCATCTTCACCGTGTCGGCTTCGCCGGACGGGCCGCCCGGGAGCGACCAGTAGTCGACGTCCTGCCACTCGCCGAGGAACACCGCGTCCGCCGGTGGTGACGAGCCGAAGTCGACCGCCTTGCGGAACGACAGCGTCGACGCGCCTTCGACGACCGGCGTGCGCCCGGCGTCGTCCAGCAGGACGACCCGGGCGTCGGGCCAGCGCGACAGCAAGCGCGAAGGGTTGGTGCGCAAGCCTTCCTGCCGGTCCACAGTGGACCTGGAGAGGGTGGGCGGATCCCCCAGTGCGAACGGAACGGACATCAGGCGGGCTCGCCCACCACGACGTCGCCGAGCGCGAGGAGCTTGCTCTCCAGCACCGCCGCGTCGCCGACCACCACGCCGGTGAACCGCTTGGGGGCGAAGAACTTCAGCGCCGCTTCGGCCACCTCCTCGGCGGTCACCGCGGCCACCCGCGCCGGGTGCTCGTTCAGCCACTCCAGTCCCAGCCCGGTCGAAGCCAGCGCGAGCACCTGCCCGGCCAGCCCGGACTGCGACGACGTCGACGTCAGCAGCGAGCCGATCGCGTACTGCCGCACCGATTCCAGCTCGTCGCCGGCCGGCGGGACCTGGCCGAGGCGGCCCAGCTCGTAGCGGGTCTCCAGCAGCGCCGGGGCGGTCGCGTCGGTCGCGGTGTCCGCGTCGACGTTGACCACCGCGGTGCCGTCGGTGAACTCGAAGCCCGAGTGCGCGGAGTAGGTGTACCCCTTGTTCTCGCGGATGTTCTCCACCAGCCGCGACGAGAAGTACCCGCCGTAGGCCAGGTTCGCCAGCTGCAGCGCCGCGTAACCCGGGTCGGTGCGCGGGACCGTCTGCGCCGAAAGCCGGATCTGCGACTGGACGGCGCCGGCGCGCGGCACCAGCAGCACGTTCGGCCCGGTCAGGTCCGGCAGCGCCGGGAGCCGCACGGCGGCGCGGTCGGACGCCCAGCCGCCGAGCACCTTCTCCAGGTCACCGATCACCGTGGCCGGGTCGAGGTCGCCGACCAGCACCAGCACCGCACCGCGCGGCAGCACGGACGCCTGGTGCAGCGCGCGGACCTGCTCCGGTGTCACCACCGCGACGTCTTCGGCCTTGGGGACCTCGCGGGTGGCCGGGTGGTCGCCGTAGCGGTGCTTCTGCAGGGCTTCCCGCGCGATCGTGCGCGGCTGCGTGCGCGAGACGGCGATCCGCTCGACGAGCCGCTCCTTCTCGCGGGCGATCTCGTCGTCGGCGTACGTCGCTCCGGTGAGGACGTCGCCGAGCACGTCGAGGAACGTCGGGAACTTGTCGGCGAGCGCGGATCCGGTCAGCACCAGGCGTTCCGGGTCGACGCCGGCGCCGATGTCGCCGCCGATCAGCGCCAGTTCGGCGTCGATCTCGATGCGGTTGCGCCGGGCGGTGCCGGTGAGGATCGTCTCCGCGAGCACCTCGGCGGTCGCCGGGTGCAGCGCGTCGTCGCCCGCGAACGGGATCCACAGCCGCGCCTCGACCATCGGCACGGTCGCCTTGCGCACGGCCACCACGCGCAGGCCGTTGCTCAGCTCGGTGTCCACATGGGACAGGTCGGCGGCGGCGCGCTGCGCGCCGAGCGGGGGCAGCGGGCGGGGACCCTGCGCGGTGCGGCCGATCTCCTCCGCGCTGCGGTGCGTTGCCGAAGTCACTGCTCGTTGTTCCCTTCCGAAGCGGGCTTGACCACCAGCACGGCGCGCGCGTCCGGGCGCAGCGCCTTCGCCGCCGCCGAAACGGCTTCCGCGGTGACGGCCGACATCCGGTCCGCCAGCTTGTACACCAGCGACGCGTCGCCGTAGAGCAGCTCGAACGAGCCGAGCGCCAGGGTCCGGGACACCAGGCGGTCGTGCTCCGAGTGCAGGCTCGCCGTCCAGCGGGCCGTCACCTTGCGCAGTTCCTGCTCGTCCGGTGGCGTTTCGGCGAGTTTCTCGAGCTCGTCGTCCAGCGCGGCGAGCACGCGCTCGCGGGGCACCTCGTGCGGGTGGATGAGGGTGATGGTGAACGTGTCGGGGTCGCGGGCCTCGAACGGGCCGAACAGCCCGGCGCCCGCGCCGATGTCGACGACGAGGGGCTCGCGGTGCACCAGCCGCTGCTGGAGGCGGGAGCCGTCGCCGTCGGTGAGCACGCCGGCCAGCACGAGGTAGGCCAGGTAGCTGTCGACGTCGTTGATCGGGTCCGGCATCCGGTAGCCGACGGCGAGCGCGGGCAGCGGGGCGTGCGGGTCGATCGTCTCGCCCTGCAGTTCGCTGGTCGGCAGCGGCTCGGCGAACGACGGGCGCTCCGGCGCGGGCCGGTGCGGGACGTCGCCGAAGTGCTTCCCGATCAGTTCCTTGGCCGCGCCGACCTCGAAGTCGCCGGCCACCGTGAGCACGGCGTTCGCCGGCGAGTAGTAGGTGTCGAAGAACGCGGCGCAGTCCTCGACCGTGGCGCTCTCGAGATCCTCGAAGCCGCCGTAACCGTTGTGCGCGTTGGGGAACGTCGAGTACAGGACCGGCGGGAGGGTGATCCAAGGGAACCCGCCGTAGGGCCGGTTCAGCACGTTCAGCCGGATCTCTTCCTTGACGACGTCGATCTGGTTCGCCAGGTTCTCCGTCGTCAGCTTCGGCGCGCGCATCCGGTCGGCTTCGAGGAACAGCGCGCGCTCGAGCGCGGCGCTGGGCAGGACCTCGAAGTAGTCGGTGTAGTCCGGGTGGGTCGACCCGTTGAACGTGCCACCGCTGGACTGGACGTGGCGGAAGTGCGCGAGCTTCTCGAGGCTTTCGGAGCCCTGGAACATCAGGTGCTCGAAGAGGTGCGCGAAACCGGTGCGCCCCTCCGGCTCGGAGCGGAAACCCACGTCGTAGTGCACGCTGACGCCGACCACCGGCGCGGTCGCGTCGGGGGCGAGAACCACCCGCAGACCGTTGTCGAGGGTGTATCGGACGAGCTCGGGATCGGCCATGGCCCCACCCTACGACGGCGGAGCGGATTGCGGCGTCCGGCCTCGTGAGTGGGAAACAGTGTCCTGACCCTGTTTCCCACTCACGAGGGTGCGGAGGTGGGCGCGGCGGGCACCGGCGAACGCGCCCGCGAGCGCCGCCGCGAAGGATCCGGCCTGGTCAGGGGCGATGTCGCCGGCGTGCCAGTACACCGGCGGCGGGTGCGGGAGCGCCTCGAAGGCGGCCACCCACGGCGCCAGTTCGCCCAGAGCTGACGCGTACGGGAGGCCGCGCGAGAAGACGACTTCGCGCTGGGGCTTCGTGAGGTCCTTCGGCTTGGCCGACGCCAGCGCTTCGGCGACGCCGCGCAGGCGCCGGGCCACGTCGGTGCCCGCCCGCCGCCGCGCGGGCAGCGCCGCCGACGTCACGACGGCGGCGGCCCCGGCCAGGGCGAGGATGACGCCGAGCTGGGCGTAGCCGACGGTCAGCGCCAGCAGCACGGTGAGGAACACGCCGTAGACCACGATCCGGCTCCCCGCCCGGCCGAGGCGCCGGGGGTTCGGGGCGAACCAGCCGCGGCGGACGAGGTCGGCGAGCAGTTCGCGGTCGACGTCGAGGTGACGCCGGCGCAGTTCGGCGACGGTCCCCGCGGCCTCGGCGGCTTCGAAGACGGCACGTTCGAAGGCGGTCAGGTGCTCGTCGGGCGGGTTGCGGCGGGTCAGCCGCCAGTCGCCGTCCTCGGCGCTCACCCACAGGTAGTTGCGGACGGCGAGGTCGAGCACGGTCGCGGCGACGTCGGCGGGCCCGGTGCGCCCGTGCAGCAGGAGGCCGGCGTGGCCCGGCAGCACACCTTCCGGCGACTCGAACTCGCCCCCCGCCGTCACTTTCACGTGAAAGTGCCCACCTGGGGGCCGCACTTTCACGTGAAAGTGCCGCCGGGCGCCCCAGACCAGGGTGGCGGCCAGCAGCAGGAGCGCGGCGAAGCCGGCCCAGGCCCAGCCGACCGGGGCGGTGAGCACGAACGCGCCGGCGATCGTCTTGGCCGGGACCACGACGGCGTTGGCCGGCACGGTGCCGGCGGGCAGCTCGACGGTCGCCGTCATCCGCGCGCCCGCGGCCAGGTTCTGCTGGCTGAACCGGGTCAGCCCGGCGTGGTCGATCTGCGCGGCACCGCACGAGAAGTCGGAGTCCGGCGGCCCGGCGAGGCAGTCCACGGCGGCCGGGATCTTCGGCGCGGCGAAGGAGGCGCGGAGGAACTTCAGCTCGGTGCTCCAGCCGCCGGCCAGCTCCCAGGTGACCCGGTCGCCGGCCACCGCACCGTCCACTGTGTACCGGACGATCGAGGTGCCGGCGGTGAGGTGGACGGTGAAGGCGTCCTGGTCGACGCTCGCCGTCCCGCTGCCTTCGAGGACGACGTCGCGGACCCGGTAGAGCCGGTCGCGGTGGTGGGGCGCGGCGACGCGCAGCGCGACCCGGCGGTCCATCGTGACGCCGGTGGGCACGGAGATCGCTTCGGCGACCGACAGCGAGCCGTCGCGCTCCAGCTTGAGCTGGATCTCGGCGCTCTGCGGCAGGGTGGGCAGCGGGGGCTGGCCGGCCGGCGCCGCGGTGAGGAAGAGCGCGAGCGCGGCCGCGGCGAGCACGGTCAGCGAGCGGTGCGGCCGGACGCGGTGAGCAGCCCGTCGAGCGCGGTCAGGAACGACGGGAAGTGCGCGCCGAACCGCCGCAGGTCGGGGTCGGCTTCCATGCCGCCGTACCAGTACAGCCCGGCCGAGCCGTCCGCCGCCGGGTTCAGCCCGGCGAACGCGCCGAGCCAGCGTTCGGTGTCGCCGAGCACCACGGCGTAGGGCAGCGACCGGGAGAACACCAGCTCGCGGTCGGCGGGCGGGATGTCCTCGGCCTTGGCGGTGTGCAGGTAGTCGAGCAGGCCGCGGACCTGACCGGCCAGCGCCCGGCCGCGCGCGGTGCGGGTCGGCAGCAGCGCGGCCGCCGCGACGACGCCGAGCCCGGCCAGCGCGACGGCGACGCCGAGCAGCGCGTCCCCGACGGTGAAGGTGAGGACCGCGGTGGCGGCGAGCCCGAGCGCGAAGATCCCGGCCCCGAGCCAGGTCAGCCGTCCGCGCGCGCTGCCGGGACGGCGGGAGAACCAGCGCTTGGTGACGACGTCGGCGTACATCGCGTCGCTGATCCGGCGCAGGTCGAGCCCGCCGCGGGCGCGCAGCTGCGACACCAGGACGGTGTCGGTGCCCTCGGGCAGCAGGGTTTCGTAGACGGCGCGCTCGAAGTCGTGGAGGTGCTCGTCCGGCGGGTTGCGGCGGGAGATCTGCCAGTCTTGCCCTTGGGGCCCGGGGATTTCGGCCAGCCAGAGGTAGTTGCGGACGGCGAGGTCGACCACGGTGGCGCTGATGTCGACGACGTCGACGGTCTCGTCGACGACCGTGCCGACCTGGCCCGGCAGCACGCCGTCCGGGCTGGCGAAGAAGACGCGGTCGCCGTCGCGGAGGAGGACCTCGACCGGGCCGGTGGCGGTGCGCAGCGCACCGGCGTCCTGCTTGCGGCGCCGCCACACGAAGATCCCGGCGGCGACGAGGAGGACGAGCAGGACCGCGAAGCCGGCGCCGGTCAGCGGGGTCAGCGCGAAGGCGTTGGCGAGCAGGCCGATGTCGGCGAACTTCGCGGTGGCCGGCGCGGTGCCGGCGGGCAGCCCGACGAGCAGGTCGACGCGGTCACCGGGCCGGACGTCGTTCTGTTCGAGGCGCACGACGCCGGTGTGGTCGAGCTCGGCGAGGGTGCAGCGCTGGCTCGAGCCGACGGGGCCGGCGAAGCAGTCCACCGGGGACAATTCTGGCGAGGGCGCGAGGAAGGACGCGGTGAGCTTGGTCAGCGGGGTGTCGAAGCCGCTCGCGACCTGCCACCGCGCCTGCTGACGGCCACCCTGGTCGGCGATCGCGCCGTCGACGAGGTAGGTGACGGTGCCGGCGCCCCCGGTGAAGGTGAGCACGAGCTGGTCACCGGTGAGCTGGCTGCTCGCGGCGCCTTCGGCCTTGACGTCGCGGACGGCGAAGACGCGGTCCTGGTCGTCGCTCGCGGGCACGCGCAGCGGGACGCGGGAGGTGAGCTGCTTGCCGCCGGGGACGGTGACCTTTTCGGTGACGGAAAGGGAGCCGTCGCGCAGGACCTTGAGGGCGACGTCGGCGACCGGGCCGTCCGGTGGCTGGAGGTTCTGGCCGTTCAGCTCCTGGGGCTTCGGCACCAGGTCACTCGGCTGGTTGGGCAGACTGGGCCCGGCGTTCTGCGCGGCCGCGCTCCCGGCGCCGAGTACCCAGGCCACGACGACGATCGCGGCCGTGGCCCCCCATTTCATCGACACAGCACCACACCCTAGAGCACTCGATCTATGCTGACGCCCGGAACGGCGAGATCACCGCAGGTACGCCGCTTCCGACGGGGAAAAGTCTTGGGGGGTTCCACTCGATGACGCACGGCCCGCAGGGTCCTGGTCCGTTCGACCCGCGCCGCCCGCCACCGGGGGCCCGACCGTTGCCGCCGCCGGCTGCGAGGCCGTTGCCGCCGGGGAGGCCGGGAGCGGGTGGGGCGCCTGGGTCTGGTGGCGCGCCTGGGCAGCCGCCGCACCCCGGCAACAATCCCGGCGCCCCTGGGCAGGACCCCAGCGCACCCCGGCAAGGCCCCGGCGGACCTGGGCACCCGCCGCAGCATCCCGGCAACCACCCCGGCGCGCCCGGGCAGCGCCCCGGCTCAGCCGGACCCGAGCACCCGCCGCAGCATCCCGGCAACCCCGGCGCACCTGGGCAGGGCCCCGGCTCAGCCGGACAGGGCCCGCAGGACCCCGGCTCGGCTGGGCAGCAAACAGCCGGCGCGCCAGGTCATCCGCAGCATCCCGGCAACCACCCCGGCGCACCCGGGCAAGGCCCGCAGAGCTCAGGCGCACCCGGGCAAGGCCCGCAGGGCCCCGGCGCACCCGGGCAAGGCCCGCAGGGTCCGGGCACGCCCGGGCAGCGGGCCGCCGGTGCACCAGGCCACCCGCAGCAAGGCCCAGCCGGCACGCCCGGTCAACCGCCGCGCTATCCCCCGCCGCCGCAAGGGCCTGGGCGTCCGCAAAGCACCGCGCCCTACGGGCCGCCGACCGGGCCGAGTCCAGTTCCTCCCTTCGGGTACCCCGCGCCGCCGCCCGCGCGGAGTCCGCTTCCGCCGCCCGCCGCCGCTCCGGCCGCCTTCGTGCCCGGGTACGCCGCGCCGCCGCCCTACGCTCCCTACGGCACTCGCTTCGCGCCCTACCCCGCCAAGAAATCCAACACCGGGGTGATCGTCGCCGTCGCGATCTTCGCCATCGTCGCCGTTGCCGGGGGCCTGGTCGCCGCCGTCGCGCTGATCGGGGGCGGGCACACGCGGCACGTCGCCGACGCCGGGTACTCCAGCACCTACCCGACCAGCACCGAAGAAACCACCGAGACGACCGAGACGACCACGTCGTCGTCCTCGACCACCGAGGCAACGACCCGGACCTCCGCGCGCGAGACGCCGACGTCGCAACCGCCGGCCGGCCCCCGCTCGGTGGTCGCCACCGGGAACAACCCGCTGTTCGGCAGCGCGAACTACGGGCTGCAGAACGTCTCGTGCTCGCTGAGCCGCTGGGCGACCGACCAGAACAGCGCCACGAAGTTCTTCCAGTCCGCCATCACCTGCCTCGACGCGATGTGGTCGCGCATGCTCGGCGGCGTCGACCTGCCGTTCGAATCGCCGAACCTGGCCGTGCCGCGGTCGCTTTCCGAGTCCTCGACGCCGTGCGGCAGCGGGGGCACGACCACCGGCGTCACGCCGTTCTACTGCCCGAGCAACAACACGATCTACATGCCGATGGACCGGATCGAGATCGACGTCTGGGGCAACCACCCCGGCCCGTACCTGTCGATGCTGGCCCACGAATACGGCCACCACGTGCAGAACATGGCGGGCATCTCGGAGGCGTACGGCAACCAGCGCTACGACGCCGGCGCCGACTCGGCGGCGGGCCTGGAGCTGTCGCGGCGGATGGAACTCGAGGCGCAGTGCTTCTCGGGCATGTTCCTCGGCTCGGCGTCGGTCTCCGGCGGCTCGGTCGACAAGAAGATCTACAACGAGGCCTGGAACGCCCAGGACCGCGGCGACGACTACGCCCGCAACGGCAAGCGCGACCACGGCAGCGCCAAGCACAACATCTCCTGGTGGCAGCACGGCGCGACGACCAACCGCAACCAGCAGTGCAACACGTGGCTCGCGTCCTCGGGAGACGTTTCCTGAGCCGATGACCGGTTTCCGCGCGGTGTTCGAACGAGCTTGAACCCTCAGCTCGGCGGCGTGAACGGGTTGGCGGGCAGCCCGGACGGCGGTGTGTCCGCATCAGCCGAGGACGCGGGCGCGGGCGCGAACCCCGGCCCCGTCGCGGCGGACGGCGTCCCGTACCCCTGGCCCCGCGCCGCCTGCACGCGGGCCGTGTACGCCTGGACCGCGCGGGCGTGGTCGCGGTTGCGCCGCTCCGCCAGCACCGCCGCCAGGAACGCCCACGCCGGCACCCCGGGCGGCACCGGCGTCCCCAAGGCCTCGCTCACCTGCCGCGCGAGGCCCCAGCCCAGCGCTTGCGCCGCTTCCGGGCGGAGCTGGGCGAAGCGGGTCAGGAACTGGCGGCTCGCCAGGGCGAGGTCGTCCGGGAGCCGCGTCAGGTCGAGGTGGGCCGCCCAGCCTTCGAGGCCCGGGGGCATCGCCATCGCCGGGTGACCGGTCGTTTCGGGGACGCGCTCGCGGACCACCAGCGTCCCGGCCAGGAAGTCGCCCACCCGGCGACCGTCGGACGAGCAGAGCGACACGATCACCGCCACCGCGCCGAACAGGCCGAGCGTCCAGAAGTCGACGACGAAGCCGGCGAGCCCGCGGACCAGGGCGTGCCGGAAGCGGATCGGGCCGCCGTCGACGCGGACCACGCGCAGGCCGACCGCCATCTTGCCGAGCGAGCGGCCGCGCGAGAGCGTCTCGGCCAGCACCGGGTAGCCGACCAGGATCAGCACCACGATGACCAGGATCAGCGTCACCGCGAGGGCTTCGTCCTCGCCCGGCACCGTCAGCGTGAGCACGATGAACGCGGCCAGCAGCAGCGCGAACTGGATGAGGACGTCGAGCGCCATCGCCAGCGCCCGGCTGGCGAGCTTGGCGACGCGCAGGTCCAGGACGACGGCTTCGCCGGTGACCAGCTCGGATTCCTCGTGCACGCGGCCCAGCGTATCGACGGATAGGGTGACGGCGTGGATGTGGACGTCTTCGTCGCGGCGCACGCGGCGGAGTGGAACCGGCTCGGCGAGCTGACCCGGCGCGGCGGCAAGCTGACCGGCGCCGAGGCCGACGAGCTGGTGACGCTCTACCAGCGGACGGCGACGCACTTGTCGATCGTCCGGTCGGTCGCGCCCGACCCGGCGCTGATCGGCCGGCTTTCCGAGCTGGTGGCGCGCGGCCGGTCGGCGATCTCGGGGTCGCACAACCCGGCGTGGCGCGAGGTCGCGCTGTTCTTCACGCGCCGCTTCCCGGCCGCGGTGTACCTGTCGCGGCGCTGGTGGATCCCGGCCGCGCTGGTGTCGATCGCGGTGATGGCGGTGATCGCGGTGTGGGTGGCGGGCGATCCCCACGTGCGCGCGTCGATCTCCACCCCGGACGAGCTGCGCGAGCTGACCCGGCCCGGCGGCGAAGCGGAGAACTACTACTCGACGGGCCCGGCGGGCTCGTTCGCGGCGCGCGTCTGGACGAACAACGCGCTGGTGGCGGCGAACTCCCTGTTCCTCGGCATCGCGCTCGGCATCCCGGTGATCGGCGGCCTCTGGCTGAATTCCCTGAACGCGGGCGTGATCATCGGCGCGATGAGCGCGGCCGGCCGCGGCGACGTGATGATCGGCCTCCTGCTCCCCCACGGCCTGCTGGAACTGACGGCGGTCTTCGTGGCGGCGGGCACGGGCCTGAAACTCGGCTGGACGGTGATCGACCCGGGCCGCCGTTCACGGTCGGCGGCGCTGGCCGAACAGGGCCGGTCGGTGGTGGTGATCGCGCTCGGACTGGCGTGCGTGCTGCTCGTGACGGGCATCATCGAGGCGTTCGTGACGCCGTCGGGCTGGCCTACGTGGATTCGGGTGGGGATCGGCGTGGTGGCCGAGGTGGCTTTCCTGGTTTACGTCTTCACGCTCGGGAGACGGGCGGCGAAGGAAGGCGAAGTGGGCGATCTGGACGCGCGGGACGCTGGGGACGCGCTGCCGGAGTCAGGCTAAAGCTCGACCGCCGAAGGGTACTTCCTTCGAACGAACTCAGCATAACCCTCGTCGGAAACCCGAACAGCCGTTCGCACTACACCTACCTGACTGAAATCATATCCGGTCGATTCAACATGAAGAGCCTTGGAGAGTCCTTTACTGAGCTTTTCGTCGAGCTGACGGATCGACAAGATTCCCACCGCAGCGAACTCCTCGACGAGCTCGGAAACATGAGCTGGGTTCGTCTTCATTCGGCCAGGAAGATTCCTGTCCAAGTAGGCCTGCATCGAACTCAAGTCGAGCGGACGGTCGCCTCCTTCCTGAAAGGCATCCGCCACGTCCTGCACGGCTTCATCCTGCGACCTCCTGGCCGCACTCAGCAGGGACTGGAACTGCCTGTCCGCCACATAGAGCAGCCCGCTCAGAGCATGAAAGTCCCTGCGCAGGTCCTGAGGGATACTGCTCTCACCCTTGTACGCCAGGTGGTGGGACAGGTTCGCCCACGCATCCATCAGCAACGTCCGGCACTGGATCTCGAACTTCCGCCCCTTGATCCGGTCATACCGCCGCCCATGGAACTCGGGACGTAGCCGACAGATGTAGTGCTGGGACATGTACCCGAACGAGGCCACATCCGCGCCGCTGACTTTGTCCTCCACATCGAGCACGTCGAACTCGTCGTGGATGATCTTCGCGAGCTTGGGCAGGTCATCGGTGAAGAGGCAGACCACACGCAGTCCGACCAGGTCTTCGGTGTCCTCCATCGGATCCCGGTACTTCTTGCGCTCGATCTTCTCCAGGAAGCTGCCCCGCTCCTTGACCCGGCCCGTGATCGAATGGATCTTGATTTCCCGCAGGTCATCGGATTCGCGCAGACCGTGCAGCGCCTCTTCTTTCAGATCCTCCAGGTCCTTGAGCCGTGAATCGTAGAGCCTGCCCGGATCAGGATCAGGAGAATCGCTCACCCCGGCATGGTACCCGCCCCGAAAGAATCGAGACTCAACACAAGCACGACCCCTCGAAGGCGATCGACGATCCGTCCTCCAGGCCCGCCGACCCGGCGAACCGCGCCTCGAACTCCCCTACCTCCGTCAGCACCACCTTCGGGCTCGACGCCGACCCGTCCGCGCCCGTCTTCACCGTCACCGTCTCCCCACCTCCCTCGAACACCAACGCGCTCTTCGGACGCGCCGCCCGCACGAAGAACGTCACCGGGACGTCCGCCGCGGGTTGGCCGTTCTCGCCGATCACCCGGACCACGAACGGCGCGCCCGGGTCCTTCGAAGCCAGCCGCTGACCGTTCCCCGACAGGATCGCCAACGTCCGCCCGCCCGCGGCCCACGTGTTCGCGATGCCCGTCAACGAACAGACTTCCTGGTACAGCCGCGCTCCCACCGAAGCGCTCTCCGCCGTCAAACACCGCGCCGTCGCCACGTTCGCGATCTCCACCAGACCCGGCAGCCCAGCGACCCGCCGCCACGCCTGGTGCTTGTCCGCCGCGTCGCACGCGGCCAGCTTCACCGCGACCCCGTCGACCGGGCTGGAAGCCGTCAAGCACTGTCCACTTGAGACATTCGTGAGGTGCTGCGAACCGTACGTCCACGCAGCACCCGCGTCCCCCGCGTCCGCCAGCACCGGCCGGCCGGAAACCACCGCCAGTGAGAGCTTGCCGCCACCGTCGGCGAGGTACAGCGGGGTCCCCTCGGAGACCGGCGCCGAAGCGAGTGCCAGTGCCACCGCCATGAGCTTGAACATGCTTCGGGCTTAACAGGCCGAACGGACGTTCACCACCGCAGCCACCCGTTAGAGCCGGCCCGCCGCCTTCAGCGCCAGATAACGGTCCGCCAGCGCCGGGGGCAGCTCCTCCGGGACCGCGTCCACCACGCTCACCCCGTGCCGCCCCAGCCGCTCGGTCACGCGCTGCCGCTCGGCCACCGTCCGCGACGCCGCCGCCGCGTCGTACACCGCTTCCGCGTCGCCGCGGGCGGTCAGCATCTCCGCCACCCGGGGGTCCGCCACCGACGCCACGATCAGCTCGTGCCGCGCGGTCAGCGAGCTCAGCACCGGGAACAGGCCTTCCTCCAGCGGCGCCGCGTCGAGGCCGGTCAGCAGCACGACCAGCGCCCGGCGCCGGGTCCGCTGCAGCACCTCCGCGACCATCCCGCGCGCGTCCGTCTCGATCAGCGACGGCTCCAGCGGCGCCATCGCGTTCACCAGCGACGTCAGCAGCGCCGCCCCCGACGAGCCCTGCACCGCGGCCCGCAGCCGGCGGTCGTAGGCCAGCAGGTCGACGCGGTCGCCCGCCCGGGAAGCCAGTGCGGCCAGGAGCAACGCCGCGTCCATCGCCGCGTCCAGGCGGGGCGCGTCGCCCACACGGCCGGCCGAAACGCGGCCCGTGTCGAGCACCAGCACCACGTGCCGGTCGCGCTCGGGGCGCCACGTCCGGACCATGACGTCGGCCGCCCGCGCGGTCGCCCGCCAATCGATCGAGCGGACGTCGTCGCCGATCACGTACTCGCGCAGCGAGTCGAATTCCGTGCCCTGGCCCCGGATCAGCACCGCGTTGCGGCCGTCGAGCTGCTGCAGCCGCGCCAGCCGCGACGGCAGGTGCTTGCGGCTGTGGAACGGCGGCAGCACGCGGACCGTCCACGGCACCTCGTGCGAACCCTGCCGCGCGGCCAGGCCCAGCGGCCCCACCGACCGGACCGTCACCCGCGCCGCCGTCCGGTCACCGCGCCGCGTCGGACGCAACGCCGTCACGAAAGCCCGTCGCTCCCCCGCCGGGACCTTCACCGCGTGCCGGTCCAAGGCACCCGCCGAAGGTGGCCACGCGTCGCGCAGCGCTCCCCGCACGGTCCGGCCGCCGGGGTTGGCGACCACCAGCGTCACCTCGCACGGCTCCCCGAGCCGCACCGAAGTGTCGCCGGAGCGCGAAAACGTCAGCGCCCGGACGCTGCCCGCCAGCACCAGGTCGACGACGACCAGCACCAGCAGCACCCCGCCGACGGCCAGCAGCCCGGCGTCCGACGGCGCCAGCAGCCCGACCACCAGCGCGCCGAAGAGCGCCAGCAGCCCGAGCCTCCCGGTGACGGCCATGTCAGCGCGGCACGGGCACGGACGCGAGCACGCGGTCCAGCACGCCGTCCGCGGTGACGCCCTCGAGCTCGGCTTCCGGCCGGACGTCGAGGCGGTGCCGCAACGCGGGCCGCGCCAGCGCCTTGACGTCGTCCGGGGTCGCGTAGTCGCGCCCCGCCAGCCACGCCCAGGCCCGGGTGACCGCGAGCAACGCCGTGGCCCCACGGGGAGAAACGCCGATGCGCACCGACGGCAGCGACCGCGTCGCCCGGCACAGGTCGACGACGTACCCGATCACCTCGGGCCCGACGGTGACGCGAGCGACCGCTTCGCGCGCAGCCGCGAGTTCCGGCGCGCCGGCCACCGAGCGAAGTCCCGCCGCCGCGAGGTTGCGCGGGTCGAAGCCCTGCGCGTGGCGCCACAGGATGCCGATCTCGTCCTCACGCGAGGGCGCCGGCATGGTCAGCTTGAGCAGGAACCGGTCCAGCTGCGCCTCCGGCAGCGGGTAGGTGCCCTCGTACTCCACCGGGTTCTGCGTGGCGATCACGATGAACGGATCCGGCAGCGGCCGCGTCTTGCCGTCGAGCGAGACCTGCCGCTCCTCCATGGCCTCCAGCAGCGACGACTGCGTCTTCGGCGGCGTCCGGTTGATCTCGTCGGCGAGCAGCAGGTTCGTGAACACCGGCCCCTCCCGGAAGGAGAACTCGCCGCTGTGGGCGTCGTAGACGATCGAGCCGGTGACGTCGCCGGGCATCAGGTCCGGCGTGAACTGCACCCGTTTGGTCTCCAGGTCCAGCGCCGCGGCCAGCGCCCGCACGAGCAGCGTCTTCGCGACGCCGGGGACGCCTTCGAGCAGCACGTGCCCCCGGCACAGCAGGGCCAGGATCAGCCCGGTGACGGCGGCGTCGTTGCCGACGACGGCCTTGCCGACCTCGGCGCGCAGCGCGATCAGCGCGTCACGGGCCCCGGTCGCGTTCTCGCTGGTCAAGTTCGCCCTGCCTCTCGTTCCACCCTGTCCAGTTCGCCCGCCAGCCGGACCAGCCCGGCGTCGCCGGTCACCGGCGGGCCGTAGAGCACCGCCCCGACGTCGTTCGCCGCGCGGCCGGTGCGCTCGGCCACCGAGGCCACCAGCGCCGCCGGGTCGGCGTCGCGCGGCAGGCCCAGCGCGGTCCGCAGCCGGGTCCGCGCCGCCTTCCGCAGCGTCTCACCCGCGTGGTCGGCCGCCTTCGCCCGCCGGTACAGCCGCGCGCGCCCCTCGGCGGTTTCGGCCGCGCGGACGACGATCGGCAGCGGCTCGGTGACCACCGGGCCCAGCCGCCGAGCCCGCCACAGCGCCAGCAGCGCGACGGCGATGCCCGCCTGCGCGACGCCGTAGTACCAGCCGGCCGGGATCAGGTCGAAGATCGACTTGCGGGTGTCGTCCAGCCCCGGGTCCGAAACCGACGGCAGGTACCAGACCAGCCGCGGGTGCGTCCCGAGCAGGTGCAGCGCCAGCGCCGCGTTGCCCTCGTCGGCGAGCCGCGAGTTGGTCAGCGGCGCGGCCGAGCCCAGCAGCGTCGTCGTGCCGCCCGCGTCGGCGAGCTGCAGCAGCGTGCCGCCGCCGTCTTCGCCGGGGTAGCAGGATCGCGCGCCCGGGGACGCGTACCCGGTGCCGCCGAGGGTGACGTCGCCCGCCGCGACGGCCGCGGCGACCGTGCACCGCGGGCTCAGCGTGGCGACGTCGCTGTCGCCTTCCCGGCGCACCAGCGGCAGCGAGTCGTGCAGCGTCGGCGTTCCCGGCGTCACCAGCACGACGTCGGCGGAGCGCTCCCGCAGCGCGTCGAGCCGCTTCGCGGGCACCAGGTCGGGCTGGGTGACGAGCAGCGTCGCGTTCTCGCCCGCCACCTCGTCCGCCTCGGCCATCGTGTGCGCGGTCCGGACGTCCACGCCCTGGTCGCGCAGGAGCTTCGCGAGCGCGTGGGCGCCGCCGGGTTCGTACGAGCCGGGTTCGAGCGCGCCGTGCGTCTGCTCCCCGCGGCCGAGCAGGAGCAGCGCGCCGGCGGCGAAGATCAGGGCGACGAGGGCGAGCGGGATCCGGGCCCCGCGCCAGATCCGGCGCACGTCCGGCGAGACCGAGGTGCTGCTCATACCGCGACCGGCCGCTCACGGCGGCACTGCTCGTCCAGCTCGGTCAGCCTCCGGTACGCCGCTTCGGTGCCTTCGCGGCCGCCGTAGTGGACGTCGTCGAAGAGCCGCGCGCCCGTGCGCAGCGCGTCGGCCACGTTGGGCAGCAGGGTACCGGCTTCCGCCGCGGCCTCGTCCGCCGTGCGGCCGGAGCGGGTGTCGAGCAGCGCGCGCTCTTCCAGCGCCCGCACGACGGCGCGGAAGCGGTCGCGCACGGCGTCGTCGTAGCGGCCCGCCGCGGCGGCTTCGGCGGCCGAGCGGCGGTAGTCGGCGGCGTTCTTGCGCTGCCCGCCGAAGACGACCCGGTCGGCGCGGGCGGTGCGGGCGACCTTGCCGGTGCGCAGCCGGACCACGACGACGAGCACGATCAGCAGCACGAGGACCAGCAGCAACCCGAAGGGGCCGCCCGGGACCACCGACGACATGCCCCGAAGCAGCTTGTCCACCTGCTCGCCCAGCCACTGCCCGACCTGCTGGAGGAAGCCCGGCTGCGCGTCGCGGTACTTCGGGTCCGAAAGCTCCTCCGCGGCGGCGCGGCGGGCCGAGTCCCGGTCGATGTCGACCGGGACGTCAGTGAAGAACAGCGTCACCACGCCTGCGGGGGCTGGACCCCGGCCGCGCGCGCCAGCTCGATGTCCATGCCTTCGCGGCGCATCCGCTGGTCGAGGTAGACGATCGCGGTGACCAGCGCGACGAACGGGATCGCGATCGTGCCGGAGACGATCTGCCCCGCGGACTGCAGCAACAGCTCGCCGGTGCCCGGCACGGACACCTTGCCCGGGTTGAGGAAGCCGTCGAACACGCCGGTGCCGAGCGCGAACGGCAGCTGGATGATGTTTTCGAAGAACGACTCGATGATCCGCGCCAGCACGAGCACGCCGAGCACCCGCCAGAACGAGCCGCGCACCAGCTTGACCGACCGGGCGAACGCTTCCCGGAACGTGCCGCGCTCGAGCACCAGCGCCGGGGACGCCAGCGCCCAGAACACCCAGACGAGCACCCCGGGGACGATGCACAGCATCAGGCCGATCGTGCTGGTCAGCGCGTAGACGAACGCCACGCCGAGCAGCGGCAGCAGCCGGGGCTGGACCTCGCGCCAAGCGCCGCCGAAGGTGACCTCGCGGCCCAGCGCGGCGCGGCCCACGACCGCGGCCATCAGGCCGGTGGTGAACGTCATCAGCAGCGCGGAGATGAGCGACGCCGGCAGCGCCACGATCAAGAGGTCGCCGAAGGTGCCGAAGACGGCGTTGCGCAGTTCTTCGTCGGTCGCGCCCGGCCCGAGTTCGGCCGTCGAAGCCAGGCTCTCGAGGTCGGCGTAGAGGAACTTCTGCGCGACGAAGGTCAGGGCGGCGCTGATCACCGCGACCACCGCGCCGATGCCCAGCACGAGCAGCGGGTGGCGGCGGAGCGTCGTGATCGCGCCGTCGAGGATGTCGCCGATGTTGAGCGGCCGGAGCGCGATCACGCCCGGCTTGCCGAGCCCGTGCGGGTTCCAGCGCGGCTGCGGCGCGTACTGCGGCGGCGCCTGCCACCCGGGTGCCTGCTGCTGCCAGCCCGGCGGCGGCGTCGGCGGGGCGGGCGGGGTGTCCGGCGCCTGCCAGCCGCGCGGCGGCGTGGCCGGTGACGCGGTGTGATCTTCTGACGGCTTCGGCTCACCCGATCCGGGAGCCTGAGCCGCGGGCACGCCCTGGCTCGGTGTCGGCGTGTCGGCGCCCTCTCCGCCGGACGCGCCACCGGTGTCTGTCATCGAAGCCCCTCGCCTGCGGTACCTGCTTGCCGACACTCTCTCAGAGGCGGTTGTACCCGGCCAGACCTGGGGTGACGTCCGGTCGCCGTGACACCACGCGCACGGACGGGTGCGAGACGGCCCGTTCCCCCGATATGCTGAACCGCGGGATCGGGTACCCCCGGTCCGTACCGAGACCCTTCGGGACTGCCTAGTGACGCAACCGCCCCACGGCCAGGTACCGCCTCGCGGAACCGTTCAGCCGCCGCCGGTGCCGGGTGCGCAACCGGACCTCCCGTGGCTGGGTCAACCGCACACCATGGCCGCACCGAAGCGCCGCTCGCCGGCGGCGGTGATCGGCGTGTGCCTGGGCGCGGTGGCCGTGCTGGTGCTCGGCCTGGTCGCGATCGTCGCGCTCAACCGCACCGAGACGCCGCTGGCCGACCCCAGCTTCCGGGACGCGCCGTCGTCGCAGGACAGCCCGGCCCCGCTGCCCCCCGGCGGCGCGGGCGCCCCGGCCTCGGCGTCGACGCCGGCGTCCGAAACACCGTCGCCCAGCGCGACCGGGCCGCAGAAGGTCCTCAAGCTGGCCGACCACCCGATCCTGCAGGACCCGAACGCCGGTCTCCAGAACCGCGTGTGCACGCTCCCGGCCTGGCAGAGCACGCAGGAAGGCGCGGAGGCGTTCTTCACCGCGGCGAGCAAGTGCCTGGACGCGGCGTGGGGCCCGTTCCTCGAGGCCTACCACCTGCCGTTCACGCCGCCGGCCCTGCACTTCCCGACCGGCGCGAGCTTCGAAACCGAGTGCGGCACCATCCAGGTCGGCATCGCGACCGCCGCGTACTACTGCGAAAACAACCTGTACGTCCCGTTCCGCGGGCTGCAGACCGACCAGTACGGCAACAACCCCGGCGTCTACCTGGCCCTGTTCGCCCACGAGTACGGCCACCACGTGCAGGAAGTCGCGGGCCTGATGGACGCGGCCTGGCAGAAGATCTACGAAGCCGGCCAGAACAGCCCCGCCGGGCTGGAGATGTCCCGCCGCAAGGAACTGCAGGCCCAGTGCTTCTCGGGCATGTTCCTGGGCGCGCACGTCGACCAGGGCGGCACGATCAGCCGCGACATGTACAACAAGGCGTGGAACGACCAGGAAACCCGCGGCGACAACACGTCCCGCAGCCACGACCACGGCACGAACGCGCACTACGCGGCGTGGTGGCGAGCGGGCGCGACGAGCAACCGGATCTCCGACTGCAACACGTTCGCGGCCCCGTCGGCCGAGGTCAGCTAGCGGGTTTCGGGCGCAGCGGGATGCTCAGCCACAGGTAGCCGAACATCCCGCCGGCGAAGCACGCGAACACCAGCAGCGCGAGCCCCAGCGGCCGGCGAGCGTCCGAAGCACCGATCGACGTGTCGGCCGCGTGGACCGCGACCGGGCCCTGGTCCGGCAAGGTCTCCGGGACGGCGACCTCGACGCGCTCGCCCTGCCCGTGCCCGCAGCCGTTCAGCGTGCCTTCGTGCGCCTTGCCGGCGACGGTGAACTTGACCGTCTCGACGGCATCCGGTTTGTCGCACGCCGCGGGCTTGGTGACCTCGGCCTGCACCGGCGCGCCGAGGCTGTCACTGGTGATGCCCAGCAGCCCCGGCCCGGCGAGCCAGGCGAGCAGCACGACGAGCACGCCCGCCGCGGCGGGGATCGCCACCGTGGGCCACGTGAGGGCGAGGGATCGCGGGGGCACCCGGCCATGGTTCCAGATTCCGCGGCCGAAACCCAGGTGCCGTCACCGCTGTTCGATCTTCTCCGCCTGCGTGACCTTCTTGACGTAGAGGAGCTTGTCGCCGGGTTCGATGGCGTCGGCCTGCGGGGCGTCGACGCGGTAGAGGACGCCGTCGCGGACCAGGCCGAGCACGAGGTCGGGCAGGTGCCGCGGCGAACCGCCCTCCTCGGCGGGCTCGACCGCCCGCTCGGCGATCGCCAGGCCCGACTCCGGGGTCAGCAGGTCCTCCATGATGTCGACGACCAGCGGCGTCGACGTCGCCATGCCGAGCAGCCGCCCGGCCGTCTCGCTGGAGACGACGACCTGGTTGGCGCCCGACTGCTTGAGCAGGTGGACGTTCTCCGCCTCCCGCACCGACGCCACGATGTGCGCCTTGGGCGCCAGCTCGCGGGCGGTCAGGGTGACGAGGACCGCCGTGTCGTCCCGGTTCGGGGCGACGACGACCGCGCGCGCGTGCTGCACCGCGGCGACGCGCAGGACGTCGGAGCGGGTGGCCGAGCCGTGCACGGCGACCAGGCCCAGCGCGCTCGCCGCGTCGAGGGCCTGCTGGTCGGTGTCGACGACGACGATCTGGCCCGGGGCGACGTTCTCGTCGCCGAGCAGCGCGTTGACGGCGGACCGGCCCTTGGTGCCGAACCCGACGACGACCGTGTGGTCGCGCACCTTCGTCCTCCACTTCTGGATCTTGAACGCCTGGCGGGAGCGCTCGGTGAGCACTTCCAGGGTGGTCCCGACCAGGACGATGAGGAAGAGCACCCGCAGCGGCGTGATCACCAGGACGTTCACCAGCCGGGCGGACGCCGTGGCCGGCGCGATGTCGCCGTAGCCGGTGGTCGAGAGCGAGACGGTGGCGTAGTACAGGCTGTCCAGCAGGGACAGGCCGTCGCCGTTGGCGTCGCGGTACCCGTCGCGGTCGACGTAGACGATGATCACGGTGGCCAGCAGCGCGAGCAGCGCGCCGATGATCCGCTTCACGATGGCCCGCAGCGGGCTGACCGTCAGCTCGGGCATCCGCAAGACGCCGACGAGCTCGTGGTCCGGCCGATCGGTGAGACTGCCCAGCGGCAACCGCCTCAGGGCCTTCATGCACCGGCTCCCAGCGGCTGGTGTCGAGCGTCACTCACGCCCGGAGGATAGCCCAACCGGGTGGCGGACCGCCGCGTGGAACGCGACGATGCCCCCATGGCTACCTCGCAACGGCCCGCGCACCTCTTGGCGGGGGCACTGGGCTTCATGGGCGTCCTGCACTTCGCCGTGCCCAAGCCGTTCGACGGCCTGATCCCGCGTTCCCTGCCGGGTTCGCGCCGGGCGTGGACGTACGGCTCGGGGGTGGTGGAGCTGGCGGTCGCGGCCGCGGTGGCGACCCCGCGCACGCGCCGGCTGGGCGGGCTGGCGGCGGCGTTGCTGTTCTTGGGGGTGTTCCCGGGGAACGTGAAGATGGCGGTGGACGCGAAGACCCCGCCCCAGCGCGCGATCGCGTGGGGGCGGCTGCCGCTGCAGTGGCCGCTGATCGCGTGGGCGCTGAAGGTCCGCGACCGCGGCTGACGCCGTGCACGCCGAAATCACCGAGGTGCTCGACGGCGGCCTGGTCCGCTTCGCTTCCCCGCTGGGCACCGCGAACGCGGCCTGGCGGGGCACGGAGCCGCCCCGCGTCGGGCGGGTCCACGTGGAGCTGGACTTCCCGGCCGCGCTCCGGACCTGGGCGGTGGTCCCGGCCGGCACGCCCGAGCTTCGCGGCACCGGCGACCAGGTCCGCGTCACGGCCCGGGTGGCCGCGTACACCCCCGAGGACGGCGTGCTCACCCTCGAGCTGGGTGACAGCGTGGTGCTGGCCGAACTCCCCGCGCCCGCACCGGAAATCCGGCCCGGCGGCTGGCTGCGGGTGACCGCCGGCCGCCTCGACCTCTACCCGGTCGACCTGTAGTCACTCCTGCGGGATGTCCCGCAGGAGCCGGCGCAGGCCTTCCGTGTCCAGCAGGTCCGCCGGGCGGATCGTGCGGTTCGCCCGGACGTAGTGGAACGCCGCCCGCACCTGCTCCACCGGGACGTTCTTCAGCGCCGCCCAGGCCATCCGGTACGCCGCCAGCTGGACCGCCAGTGCCGGGATCCTCGGCTCGGGCGGGACCGAGCCCGTCTTCCAGTCCACGACCTCCCAGTACCCGTCGGCGTGCCAGAACACCGCGTCCATGCGGCCGCGCAGGGTGATGCCCTCGACGTCGGCCGAGAACGAGACCTCCACCGCCGCCGGGACGCGCTCCGCCCACTCGCTGGCCTCGAACGCCTCCCGGAGTTCCTCGAAGTCCGTGTCGGGCGCCTCGTCGAAGTCGGCCGCGCCCGGGAGGTCGTCGATCTCGATCAGCTGGTCGCCCCCGAAGCGGCGTTCCAGCCAGCCGTGGAACTCCGTGCCGCGGCGGGCGAAGCTGTTGGGCTCCATCGGCAACGGGCGGCGCAGGTCGCTCGCGAGCCGGGCGCTGTCGTCGGCCAGCGCGACCAGCTGGCTCACCGTGAGCCGCGAAGGCAGCGGGACCCGCTTGACGTGGTCGTCCTTGCGCGCCCACTCCTCGAGCAGGACGTCGGTGTCGGTCAGCCAGCCGTCCGGGTCGTCGTCCTCCCCTTCCGCCGGCGGTTCCTCAGCGTCCGAAGTGGACATCGCCTCGGACACCAGCTCGACCCCGGTCTGCACGCCGGTGCGGCGGTCGGCCAGCGGGTCGACCGGCCACCGCGACTTCCGCGAGTCCGACACCAGCGGGTTTTCCTCGTCCGACGCCGGTTCCGGCGCCCAGTCGGCCAGCTGCCCGACGCCGGTTTCCCGCAGCACGCCGGCGATCTCGGTGAGGAACTCCGACGGCCCCTTCGCGCGGCTGCTGCTTTCGTTCCACCAGTGCCCGGAGACGATCAGCGCGCGCTCGGACCGCGTCAGCGCCACGTAGCAGAGCCGCCGCTCCTCGGACTGCTCCCGCTCGACGAACCCGGCCTCGTGCAGCTCCAGTCCTTCTTGGACTTCCTTGCGGTCGTAACCCTCGGCGACGCGCAGCTCCGGCAGGTCTTCGGCGTCACCGCGCAGCACCGCGGGCAGCGAAGTCGCGGTCCGCAGCCACGACGACGACCGGCGACGGCCGGGGAACACCTCGTGCACCAGGTGCGGGACGGCGACGACCTCCCACTCCAGGCCCTTCGACGAGTGCACGGTGAGCACCTGCACCCGGTCCGGGACGACCTCGACCTCGCCGGGGGTGAGACCGTCTTCGGCGTGCGCGGCCGTGTTCAGATAGTCCACAAAGGACAGCAGGGTCGCCGTCGGCGCGGTCTCGGCGTAGTCGGTGACGACTTCGGCGAACGCGTCCAGGTGCGCGCGGCCCGCGGAACCGGGGCGGGCCAGCGATTCGACGTCCAGCAGCATCGTGCGCTCGACGTCGGCGACGAGCTCCGGCAGCGACTGGTCGAGCCGCCGCCGCAGCGCGGCCAGCTCCCAGCCGATCCGCCGGATGCGCCGGTAGCCCTCCGCCGAATACCGTTCCGCCGCACCGGGTTCGTCGACGGCGTCGATCAGCCCGGCCTGCTCGACCCGCTCGACCACCAGCTCCGGGGTGTCGGACTTCTCCGGGCTGGACAGCTCGCCGGCCCGCCGCCACAGCGCCGCGACGTCGGCGGCCGCGAGGCGCCAGCGCGCGCCGGTCAGGAGCCGGGCCGCCGCACTGCCCGACAGCGGGTCGGCGAGCACCTTCAACGTCGAAACGAGGTCGGCGACCTCGGGTTCGTCGAGCAGGCCGCCGAGCCCGACGACCTCGACCGGCAGCCCGCGCGCCCGTAGTTCGGCGGCGATCGGGGCCATGTCGGCGCGGCGCCGCACGAGGACGGCGGCGGTCGGCGGCTTCCCGGTCTCCTCCTGCACGGCGTACCAGCGCCGCGACAGGGCGTCGGCGACCCACTCGCGTTCGGCGCGGATGTCCGGCAGCAGCGCGCACGCGATGTCCGCCGCGCCGGCGCCTTCGCGGGCCCGCAACCGTTCGACGCCGAGGCCGCGGGCGCGCAGCGGTTCGGCGATCGCGTTCGCGAGGTCGAGGATCTCCGGCGGGTTGCGGAAGCTGGTGAGCAGCCCGAATTCGTGCGCGGGGACGAGGCGTTCGCCGTCGAAGCGCGGGAAGTCCGAGGTGAACCGGGGCAGGTTGGCCGCGCTGGCGCCGCGCCAGCCGTAGATGGCCTGCGCCGGGTCGCCGACGGCGGTCACCGGCATCGGCGGGTTCTCGACGCCGCCGAACAGCGCGCGCAGCAGGACGCGCTGGGCGTGCCCGGTGTCCTGGTACTCGTCGAGCAGGACGGCGCCGTAGCGTTCCCGTTCGCCGCGCACCACCGACGGGTAGCCGCTCGCGAGCTGCGCGGCGAGGGACATCTGATCGGCGAAGTCGAGCGCGCCTTCGTTGCGCTTGCGACGGTGGTAGTCCTCGACGAGCGGCAGCAGCGCGAGCCGGAAGTGCTGCGCCGCCATGATTTCCGTGAGCTTCTGCGGCAGCCCGGCCCGCTGTCCCTTGGCGCGCGGCGCGTTCTCGATGATCCGGCAGAGCCACTTCGTGTACTCGGCGAGCTGCTCGGTGGAGACCAGGTGCTCGCCGAGTTCGCCGGCGAGGGCGAGCACGTCGGCGGTGACGGTCGGCGGGACGCGGTCGGTCTCGAGCTCGTTGTCCCAAGTGGACACCACGCGGTGCGCGATCTGCCACGACGACGTCTCGGACAGCAGCCGGACACCGGGCTGCACCGGCAGCCGGAGGCCGTGCTCGGACAGCATGCGCCCGGCGTAGGCGTGGTAGGTGAGGACGGTCGGCTCGCCGGCGACCACAGTGGACCGCAGCCCGCCGGTGGGGTCGAGGCGGTCGAGGAGGCCGGACCCGGCGAGGCGGCGCAGCCGTGCGCGGACGCGTTCCCCGAGCTGGCGGGCGGCCTTGCGGGTGAAGGTGAGGCCGAGCACACGGTCGGGGCTGACGATCCCGTTGGCGACCAGCCAGACCACCCGCGCGGCCATCGTTTCGGTCTTCCCCGCGCCGGCCCCGGCGACGACGAGCGAGGGTTCGACGGGCGCGGCGATGACGGTCGCCTGCTCGGGGGTCGGCCGGTGCAGCCCGAGCGCGTCGGCCAGTTCCGCGGGCTCGACGGGGTTGGCGACGAGGAGCGGGCTCACGCGCTCCCCCCGACGCAACTTTCCCTACGAAAGCTCCGCTTTGTGGCGCAAAGCGGAGCTTTCGTAGGGAAAGTGACGTTGACGGGGGTCACGGGCCTGGTACCTGCCGGCCTTCGGGGCGCAGGGGGCAGCAGCCGCGGGCCGGGCAGCGGTCGCAGTCCGGGTTCTCCTGCGCCTGGTAGTCCGGCCCGGCGGCCGACGCCGCGGCGTCGCGGACCAGCTCCAGCCACTGCTTGCCGCCCACCTCGTCCAGCGGCGGCTGGGACCGTTCGGTGGCGCCGGTCTGTTTGTTCGCCTTCGCGACGTAGACCAGCTTCGCGCCGCCGGGTTCGTTGCTGCCCTTGATCGCCCCCAGCAGCACCGCGAGCTGGTACGCGGCCAGCTGCGGGTGCGCCTCGGCGTCCGCGCCGGAAACGGGCACCTTCCCCGTCTTGATGTCGACGATCACCGGCCGCCCGTCGGCGTCGAGCTCCACCCGGTCGACGCGGCCCCGCAGCAGCACCCGGACCTCGTCGGCGCCACCGGCCGGCAGCTCCACCTCGATGTCCTGCTCGACGCCGGCTTCCTTGAGCTCCGCCCGGCTGCGCTCCAGCCACGTCACGAAGTTCTGCAGCATCTGCTCGACGCGCCGCCGTTCCCGCCGCGAGAACCACGGCGCCCCGGCGTCGACGCGCACCCAGGCATCGTCCAAAGCGGACTGCAGCTCCGCGTCCGTGCGACCGGACGCGACCGCCTGCGCCAGCCCGTGCACCAGGGTGCCGGTCACCGCGGCCAGCTGGGCGGGGTCGCTGCCGCCGTGGCGCTCGATCATCCAGCGCAGCGGGCACTTCGTCAGGATTTCCACTGTGGACGGTGAGATCCGGATGAGGTCGCCGGGCGGGTGCACCGGGACGTCGGTGGACGCCGGGAGCAGGCCGTACCACGTCGACGGGTGCGCGCCCGGCACCTTCGCGTCGGCCAGGCGCGCCAGCTGCTTCGCCGCCCGGCGCCGGCGCGCGGGCTCCGCCTTGTCGTCGCAGACGACCTCGCGCAGCTCCCCCACCAGCTCGGCCAGCACCAGCGACCGCCCCGGCGGCTTCATCCGCGAGTCGAGACCGCCGTCGTCGGCGCCGTTCTCCTCCAGGTCGTCGAGGAACCGGGACGGCTGCTCGTCCTCGCCCGAAACCGCAGTGACGAGCAACGTCTGCTTCGCGCGGCTCATCGCGAGGTAGAACAGCCGCCGCTCCTCGGCGAGGATCGGGGCGGTCTGGGACACGGCGTCGTCGTCGACCCCGGCCATCAGGTCCTTGAGCCGTTCCACGCCCAGCACGGATCCGCGCAGCCGCAGGTCCGGCCACGCGCCCTCCTGGACACCGGCGACGGCGACGACCGTCCACTCGCGACCGGCGGCCGAGTGCGCCGTGAGCAGCGAAACGCCGTCGCCCGGCACAGCAGCCGGAGCGAGCGTGTCGCCCGCGATCCGTTGCGCACCGAGGTAATCCGCGAAGGACGCGACACTCGCGCGCGGTAGCCGGTCGACGTACCGGCCGGCGGCGTCGAACAACGCCACCACGGCGTCGAGGTCGCGATCGGCCTGCGCGGCCAGCGACCCGCCGCGCTCGACCTGGCGCAGCAGCTTGTCCTGCAGGCCGCTTTCCCGCCACAGCTGCCACAGCACCTGCTCGACACCGTCACCGCGGGCCACGGCCTGGTGCGTGACGCGCAGCAGCCCGCCGACGCGCCGCACCGGCTCGGCCTCGGCGTCGGCCAGCCCGGCGAGGACGTCCCCGCCCCGCAACGCTTCCACGAGCAGCTCGTCGCTCGAGCGCTGCCCGCCGCCGGCCAGTTCGAGGCGACGCAGACCGCGCCGCAACCGCCGCAGCGCCAAGGGATCCGCGCCGCCGAGCGCGGACGACAGCAGCATTTCCGCGAGGTCGACGTCGAGGAGGTCGGGGGCGGGCGCGAGCTTCAGCACGGCCAGCAGCGGACGCACCGCGGGCTGCTTCGCCAGCGGCAGCTCCTCGGTCGCCGACCCGATCGGGACGCCGGCGGCACGCAAAGCGCGTTGCAGCACCAGGAAAGTCCGCGCCGGCGACCGGACGAGCACCGCGATCTCCGACCACGGCACGCCGTCGACGAGGTGCGCGCGGCGCAGCTGGTCGGCGATCCAGCTCGCCTCGGCGGCGGGCGTCGGCATCACGCGGACGCGCACGTTCCCGCCGGTGGCGCCCTTCGGCGGGACGATCTTGCGGTGCTGCGACGCACCCGGCAGCGTCGCGCCGATCTTCGCCACCGCCAGGCGCACGGCCGGGGCCAGCCGGTGCGACGTCGTGAGCGTGACGGTCCGGCTGCCGTCCGGATCGGCGTCGGCGAACAGGCTCGCGTCCGCGCCGCGGAAGGAGAACACGTTCTGGTCGGGGTCGCCGGCCACGACGAACTCGGCCGCGGTGTGCCCGATCACCCGGACCAGGCTGGTCTGCAGCGGGTCGAGGTGGTGGGCGTCGTCGACGAACAGGTGCCGGACGCGGGTGCGCTCGCGTTCGCGCAGCTCGTCGTCGTCCTCGAGGGCGAGCAGCGCGGAGGTGACCAGCTCCGCGGCGTCCAGCGCGGGCGAGCTCGCGACGCCGAGCGCGTTGCCGCCCGCGCCCTGCAGCTGCGTGACTTCTTCGTACTGGGCCCAGAACTGGCCGGCGGCGATCCACTCGTCACGGCCGCGGCGGCGGCCCAGCTCGGCGAGGTCCTCCGGGCCGAGCCCGCGCTCGGCCGCGCGCATCAGCAGGTCGCGCAGCTCTTCGGCGAAGCCGGGGACGATCAGGGCGGGCCGCAGCGGTTCCGGCCAGTACTCGGCTTCTTCGTCGAGGTCACCGGCCAGCAGTTCGCGCACGACGACGTCCTGCTCGGCGCCCGCGAGCAGGCGTGGCGGCGGGAGCTCCCCGGCCATCGCTTCCAGCCGCAGCAGGGAATAGGCGTAGGAGTGCACGGTGCGCACGAGCGGTTCGCGGACGGTCCGCGGCAGCGGCCGCGCCTGGTCCGGGTCGGCGGTGAGCCGGCGCGTGATGTCGGCGCGCAGGGCGTCCGCGGCCTTGCGGGACGTGGTGAGCACGAGCACGCTCTCGGGGTCCGCGCCCTCGGCGATGCGGCGGGTGGCGGCCGAGGCGAGCAGCGACGTCTTGCCGGTGCCGGGCCCGCCGAGCACGCGGCGGAACCCACCGGGTGCGGAGAGCACGCGCCGGGCGCCTTCGTCCCAGGTGAACGTGGGTGCGTCGGGGACCGGCGTGCGCACCAGCCGCGCGTCCGCCTGCGCCGTTCGCCTCCCGTTCACCCCGCGATGGAACCACGTCCGGAGTAGTGGGTGCGGCACCGGCACGGCTTAGCGGCGGACGGCCACGAAAAGTGTCGTACCCATCCGGCAGAGTGTCGGTATGGACGACGTTCTGCACGAGCGCGTGCGGGAGATCATCGAGTCGGTGCCGGCCGGCACGGTCGCGACGTACGGCGACATCGCGGCGCTCGCCGGCGCGCCTTCGCCGCGGATGGTGGGCGCCATCCTCGCCGAGGACGGGCACGACCTGCCGTGGCACCGGATCCTGCGCGCGAACGGCACCCCGGCACCCCACCTGGTCCACGACCAGCTGGAGCGGCTGCGGGCAGAAGGGGTGCTGGCCGACGGCCAGCGCGTGGACCTGCGGAAGTACCGCTGGAAGCAAGGAGGTGACGAGGATCCCGGTCCGGAAGGGCTGTTCTGACCGCTGTTGCTTAGGTTAGCCTCGCCTAATGGCGACTCAGGCGGAGCGCACCACCCTGACTTACCACCGGGCCTCGGTCGCGGTGGTCCGGCCGCTGTCGCCGCACCTGGTGCGCGTGACGCTCGCCGCGGAGACGTTCCGCGACCTGGTGCCGCAGGCGCCCGACCAGTACGTGAAGCTCTTCTTCCCGCTCGCCGGGCAGGAGGAGCCGGTGCTGCCGGAGACCGCTTCCGACGTCATGTCCTGGTACCGCACGTACCTGGCGATGCCGGACGATCTCCGACCACCGATGCGCACGTACACGGCCCGGGCGATCCGGCCGGACGCGGCAGAGGTCGACATCGACTTCGTCCTGCACGGCGACGAGGGCCCGGCGTCGGCGTGGGCGTCGCGCGTCAGGCCGGGCGACCAGGTGGCGTTCATGGGCCCGCACGGCCTGTACGCGCCCACGCCCGCCGCCGACTGGCAGCTGCTGGTCGGCGACGAAACGGCGTTGCCCGCGATCGGTGCGATCATCGAGCAGCTGCCCCCGGGCACCCGGGCGTCGGTGTTCGTCGAGCTGGCGGACCGGGCGGACCGGCAGACGTTCGACACCTTGGGCGCGGTCGAGGTGCACTGGGTGCTGCGCGACTCGCGTCCGCTGGGCGAGGCGTTGCTGGAAGCCGTCCGCGGCGCGACGTTCCCCGGCGGGACGCCGTACGCGTGGGTGTCCGGCGAGGCGGGCGTGGTGAAGCTGGTGCGACGGCACCTGGTGCGGGAGCGCGAGGTCGGCAAGCGGGCGATCTGCTTCACGGGCTACTGGCGGCGCGGGCTGAGCGAGGAAGCCGCGAGCCGGGAAGCGGTCCGGGCGGCCGAGGCCGGCGAGGTCCCGGCCGAGGAGGACTGACCTCGGCGGCGCCCCGGCGAGGAGCTGCGCGAGGACAACTCCACGCTGGCCGGCTGCCGACGCCCGGGGGCGTCTTCGAGACGTACTGGACGAAGCTCTGCCCCGGCAGCTCAGTGCTGACTGTCGCCGAGGGTCGCGACCAGCAGTTTGACCAACGCGCCCAGCCGCTGGCGGTCCGGCTGCAGGGTCGATATCCCGGCCTCCTCCAGCGGTGCCGCCGTCACCGGCCCCACGCACGCGACCACCACCGGTCCCCGCAACGCGGCCACCACCGCCTCGTACCGCCCGTAGGACCGCGCCAACGAAAGGAAGTTCGCCGCCGCGGGAGCGCTCGTGAACGCCAGCGCGGCCACCTCCCCCGCCACCGCCGCGTCGATCAGCTCGTGCACCGGCGCCACGTCCGCCGGCGAATGCCACCGGTACGGCTGCACCTCCACCAGCGACGCCCCGGTCAACAACTCCGTGTGCTCCGGCAACGGCGTCCCGTGCAGCTGGACGGCCACCCGCGCACCCTCGACACCCGCCGAAGCCACCGCCCCGAACAGCTCCGCGTTCGACTCCGACTCCGCCGAAAAGAACTCCCGCAGCCCGGCACCCCGGACCGCACCGACCGCCTTCGGGCCGCGCGCGTAGATCCGGGACTCCCGAAGCCGCTCCAGCAACGGCTCGCGCAGGCCCCAACCATCAGCCGCGTCGAGCCAGCCGCGGAAGCCCGCGCCCGTCGTCACCGCCGTGAACGCGACCGGCTCCGCCAGGACCGCTTCGGTGGCCGACCGCAGCGCGGGATCCGACTCGAGCGGCACGATCGTGATCGTCGGCGCGTGGCGGACCTCGGCGCCGTAGCGTTCGAGGGCCGCGATGAAGTCCTCCGCCCGGCGTTCGGCCGTGACGCCGATGGCGATGCCGCTCAGCTCACCCATAGATCGCGCCCATCTCCTCGATCGCTTCCGCCAGCTCCGCCCGCAGGTCCGCCGGTTCGAGGACCTCCAGGTGCGGCCCGAAGCGCAGCAGCTCGCCGATGGCCGGTTCGCCGCGCTCCACCGGCAGCTCCACGGTGAGCCAGCCGTCCGCGTCGGGTTCGCCCACGGCCGACCGCAGCGCGCGGGCCCCGGCCGGACCCGCGTAGAACGGTACGAGAGCCTGCGCCCGCGGCGACAGCCGCACCACGGCCACGCGCGGGAACATCCGGCGTTCGAACTGCTCCGACCACTCCTGCCAGTACCGCGCGAGGTCGAAGCCGGCCGGCCGCTCGAACACCTCGCCGAGGTCCTCCAGCGCCTGCACCCGCGAGATCCGGTACGTCCGGTCGGTGCCTTCGCACCGCGCCGCGAGGTACCAGTTGCCCGCCTTGAGGATCAGTCCCAGCGGCTCGACGTCCCGCTCGACGACGCGCTGCCCCCACCGTTCGTAGCGGATCCGGATCCGGTGCGACGACCACACCGCGTCGGCGACGGCGGACAGCGCCGGCAGGCTCTCGATCCCCCGGTGCCAGCCAGGAACGTCCAGGTAGAACCGCTCGGCGACGCGGCCGGCCCGGTCGCGCAGCTCCGACGGCAGCGCCGCGTACAGCTTGAGCTGCGCCGCCGCGAGGACCGTCCCGAGCCCCAGCTCGGCGGCCGCGACCGGCAGCCCGGCCAGCGACAGCGACTGCGCCTCTTCCTCGGTCATCCCGGTCAGCCGGGTGCGGTAGCCGTCGACCAGGCGGTACCCGCCGGTCCGCCCGCGGTCGGCGTACACCGGGACACCGGACGCCGACAGCGCGTCGATGTCCCGGTAGATCGTGCGCACCGAGACTTCGAGCTCTTCGGCCAGCTCCTCGGCCGTCATCCGGCCGCGGTTCTGCAGCAGCAGGAGGACGGACAGGAGGCGGCTCGCGCGCATGCCGCCGATTCTGGCAGAAATACCTGACACAAGCTGACAGGTATGTCCGGCAGGGTGACTTCCATGAACGAGTTCATGACGAAGAACTGGGAAGAGAAGATCGTCAGCGGCACCGAAGGCGGCCCGCGGGTGGCCTACGCACACGTCACGTTCGCGTACGAAGGCGTCATCGAGGGTGAATCGATCTGCGACCTTCTGCTGTACTACGCGGGCGAAGGCTACAACAGCGGGCAGACGACGTCGCCGAGCTTCGAGCGCTTCGAAGGCAAGGTCGACGGTCGCGAAGGGACGTTCATCGTGCGCCACGAGTACACGTTCGACGACAAGGGCTTCACCTCGACGTTCAAGGTCGTCCCCGGTTCGGGTACCGGCGGACTGGCCGGCCTGACCGGCAGCGGGACCGCCGGCGGCGCGACCGGCGTGGACAAGGTGGGCTACACGTTCGAGTACGCGTTCTAGGAGTCGCAAGTGGACCGCCGCCAGGTACTCGCCTACCGCATCGCCGAGCACGGCCTGCACCGCACGGCCGGCGACGTCGCCGACCTCGCCGTCGTCAAGGCCGGGCTGCAGGACAGCATGCGCGACACCGCGCTGCTCGCCCTCGTGGCCCGACTGGACGGCGAGGCGTCCCTTGTGGACGATCCGCGGCTGGTGCTCGCCTGGACGTTGCGCGGCGCGCCGCACTACCACCTGGACCTCGCCGAGGTGACGCGAGCGCTGGTGCCCCTCGACGACGCGGACGCGCTCGCCCGGATGCTGTGGCAGCGCAAGGAACTGGCGGCGACCGGACAGTCGGCGGCCGAGGTGGTCTTCACGGCGGCGGCCGCGCTGCGGAAGGTCGTCACCAAGCCGATGACGAAGGGCGCGGCGAGCACCGCGGTGACGAAGGCGCTGCCGCCGTCGTTCTCCCGGTGGTGCCGCGGGTGCGGTGCCACCCACATCCAGGAACAGCTGATGCGGATCGCGGCCCCGCACGCGGGTGTCCGCCTGGTCGCGGGCGCCTCCCCGGCGACGCTGGCGCCGCTCGAAGGACGCGGCCGGCTGCGCCGCACCCCGGACCCGGCGGCCGCGGCGAAGGTGGTCGAGGACTACCTGCGGCTCAACGGCCCCGCGTCCCCGGGTGAAGCGGCGGAGTTCGTCGGGACGGCCAAGGCGGTCGTGGACCGGACGTGGCCGGCGGACCTGGCCGAGGTGAAGGTGGACGGACGGCGGAAGTACCTGCCGGCCGCGCAGCTGTCCGCCTTGGAGAACCCGCCGGAGCCCGACGTCGTGCGGCTGCTTCCACCGCTGGACCCCTTCATCCAGGCACGCGACAAGGCCCTGCTGGTCCCGGATCCCGCGCGCCGCAAGGAGGTCTGGAAGATGCTGGGCAACCCCGGCGTCCTCGTGGCCGACGGCGACATCGCGGGCACCTGGCGCACGAAGGGCAGCGGCGCGAAGCTGACGTTCACGGTGACGGCGTTCGACCCCCTCCGCCCGGCGGTCCGCGAGGACGCCGAAGCCGAAGCGGCGCGGGTGGCGGCGGCGCGCGGGTTCGAGAAGCACGCGGTCACCTGGGTGGGCTGAAGCGCGGCTCCAGCCCACCCCGAGCGCGGTCACCGGGCGGCCGCGTCGATGTCGCCGTACGCCGTGGTCGCGTGGATGGTCAGGGCCGCCGCGCCCTCGGTGTTCTTGAGGGAGTTGCGGATCCGGCCGTACGTGGTGCCGGCGTCGAGGGACGCGGACACGCCGGTGGCCGCGCCGACCGTGATGTCGCCGGCCTGGGTGCTCAGGACGAGGTTGCCGCTGACGGCCTCCGCGATCCGGATGTCGCCCTTGCCGGTGGTGATCTCCGCCGGGCCGGTGAGGCGCCCGACCGAGACGTCGCCGGCGTGGGCGGTCAGGTGCAGGCTCGCGGCCTCGTCGAACACGGCCTCGCCGTGCGCGCCTTCCACGGTGACGTCGCCGAGGCGGCCGACGCCCCGCAGCGCGACGCTGGCGGCCTTGGCCCGGACGTCCGAACCGGCGGGCAGCTTGACCACCACGTCGAGGGAGCCGGACGGGCCGAAGTACTGGTTCCCGGCCGCGCCTTCGATGTGCAGGACGCCGTCGGCGAAACCGACCTCGACCTGCTCGGCCGCCCTCACGTCGCGGCTCTTGGCGGGGTCGGCGGGCCGGACGTCGACGGTGGTCTCGCCCGGCTCGGCGGCGACGAACCGGACGCGGCCGGCGGGGATGTCGAGGACGGTGGCGATCGGGGCGGTGGTGGCGAAGTGCTGCATTTCGGGGCTCCTGAGTGGCTCTGTTCCGGTGATGAAGCCACTTTCACCGGGGCCGCTGACACCGGGTGGCCACCGCGCTGACACGCCCGCTGACACGCCGGTCAGGCCTCGACGGCCAGCCGGTACCCCCGCTTCACCACCGTCTGGACGACCTTCCCGCCGCCCAGCGCCGTCCGCAGGCGGCCGATCGCCGTCTCCACCGCGTGCTCCTCGCCGCCGCCCGGCAACGCCGAGATCAGCTCGCGGCGCGACACCACCCGGCCCGGTGACGCCGCCAGCGCGCGCAGCAACGCCATCGGTGCCGGTGCCACCTCGCGCCAGTCACCGTCCACGATGGCCGCCTGGCCGCGCAGTTCGATCTCCCGGCCGCCCGCGAGGAACCTCGGCGACCGCGTCACCAGCGTCTCCGCCACCGTGCGGGCCAGCGCGCCGATCCGCGCCCGGTGCGGCTGGACCGTCGGCACCCCCAGCGCCGCCAACGGTCCCGCCGTGATCGGGCCGACGCACGCCGCCACCACCGGGCCCGACAGCGCCGCGACCAGGCCCGGCAGCCGGCCGGTGCGCCGGGCCAGCGCGAGCAGCGAAGCCGCCGCGGGCGCGCTCGTGAACGGCAGCGCGTGGATCGAGCCGTCCAGCACCCCGTCCAGGAGCCGGTCGACCGGGCCCGGGTCCACCGGGCCGACCCAGCGGTACACCGAGATCTCGATGACCTCCGCCCCCGCCGCCCGCAGCGTCTCCACGAAGTACGGCAACGGTTCGCCGTGCAGCTGCACCGCGATCCGCTTCCCCGACACGTCCGCCGCCAGCAGGTGCTGCAGCAGCTCCGCGTTGCTCTCCGACGCCGGCGAGTACGCCTCCGTCAGCCCCGCCGCCCGGATCGCGCCGGTCACCTTCGGGCCGCGGGCCAGCAGGGCGCACTCCGCAAGGCGCGAGAGCAGCGCGTCGCCGAGGCCCCAGCCTTCGGCCGCCTCGAGCCAGCCGCGGAAGCCGATGCCCGTCGTCGCCACCACCGCGTCCACCGGCGCCTCGAGCAGCCCGGCCGTCGCCGCGTGCAGCTCCGTGTCGTCGGTCAGCGGCACGATCCGGATCGCCGGGCCGTAGCGGACACCCGCCCCCTTGCGCACCAGAAGCGCGCCGAGCTCGTCAGCCCGGCGCGCCGCGGTGATGCCGACCACGAACCCGGTCAGCGGGAGGACATCGGTCACGGGCTCTCCACTTCGACCACGCCCCCTCGCACGCGCACCTCGTACACCGGCACGGACACGTCCTCGGCGTCCAGGCACTGTCCACTGTCGAGCGCGAACCGTTCCTTGTAGACGGGCGACGCGACGACCGGGACGCCGCCCGTGTCCCCGACGATCCCGCGGGAGAGCACCGCCGCGCCGCTGCACGGGTCCCAATTGGACAGTGCGTACCAGCGCTCGCCCGGCAGGCGGAAGATGGCCACCTGCACGCCGCCGTCGAGCAGCGCCGCCACCCCGGCGTACTCCGGGACCGCCTCGGCGGCGCAGACCGCCGTCCAGGTTCGCTCGATCGACGTCGTCATCGCCGCACCTCCGGGACACCCAGCATGACCGGGACCTTCTGCTCGCGCTCCGAGCGGAACGAGATCGCCGGGTCGGGCGTGCCCGGCGCGTTGACGAACGACGAGAACCGGGCCAGCTTCTCCGGGTCCTCGAGGACGCCCTTCCACTCGTCGGCGTAGTTGTCGACGTGCTTGGCCATCGCCGCGTCGAGGTCTTCGCAGATGCCGAGGGAGTCGTCGACGATCACCGCGCGCAGGTGGTCGAGGCCGCCGTCGAGCTCCTCGATCCACGGCGCCGTGCGCTGCAGCCGGTCGGCGGTGCGGACGTAGAACATGAGGAACCGGTCGATCGTGCGGATCAGCGTCCCGGTGTCCACATCGGACACGAGCAGGTCGGCGTGCCGGGGCGTGGTGCCGCCGTTGCCGCCGACGTAGAGGTTCCAGCCGTTCTCCGTGGCGATGATCCCGAAGTCCTTGCTGCGCGCCTCGGCGCACTCCCGCGCGCAGCCCGAGACCGCCGACTTGAGCTTGTGCGGCGACCGCAGCCCGCGGTAGCGCAGCTCCAGCTCGATCGCCAGCCCGACGCTGTCCTGCACGCCGTAGCGGCACCACGTCGACCCGACACACGACTTGACCGTGCGCAGCGCCTTGCCGTACGCGTGCCCGGACTCGAAGCCCGCGTCCACCAGCCGCCGCCAGATCAGCGGCAGCTGGTCCACGGTGGCGCCGAACAGGTCGATCCGCTGGCCGCCGGTGATCTTGGTGTACAGCCCGAAGTCCTGGGCCACCTGGCCGATCACGATCAGCTTCTCCGGCGTGATCTCGCCGCCCGGGATCCGCGGGACGACCGAGTACGTGCCGTTGCGCTGCAGGTTCGCCAGGTACCGGTCGTTGGTGTCCTGCAACGTCATCTGCTCGCCACCGAGCACGTGCCCGTTGCCGAGGGTGGCCAGGATCGACGCCACCACCGGCTTGCAGACCGCGCAGCCGCTGCCCGAGCCGTAGCGGCCGATCAGCTCGCTGAACGTCGTGATGCGGGTGGCCTGGACGATCTCGAACAGCTCCGCGCGCGACTGCGCGAAGTGCTCGCACACGGCCTTCGACTGCTCGACACCGGCCGCGCTCAGCAGCCGTCCGAGCAGCGGGACGCACGAGCCGCACGCGGTGCCCGCGCGGGTGCACGCCTTGAGCCTCGGCACGGTGTCGCAGCCGTCTTCGTGGATCGCGCGGGTGATCGCGCCCTTGGACACCGCGTTGCACGAGCAGATCTGCGCCGCGTCCGGGAGCGCGTCGACGCCGACCGCCGCCCCGCCACCGGCCGGGGCGAGGATCGCGCCCGGCTCGGCCGGCAGCGGACGGCCGACCAGCGCGCGCAGGGTGTTGTACTCGGTCGCGTCGCCGACGAGCACGCCGCCCAGCAGCGTCTTGCCGTCGTCGGTGACCACGAGCTTCTTGTACGTGCCGGCGACCGCGTCGTTGACGGCGACTTCCAGCGCGCCTTCGGTGCGGGCGTGCGCGTCACCGAACGAAGCGACGTCGACGCCCATCAGCTTCAGCTTCGTGGACGTGTCCGGCTCCGGGAACTCGCCGGCACCACCGGTGAGCTGGGCCGCGACGATCTCGGCCATCGCGTACCCGGGTGCCACGATGCCGTAGACGCGGCCGTCGACCGCGGCGCACTCGCCGATCGCGTACACGGCGGGATCGCTGGTGCGGCAGGACGAATCCGTCAGCACACCGCCACGCGGACCGACGTCCAGACCGGACTGCCGGGCGAGGTCGTCCCGCGGCCGGACACCGGCGGAGAACACGACGAGGTCGACGTCGAGTTCGGTGCCGTTGCCCAGCTTGGCGAGCAGCCGCGAGCCGTCGGCCTCGATGGCGTCGGTCGACGTTCCCGTGTGGACGGTGACGTCGAGGTTGGTGATGAGCCGCCGCAGCAGCGAGCCGCCGCCCTCGTCGACCTGCAGGGGCATCAGCCGCGGCGCCATCTCGACGACGTGCGGCGAAAGACCCATGTCCCGCAACGCCTTCGCAGCCTCCAGGCCGAGGAGGCCACCGCCGATGACCACGGCGGACCGCCGGCCGCGGCCGGGCTTGTCGACGGCCGCGGCGCGGATCGAGTCGAGGTCTTCGATGGTCCGGTAGACGAAGCAGCCGGGCAGGTCGTGGCCGGGCACCGGCGGTACGAACGGCCGTGAGCCGGTCGCCAGCACCAAGGCGTCGTACCCGACTGTGGCACCGGACGCCGTGGTGACCGTCTTCGCGGTCCGGTCCACCGAGACGGCCGGCTCACCGAGCCGGAGGTCGACGTGCGGGTCGCCCGCGTAGTCCGAGCCGGGCAGCGCGAGCGCGGCCGGGTCCCAGGTGTCCACGTAGGACGTGAGCGCCACCCGGTCGTACGCCGGGCGCGGCTCCTCGGACAGGACGACGACGTGCCAAGCGCCGGGGCTGTCTCGATGGCGCACCGCCTCCACGAGCCGGTGGGCGACCATGCCGTGTCCGGCGACGACCAGGGTGGGCATCTCAGACCTCCGCTCCCGCGAGCGCCAGACCGCGCTCACTCGTGGGCTGTTCGGCGGGCTTGCGCAGGTAGACCGCCCAGGTGACGGCGAAGCACAGCCCGTAGAAGACGAGGAATCCGATGAAGGCGGGGACACCGCTCTTCGCGTCGGCGAACGACTGCCGGAAGGCGAGGTTGATGAACAGCCCGCCCTCGGCACCGATCGCGCCGGCCAGGCCGATCAGCGCGCCCGAGAGGCGGCGCGCCTTGAGCAGCTCGGCCGTCTCTTCGGCGCCGTTCGCGATCGCCACCTTCGCCTTGGCGCGGAAGATCGCCGGGATCATCTTGTACGTCGAGCCGTTGCCGACGCCGGTGAGCACGAACAACACGATGAACGCGACCGTGAACAGCGCCAGGGACTTCGAGGTCGAGGCGAGGATCAGCACGACCGTGGCCAGCGCCATCCCGATGAACGTGAAGAAGGTGATCTTGCCGCCGCCGACCCGGTCGGCCAGCCAGCCGCCGGTCGGCCGCGAGAGCGAGCCGAGCAGCGGACCGAGGAACGTCACCGCGGCCGCCTGCAGCGGGGTGCGGCCGAACTGGTTCTGCAGCACCAGGCCGAAGGCGAAGCTGTAGCCGATGAACGAGCCGAACGTGCCGACGTAGAGGAACGACATCACCCAGGTGTGCGGGTCCTTGACGACCTCGCGCATCGCCTTGGTGTCGCCCTTCATCGTGGCGAGGTTGTCCATGTAGAGGTACGCGCACACGGCGGCGACGACGATCAGCGGCAGGTAGACGAAGAGCACCACCCGCGGCGCGGTCGCGCCCGCCGTGCCGATCACCAGCAACCCGACGAGCTGGATCGCGGCGACGCCGAGGTTCCCGCCACCGGCGTTGAGGCCGAGGGCCCAGCCCTTGTGCTTCTCGGGGTAGAAGGCGTTGATGTTCGTCATCGACGACGCGAAGTTGCCGCCGCCGACGCCGCCGAGCGCCGCGACCAGCAGGAACGTGCCGAGCGACGTCCCGGGGTGCAGCACGACGGCCGCGAGGACCGTCGGGATCAGCAGCAGGACGGCGCTGACGATCGTCCAGTTGCGACCGCCGAACTTCGCCACGGCGAAGGTGTAGGGCAGCCGCATCAGGCCGCCGATCAGCGTCGGCGTCGAGACGAGCAGGAACTTGTCGGCGGCGGAGAACCCGTAGTCCTTGCCCATGAACAGGACGATGACCGACCACAGTGTCCAGACCGAGAAGCCGATGTGCTCGGCCAGCACGGAGAACCAGAGGTTGCGGCGGGCGATCTTCTTGCCCTTCGCCTCCCAGAACTCTTCGTTCTCCGGTTCCCAGTGCTCGATCCAGTGCTTTCCTTGGTGTACCACGGCGTTCTCCTCAGAGCGGGTCGGGTCGGTCATTGCGCCGCGAGCCAGTTGGCGATGCCGCCGACGGTGTCGGTGCACCCGCCACAGCCCGTCGTGGCTCGCGTGGCCCGCGCCAGTGCGGGAGTGTCGGTGGCGCCGCCCTTCCAGGCTTCGATCAGGCGGCTCTTGGTGACGTTGTTGCAGCGGCAGATCACCGCGGCGGCGGGCAGGTCGGCCGGGCTGGCGGCCGGGGTGCTGCCGGTGGGCAGCGCGCGGCCCAGCAGGACGGCGAGCCGGTCGTCGGGCAGCAGCGTGCCGCGGTCGTGGAACTGGGTGATGGTCGCGGCCGCGTCGGGCAGCCCGAGCAGGATCGCGCCGGCCACGCGGTTTTCGCGGACGACGAGCTTGCCGTACCGGCCGCCGGTGGGGTCGTTGAACGTCAGCACCTCGGCGTCGGGGGTACCGGCTTCGAGCTGCGTCTCGCCGAGCGCGGCGAGGTCGATACCGCGGGCCTTGAGCCGGGTGACGGCGGTCGTGCCGCGGTAGCGGGCGGCCGCGTTCGTGCCGGTCAGCACGTCGGCGAGGACCGCGGCCTGTTCCCACGCGGGCTGGATCAGCCCGGCCGGGGCGCCGGGGTGGCGCGCGCAGTCGCCGAGGGCGTGGATGCGGCCGTCGCTGGTGCGCAGGGTGTCGTCCACGAGCACCGCGCCCTCGACGTCCAGCCCGGCTTCGGTGGCCAGGCGCGTTTCGGCGCGGACACCGGCGGCGACGACGACCAGGTCGGCCGGGACGAGGGTGCCGTCGTCGAGCTTGAGCCCGTCCCCGGGGAGGTAGCGGGCGGCGGTGGCGCCGAACTTGAACGTCACGCCCATGTCGGTGAGCCGGCGGGCCAGCACGTGCCCGGCGGCCGCGTCGAGCTGGCGTTCCATGACGTGACCCAGCGGGTGCACGACGGTGACCTGGTTGCCGCGCCCGGCCAGGCCGCGGGCGGCTTCCAGACCGAGCAGGCCGCCGCCGAGCACCGCGACGGGCGCGCCGAACCGGGCCGCTTCGAGGATCTTGGCGCAGTCGTCGAGGCTGCGGAAGGCGACCACGCCCGGCCCGGCTTCGAGACCTTCGACCGGCGGGATCCACGGGTTGGCGCCGGTGGCGAGCACCAGGGCGTCGTAGTCCACGCACGCACCGTCGGCGAGTTCGACGCAGCGCTTCTCGCGGTCGATGCGGGCGACGTCGACCCCGAGCCGTAGGTCGATGTTGTGGCGCGCGGCCCATTCGTCGTCGTGCAGGCGGACGCTTTCGGCGCTCATCCCGCCGGCGACGACGGCCGAGAGCAGCACCCGGTTGTAGGCGGCGTGCTTCTCGGCGCCGAGCACGGTCAGCCGGACACGTTCGGCGATCGGGTCGCGGCGGCGGATCTCGTCGGCCAGCCGGGCACCGGCCATGCCGTACCCGACGATGACGACTTCACGCGGTGTCATGCGGCACCATCCACAGTAGACAGAGAAACGGCACACACCTTGAACTCCGGCATCCGGCTGACCGGGTCGAGCGCCGGGTTGGTGAACAGGTTCGCGCGCTGCTCACCCGGGAAGTGGAACGGCAGGAACACGAGATCAGGCTTCAACGACTGCACGAACCGCACCTTGGCCACGGTCTCGCCGCGCCGGGAACGGATTCTCGCGGGATCGCCTTCCTCGAGACCGGCACGCTTGGCCGTGTCGGGGTGGACCTCGACGAACGCCTCCGGCACGACGTCGTTCAGCTCGTCGATCAGCCGGGTCTGCGCGCCCGACTGGTAGTGCTGGAGCACGCGGCCGGTGGTGGCCTGCAACGGGAACTCCTCGTCCGGCAGTTCGGCCGGGCCGGTGTACTCGACCGGCACGAACCGCGCGCGGCCGTCCGGGTGGGCGAAGGCGTCGAGGAACATCCGCGGGGTACCGGGGTGGTCGTCCGCCGGGACCGGCCAGTGCAAGGCTTCGCCGTTGCGCAGCCGCTCGTAGCTGACGCCGGAGTAGTCGGCGATGCCGCCCTTGGACGCGATCCGCAGCTCTTCGAACACCGTCTCGGCGTCGACGGGGAACCGGTTTTCCGGCTGTCCGAGCCGTTTCGCGAGTCCGTTGAGGACGTCCAGATCGGACCGGACACCGGGCGGCGGGTCGAGTGCCTTGCGGCGCAGCAGGACCCGGCCTTCGAGGTTGGTGAGCGTGCCGTGCTCCTCGGCCCACTGGGTGACCGGCAGGACGACGTCGGCGAGGGCCGCGGTCTCCGACAGCACGAAGTCGGCGACGACCAGGAAGTCCAGTTCGGACAGCCGATCTTGGACGCGCTGCGAGCGCGGCGCCGAGACAACGACGTTGCTGCCGAACACCATCAGCGCCTTCGGGCCGCCTTCCTGGCCGAGCGCCTCGAGCAGTTCGGTGGCCGAGCGGCCGGGTCCGGGCAGGCTGTCCGGGTCGACGCCCCACACGCCGGCGACGTACTCGCGGGCGGCCGGGTCGTCGAGCTTGCGGTAGCCGGGCAGCTGGTCGGCCTTCTGGCCGTGCTCGCGCCCGCCCTGGCCGTTGCCCTGCCCGGTGAGGCAGCCGTAGCCGGAGCCGTCCCGGCCCGGCATGCCGAGCGCGAGGGCGAGGTTGATCCAGCCGCCGACGTTCGCGGTGCCGGTGGCGTGCTGCTCGGTGCCGCGCGCGGTGAGGATGTAGGCGTTGCGGGCCCCGGCGAGCTTCTCCGCGGCGAGGCGCATGTCGGCGGCCGACACCCCGGTGACGCGCTCGGCGCGTTCCGGCCACCAGGACGCGACGATCCGCCACACGTCCCCGAAACCGTTGGTGCGATCATCCACATAGGACTGATCGAGGTGACCGCCTTCGACGACGGCGTGCAGGATGCCCAGCGCCAGCGCGAGATCGGTGCCGGGCCGGGGAGCGAGGTGCAGGCTCGCCAGCTCGGCGGTCGGCGTCCGCCGCGGGTCGACGACGATCAGGTCGGTCCCGCGCAGGTGCTGGGTGAACGGCGGCATCGTCTCGGCCGGGTTCGCCCCGGCGAGCAGCACGACGTCGGCCCGCTTGAGATCGGTGACGGGGAACGGCATCCCGCGGTCGGCCCCGAACGCCTTGATCCCCGCGGCGGCGGCCGAGGACATGCAGAACCGGCCGTTGTAGTCGATCTGCGAGGTGCCGAGCGCGACGCGGGCGAACTTGCCGAGCAGGTAGGCCTTCTCGTTGGTCAGCCCGCCGCCGCCGAAGATCGCGACGCCGTCCGGACCGTGTTCGCCGGTGATCCCGGCCAGCTTGCGCGCGACGAAGTCGAGGGCGAAGTCCCAGCTGACCGGCTCGAGCCCGCCGTTGACGCGCAGCAGCGGGGTGGTCAGCCGCTTCGGCGAAGTGAGGAGACTGCCGGAGGTCCAGCCCTTCTGGCAGAGGCCGCCGGCGTTGACCGGGAAGTCCCGCGGCGTGACGCGGGCACCGTCGAGGCTCATCCCGCACTGCAGCGCGCAGTACGGGCAGTGGGTGTCGACCTGCGGCACGGGCACCTCCTCGGCGGTTCGGGAATGCCCTGACGCTAAGGAGGCCGTGTTACTCGGAATCGACCGAATGTTTCAGGCAGTTGACATTGCGGCGGCGCGCCCGCCGCCCGGCCGGTGAGATCCGCGTCCACGGACCGGGAGACCTGAGGTCAGCGGCGCCTCCCCGGCCGTGACGGCGACCTTGCGACCTCGGTCACAGCCGTCCCCAGCCGCTTTGCTCGAACAGCCGCCGCTCGAACCACCACGGCGAGGGGTTGAGCGGATCGGGCAGCGTCCGCGCGGCGAACCGCCGATCGACCCGCGACAGCACGGCGCCGACCAGCGCCCGGTCCCGGCGCGGCAGCTCGGCCAGCACCCGAGCGAGGAGCCAGCGTGTGCCGACCGGGTCGCAATCTGGGTGCGGGGAGGCGGGCAGGGTCAGCCGGAAGGGCGGCCGGGTGGCGCGGTCCCAGTCTTCGAGCAGGTCGGCCACGAACCCGGGCGAGCCGCCCGCGGCGGCTTCGGCGAAGGCGAGCTGCCGCTGCGCGCGCCGGGAGAGGTGGGGAATCTTGGCCGGCGGCGGTCCGGCGACGTCGAGTCGCTGGGCGCGGCGCAGGCTTGCGGGCCGCCTACGCGGCATGGCCCTTTCGGCAGCGGGTGCTCATGAAGCCAGCATCCCAGGCGGCCGGGGCCCGTCACAAGACAGCAGGCGCCGGGTACCCGAGGCGCGATCCCGCAGCGACGGCCGGGCCGCCACCCTTACAAAACCCCGCTCACCTCGCGAGCCGCGGCCCGCAACCCGTCCAGCGAGGCCTGCGTCGAGCGCGGGTTCAGCGCGTTCGCCGCCAGCCGGAACAGCACCGCCCGCAACAGCAGCTGCGGCCACTCCGGCAGGTGCGCCCACCGCTCCAGCAGCTCCCGCGTCGCCCCGCCCCACGCCAGCGCGTCCACCGCGACGATCGCGGCGCCGTACTCACCCGGGCGGTAGTACGGCACGAAGTCCACCAGGCCCGGTGCCCCGGTGCCGTCGAACAGCAAGCCCGCCAGCAGTTCGCCGTGCGCCACCTGCGACGGCAGGCGGATCGGACGGCGGGCACCCGCGAGCACCTCGAACCACCGGCCGCCCTTCGTCTCTTCCAGCGGAACCTCGAGTTCCTCCCACGCCACCCGGTCGGCGATCGCGTCGACGTCGCGGCGGGTGGCCAGGAACTCCGGCCGGGGCAGGCCCAGCGTCGCGCGGTGGAGCTTCACCGCCGCCAGCACCGACGCGTCGCCGCGGTGCTCGGGCGTGCCGGAGACGAAGCGGGACGCCGTCCAGCCGCCGACGATCCAGCGGCCGTCGCTGGAGCCGACCGGCTTCGCGACCCGCAGTCCCGGCTCGGCGATGTAGTCGAGGGCGCGGGCGGTCCACAGCGTCTTCGCCTTATCGGTGACCGGCTTGAGCACGAGGTCGCCGCAGCGCCACGCCGTCGAGTCCGGCAGCGGTTCGCTGGCGTCGTCGAGGCCGCCGAAGGCCGAGCAGACGTGCGCCGGAGGGCGTTCGAGGGTTGACCGCACGAGTCTTGACGTTACCCGGCCGGGTGGTCCACGTTCGAGAAGACGCGCTGGTCACACAGTGTTTTGCGACTCGGACGAAACGCCGCGAAGGCCGCCCCCGGAAGCCGGAGGCGGCCTTCGCGAAAAGCCACTGTCAGTAGGTCGGCAGGCTCGGGTCGATCTGCTTCGCCCACGCCAGGACGCCGCCACCGAGGTGCGTCGCGTCCTTGAAGCCGGCCGCGTGCAGGGCGGCGAGGGCCTCCGCCGAGCGGGCGCCCGACTTGCAGTGCAGGACGATCGGCTTGTCCTGCGGCAGTTCCGCCAGCGCCTCGCCCGAGAGGATGCGGTCCTTCGGGATCAGCGTCGCGCCCTTGATGTTGACGATCTCGTACTCGTGCTGCTCGCGGACGTCGATCAGGGCGAAGTTGTCGCCGTTGTCGAACTTGGCCTTGAGCTCCGCCGGCGTGATCGTGCTGCCCGACGCGGCCTGGGCGGCCTCGTCCGAGACGACACCGCAGAACGCCTCGTAGTCGATCAGCTCGGTGATCTTCGGGGTCTCCGGGTCCTTGCGGATCTTGACCTCGCGGTACTTCATCTCCAGCGCGTCGTAGCTGATCAGGCGGCCGAGCAGCGGCTCGCCGATGCCGGTGAGCAGCTTGATCGCTTCGGTCACCATGATCGAGCCGATGGACGCGCAGAGCACGCCCAGCACGCCACCCTCGGCGCAGGAGGGGACCATGCCCGGGGGCGGCGGCTCCGGGTAGAGGTCGCGGTAGTTGAGGCCCTTGCCGTTCGGCGCGTCCTCCCAGAACACGCTGACCTGGCCCTCGAACCGGAAGATCGAGCCCCACACGTACGGCTTGCCCAGCAGCACGGCGGCGTCGTTCACGAGGTAGCGCGTGGCGAAGTTGTCGGTGCCGTCGACGATGAGGTCGTACTGCTCGAAGATCTCGAGCGCGTTCGACGAGTCCAGCCGGTCGGTGTGCAGGTGCACCTTGACCAGGGGGTTGATCTCGGCGATCGACTCCTGCGCCGACGCGGCCTTGAGCTTGCCGACGTCGGACTGGCCGTGGATGACCTGGCGCTGCAGGTTCGACTCGTCGACGACGTCGAAGTCGACGATGCCGAGCGTGCCGACGCCGGCCGCGGCAAGGTAGAGCAGCGCGGGGCTGCCGAGGCCGCCGGCGCCGATGACCAGGACCTTGGCGTTCTTCAGCCGCTTCTGCCCGGTCACCCCGACGTCCGGGATGATCAGGTGACGGCTGTACCGCGCCACCTCTTCCTTGGTGAGCTCGGCAGCCGGCTCGACGAGCGGCGGCAGTGCTGACATGGGTCCTCCATCTCGCGCGCGGTTCGCGTCCATCCCACTATGCACAACACGCGCAGGCAAACAGACCTTCCCTGATGCCACATGCTGGGAAGGTCTTACGGAGTGGGATTGGGCCACGCGTTCGGCGTGCAGACGCGGCCGTCCTTGGCCACCTTGCCCTTGTCGCCGCCGGGGATGTCGTTGAGCATCGAGACGTAGTCGTCGGAGACGCCGAACGACTGCTGCATCATCACCGGGGCCGGCTGGCCGTTACCACCGCAGCCGACGTGCTGGTTGCCCAGGGCGTGGCCGACCTCGTGGTTGATGGCGTACTGGCGGTAGCCGGTCATGTCCGCGTAGAACGCCTTCGCGCCGCGCACCCAGCGGGCCAGGTTGATCAGCACCCGGCCCATGCTCTTGCGGTAGCAGGACGCCTCGAAGGTGATCTGGAAGCCGCACGCGTCGGCGCGGTGCGTCGTCTCCGGCGTGGTGAGGCTCACGCGGAACGACGGGTTCGGGAAGTTCGCGTCGACGCGCTGGAGGGCGATCTTGCCGTCCCACGTCCAGCTCTTGGGATCGGACAGCGTGCCCTGGACCGCGGCGGCGAAGGCGTCGTCGCCGGCGTAGCTCGAGGCGTCGATGCCGTCCTCGACCTCGACGGTGTAGGTGTACAGCTTGCCGCTGCCGACCTTGGGGCCGCTGCCGGGGACGACGTGCCAGCTGCCCCGGCCGGCCTGGGTGAACGGGCTGCCGTTCGGCAGGTCCGCCGTCGGGACCTTGAGGTCGACCGGCTTGGCCGGGTTCTCCGGGATGCCCGCTTCGCCCTCGCCGTCGATGGCGCCGCCGGCCGCGTCGCCGCCCGCCGACTCGACGCCGGGCGCGGCGCTCTGCTCAGCGATCGGCTGGGCCGGGCTGGTGGCCGTGTTGACCACGACGAGCACGGTCAGCACGACGAGGATCGGCAGGGCGTAGACGCGCCAGCCGTAGGTCTTGGTGAGCTTCGCGAGACCGGACTTCGGCGGCGCTTCCTTCGGCTGCTCGCGCGGCGTCTCGACGTGGGGCTTCCAGGAGGCGCTCAGCGGCTCGGCGCTGGTCCGCCGCCCGCCCGGGCGGTAGCGGTCCTCGGTGACGCGCTGCGCCGGCGCCTTCGACGACGGGCGGTACTGCCCGGTGCGCGGCGACTCCTCGGGCTCCGGGGTCCGGCGGCCCGACGCGCGGTGGGGAGCCCGCCGATCGTCGCCTCGCGCGTCCTGCTTCACCCGGTCCACCGCACCAGGGTGCCACAGCGCCACCGAACCGTTATCGGCGACTGGCTGACCACGCAGGGGTTTGTCCTCACTCGATCGGGCTACCAGGTACCGGCTTCGACGTGCTCCCACATGCCCAGAACGGCCTTGGCGACGACCACCGGACGCTCCATCTGCGCCACGTGCCCGGTCCGCGGCAGCACCAGCAGCCGCGCCCGCGGGATCGCCCGCGCGGTCCGCACGGCCCGCTTCACCGAGATGACGCGGTCCTCCCGGCCCCAGACCACCAGCGTCGGCGCCGTCACCCGTGGCGCGACCGACCACAGCGACGCCTTCCCGAGCGTCGACCAGGCCCGGAAGATGGCGAACGTGCTGCGGGCCATCGCGGGCGCCGCCCAGGTGAAGCCGGCGCGGGCGCCGTGCTCCTCGGTGAGCTCGTCGAGCCGGCTGTCCGGGAACCTCGACGGGTCCGCGAAGCAGAGCTTGATGACCTGCGCGGCGCGTTCGCGCGGCCCCAGCGCCGCGAGCTGGGCCCGCACGCGGGCGCCGACCAGCGGCAGGTAGGCGAGCGCCATCCGCGGGTCGGACAACCGGCGCGGGTCGGGCCGCCGGTCCGGGACCGCCGGCGAGATGAGCGTGAGCGTCTTGACCAGCTCCGGGCGCCGCGCGGCGACGAGCAGCGCGATCGCCCCGCCCATCGAGTTGCCGAACAGGTGCACCGGCCCACCGACCGCTGCCGAGACAGCCGGAGCTTCGCCCCGGGGCGGGGACTCCGCCACCCGCGCCCCCGAAAAACCGGTTTCGATGTGCCGCGCGACGACGTCGGCGTGCGCGTCGAGGGTGAAGTCGAAGCCCGCTTCGGGCTCGGAGTAGCCGAATCCGGGCAGGTCGGGGGCGGTGCCGCCGGCGACCGGCGCGAGCAGCGCGGCCAGGTCGGTCCAGTTCGTCGACGAGCCGCCGAGGCCGTGGACGTACACCGCGGGCACGCCGTCGGGTCCCGGCGTGCGGCGGACGTGGAGCCGCGCGGTCCCGACTTCTTCGAAGGCCGCCGGCCACGGCGGTTTCAACGGCTCGAGAGACGGCAATTCCCTGGTCGACAGGGGCACGTGCGTCAGCGGCGCCCGCGCGGTCACGGCGGTGTTCACGGAACCAGGATGCCCGACCCGTGGCACGGCATACATACCGGCGAGTAATCTTCAGGACGACTTCACGCGGTGGCGACCCCGCCCGTCGAAGGTGTGAAGACGGGAGGATGAGCATGACGGAGATGACGCGGCTGCAGCAGCGCGGGGTGCGGCTGCCCCGGACGGAGCGCCGGGCCCAGCTCCTCGCCGCGGCCCAGCGGGTCTTCGCCGAGAACGGCTACCACGCCGCCGCGATGGACGAGATCGCCGAAGTGGCCGGTGTCAGCAAGCCGGTTCTCTACCAGCACTTCCCCGGCAAGCTCGATCTGTACATCGCGCTGCTGGAGAGCCACGTCGACGAGCTGGTCAAGCGCGTGCAGACGGCGCTGGACTCGACCACCGAAAACCGCCAGCGCGTCCCGGCGACGGTCGGGGCGTTCTTCGACTTCGTCAGCGAGGACGCGGGCGCGTTCCGGATGGTGTTCGAGTCCGACCTGCGCGGCGAACCGGCGGTCCAGGAAGCGGTCGACCGCGCGACGTCGGCGAGCGTGGACGCGATCACGGAGACGATCACGGCGGACGCCGGCCTCGACGAGGACAAGGCGCGGCTGCTGGCGGTGGGGCTGGTCGGGATGAGCCAGGTCAGCGCCCGGTTCTGGCTGCAGCACCACCAGTCGATGAGCCAGGAGGAGGCGGTGGCCCTGACGGCCAACCTCGCCTGGCGCGGCATCGGCGGCGGCTTCCCCCTCAAGGACGCCTGAACCGCACTTTCATAGGGAAAGCTCCGCTTTGTGTCGCAAAGCGGAGCTTTCCCTATGAAAGATGCCTAGTTGCCGCGAGTGGCGACGCGGACCAGGGCGGAGATGCGGCGGGCGACCTCGAAGGGGCGTTCCTGCGGGAGCATGTGACCCGCGCCCGGGAACCGGACGAACTCCGCGTGCGGCAGCTCGTCCGCGATCACCTTCGCGTGCGCCAGCGGGCACAGCCGGTCCCGCTCCCCCGCCAGCACCACCGACGGCACGTCGCACAGCGCGCCCAGCCCGCCCACACCGCGGTGGGCGGCGATCGCGTCCAGGAACAGCCCCGCGCTCGCCGGGTGCGCGCACAGCAGCTGCTCGACGACGCTGTCGACCTGCGCCCGCCCCGGGCGTGCCCCGAAGACGAGCTGCCGGGCGCCCGAGCGGACCATCGCCGGCCGCAGCCGCAGCGTGTCCGACCGCAGCCGGGCGAGCAGGCGGGCCACCCGCGGCTCGAAGCGCGTCACGCCGCGGCCGACCAGGCCCGGGAACCCCAGCGTCAGCTGGTCCATGTCCCCCGACGACGTCGCCACGAACGCCGCCCCGGCCAGCCGCTCCGACACGAGCTCCGGGTGCCGTTCGGCCAGCACCATGAGCGTCATGCCGCCCATCGAGTGCCCGGCCAGCACGAGCGGGCCCGACGGGACGCGGTCGGCGATCAGCTCGGCGAGGTCGTCGGCCAGCCGCGAGATCGTCGCCGAACCGGGGCGCGCGTGCGCCGAACCGCCGTGGCCGCGCAGGTCGTAGCGCAGCACGCGCACGCCGGGGTCCAGGTGCGGCAGCACGAAGTCCCACGTCCGGTGGTCCTGCGTCCAGCCGTGCACCAGCACCAGCGTGACCGCCGAGTCGGCCGGGCCCGACTCCTCGACGTGCAGCGCGGCGCCGTCGCTCGCGACGAACCGGTGCCCGATCGAGGGGTCGCGCAGCCGCGACGCGGTCGTCACCGGCCCGCCGGGAGCAGGAAGGACTTGCGCCAGAAGTACTTCCCGGGCAGCCCGACCAGGCCGGACTCCTCGAGGAACGGCATGATCTTCTCCCCCGCCCACGCGATCGTCCCCTGCCAGTGCGGGTTGTTCAGCGCCGCTTCGACGCCGTCGCGCGGCCGGATGCCGACCGCCTTGTAGACGTTCGGGTTGATGAACGCCCGCGTCACGAAGTACGAGATCAGCGCGATGATGAACTGCTGGTAGGCGATCTCGGCCTTCGACAGCTTCGCCATCCCGCGCGTGACCTCTTCGCGGGCGAAGGTGACGTGCCGGGCCTCTTCGAGCACGTGGATCCGGTTGACCATCCGGACCAGCGGCTGGACGCCTTCGTCGTTCATCTGCTCGCGCTGCAGCCGGTCGAGGACCTCCTCGGCGACCAGGATCGCGCCGTAGCGCGCCGGGCCGTAGGAGATCGACGGCATGAGCTTCGCCAGCTTCCGCAGCCACGGCACCGGGCCGTAGGCGGGGCAGCCGATCCGCGACGCCATCCGCGCGAACATCGTCGAGTGCCGGCATTCGTCGGCGATCTCGGTGAGCGCGAACTGGGCGTGCGCGGACGTCGGGTCCTGCTCGTAGACCTCCTTCAGCAGCATCTGCATCAGGAGGATTTCGAACCACAGCCCGGTGGTCGCGACGCTGGCGACCTCGTGCTTGCCCAGCTCGATGCGCTGCTCCGGGGTCAGCTCGTCCCACAGCTTCGTGCCGTACAGCGAGGAGCGTTCGTCCAGGATGAAGCGTTTGCCCTCGACCAGCGGCGCGGCCCAGTCGATGTCGACGTCGGGGTCGTAGAACTTGTTCGCCGACGACTTCAGCAGGCGTTCCGCGGTCTTGTCGCGGTCCGGTTCCTTCAGCGTCCGCGTCATTGCCGACACCCCTTCCGCAATGTGTAACTTGAGGTAACAGTTACCTGTGCGTAGCATGACCTTCGTGATCGAACGTGTCAAGCGCTCCGGCAAGCAGTCCAGCAAGGCCTCGCGTGGCGAGGAGACGACCGGCGACGCCCGGCGCGACCGCTGGCGCAAGCACCGGATCGCGCGGCGCAAGGAGTTCGTCGAAGCCGCGTTGCGGGCGCTCGACACGCACGGCCCCGACCTCGGCATGGAGGACGTCGCCGCGGAGGCCGGCGTCACGAAACCGGTGCTGTACCGGCACTTCGACGACAAGGCCGACCTCTACGTGGCGCTCGGCCAGCGCGGCACGGAGATCCTGTTCGAGCGGCTGATCCCGGCGATCAACGCCGAACTGGCGCCGGTGCCGCGGATCCGGATGGCGCTCGACGCGTTCTTCACCGTGATCGAGGAGCACCCGAACCTGTACCGGCTGCTCGCGCACGGGCGGCCGGAGAAGCCGGTGTCGTCGGACGTCGTGGCCGAGGACAAGGAGCTGATCGCGTCGGCGCTGACCGCACTGCTCGGCGACTACATGCGGATGTTCAACATGGACTCCGGCGCGGCCGAGCCGTGGGCGCACGGCATCGTCGGCATGGTCCAGAACACCGGCGAGTGGTGGCTGGACCGCCGGTCGATGGGCCGCGACTCGGTCGTGGAGTACCTGACGCAGATCATCTGGGCGGCCATCGACGGGCTGAGCCGCCAGCACGGCGTCGTCATCGACCCGAACCAGCCCCTGGAAGCCAACAAGGTGGTCCAGCTGGGCCGCGCCGAAGCGGTGGAGGAGACCTCATGAGCGAGCACGACGAAGACGGCTACAGCGGCGAAGCGACCCTCGTGGTCGACGGCGTGTCCGTGTCGACGACGGTGGAGCTGCGCGGCTACTTCCAGCCGATCGACGGCTATTACCGCTGGTACGGCCGGGTGGCGGTGAACGAGGAGCTGACCAAGCTCGCCGGCGGCAAGAAGAAGCCGGTGTCGATCCAGGCGGGCGAGTACACGGCGGACGGCGAGCTGTCCGACCCGGACCCGTGGGGCCGCTACCGGATCATGGGGACGAGCACCCCGCCGTTCCACGTCCCGACGTCGCTCGAAGAGCTGAACGCGTAACGGCGAGGCGCTCGCGGGCCTCAGGGCAGGCGCGGGCCGGGCAGCTCGACGCCCGGGATCAGGCCGTTGGCGATGTCGGTGGCGCGCCACTTCCGCACGGTCAGCTCGACGGCCGTGACCGGCGCGTCGAGGAACGGCGCCGCCTCCGGCACCTTCGCCACGAGCAGCTCGCGCACCCGCGCGTCCCCTTCGCCGCCGACGACCTCGGCGAGCGCCTGGGCCTGCAGGAACGGCTGCATCGGCGAGCCGGTGGAGACGACCACCGAAACGACCGGGTTCTCCCGGATGGCGGCCAGCGTCCGGCCGCGGTCCTCGAGGACGAGGTTCAGGGTGAACTCGCCGCTTTCGGCGAAGTACACCCCGCCGACCCACGGCCCGGTGCTGCCCGAGGTGGCCAGGAACAACGACTTGTGCGCGGAGAGCGTGCTCCGCACGAGGTCCGCGACGGCGGACTGCTCGAGAGTGGTCACCGGCCGAAGCTAGGTGGCGGGAAACCGACACACCAAGCGAAACACCACAATCCGGTGAACCGCGGCATGCGAAAGGCCGCCACGGGCTCGCGCCGGCAACGCCGGGTCAGGCGCCAGGCGCGGCCGCCCCCACCGGCGTCGCGACGCCCGCGCCACCCGAGCCGCCAGCAGCAGCTCGGCCGCCCCGATCGACGACGCCCGCCACGGCGCGGGCACCGAGGGGCCACTCGACCGGCCGACCTTCGACGCGCGAACCCGGGCATGCGAAAGGCCACCCCGGGAACGTCCCGGAGTGGCCTTGGCCGCGAGGGATCAGTCGCCGACGCCGAAGCCGACCTTGCGGACGTCGGACGGGGCGATCTCGACGTACGCGATGCGGTCGGAGGGGACGATGTACTTGCGCCCCTTCTCGTCGCTGATGCGGAAGAGCCCGTCACCGGCCGTCAGGGCCTCGGCGACCAGCTTCTCCACCTCTTCGGGAGACTGGCCGCTGGACACCACCAGCTCGCGCGGTGTGTCCTTGATGCCGATCTTGACCTCCACGTGGGACCTCCGCTGGAAATTCGTAAGGGATGTGCTCGGCAAGGCTAACCGAACGGGCTCGTTCCGGTGGCGCATGACCGCGCCTGACCGCGTCGTCAATTCCGGGTACTCCATCGGGGTCAGCCCAGGCCGAGCGCCTGCATGCGCTTGGTGTGCCCCTGCTGCAACCGCCGGAACAGCGCCGCAATTCCGGAGAGGTCGCCGGAGCCGCCGATGATGAGCTCGGCCAGGCCGTCGCGCTCGGCGACGACGTACTGGGCCTGGGTCAGTGCCTCGCCGAGCAGGCGGCGGCCCCACAGGGCGAGTTTGTCGCGGGTCTTGGGGTCGGCTTGGATGCCGGCGGCCACCTCGCGCTCCGCGAACGCCGAGTGGCCGGTGTCGGCGAGCACGGTGAGCACCAGGTCCTTGGTCTCCGGGTCGAGCCAGCTGGCGATCTCGCGGTAGAGGTCGGCGGCCAGCCCGTCGCCCACGTAGGCCTTGACCAGCGATTCCAGCCACGACTTCGGTGGCGTCGAGGCGTGCCAGGCGTCGACCTGGGCCACGAACGGCGCCATCGCGTCCTCGATCTTGACGCTCTGGGCGGCCAGGTGCTGGGCCAGCAGCCCGTAGTGACCGATCTCGGCGGCCGCCATGGTCGCCAGGGCGGCGCGCCCGGCCAGCGTGGGGGCGGTGCGCGCGTCCTCGGCCAGCCGGTCGAAGGCGGAAAGTTCGAGGTAGGCGATCACACCCAGCAGGTCGACTACGCCTTCGCTGATCTCTTTCGGGTCGGTCACGGCGGCCAGGGTATCGCCGAAGCACCCGGACGTGCCGCGACGAGACCGATCCCACTGGCTCCGGCGCGGCGGGTACTGTCGAAAAACTGCTGACCAGGTACACTGTCTTTGATAAAGAAGCTTCCGTACGTCATACCGACGTCGGGAAACAGGCAGGTCACGTGGCTTGCCGACGTACTGCAATGTGCGTGCACGCCTCTTCCGGCATTCCCGGGACGGACCGGTTCCGCGCTCCAGTTCAGCGCCAGGGACCAGGGTTTACTCCCGGTCGAGTGTCGAGCGGACCCACGGCTGTGCGCGCTGGTCACGAGAGAGGCGATCACCCTGACCGCAGAAATTCCCACAACCGAACAGACCCCCGCCGTCGCGCTGGAGCACAGCGAGACCGGCCCGGCCGCGCTCGACACCTCGCACCCGCTGCAGGCGGGCGTCGAGGTCGAGCCTGAGAACCCGACCTTCGCGTCCTTCGGCGTCAAGCCGGAGATCGTCAAGGCCCTGGGCGAGGCCGGCATCGAGCGCACCTTCGCGATCCAGGAGCTCACCCTGCCGCTGGCGATGGCCGGCGACGACCTCATCGGCCAGGCTCGCACCGGCATGGGCAAGACGCTGGGCTTCGGCGTCCCGCTGCTGCACCGCGTGCAGGTGCCGGGTGACGGCACCCCGCAGGTGCTGGTCGTGGTGCCGACCCGCGAGCTGTGCATCCAGGTCGCCAACGACCTCAAGGGCGCCGGCAAGCACCTCGGCATCCGCACCCTGGCCATCTACGGCGGCCGCCCCTACGAGCCGCAGATCGAGGCCCTCCGCAAGGGCATCGACGTCGTGATCGGCACCCCGGGCCGCCTGCTCGACCTGGCCGAGCAGCAGCACCTGGTGCTCGGCAAGGTCCGCGGGCTCGTGCTGGACGAGGCCGACGAGATGCTCGACCTGGGCTTCCTACCCGACATCGAGCGCATCCTGCGGATGGTGCCGGACGAGCGGCAGACCATGCTGTTCTCGGCCACCATGCCCGGCCCGATCATCACGCTGGCCCGCACGTTCCTGCGGCAGCCGACGCACATCCGCGCCGAAGAGAACGACGCGAGCGCGATCCACGAGCGCACCACCCAGTTCGTCTACCGGGCGCACTCGATGGACAAGCCCGAGGTCATCGCCCGCGTGCTGCAGGCACAGGACCGCGGCCTCACGATGATCTTCAGCCGCACCAAGCGCACCGCGCAGAAGGTGGCCGACGACCTGGTCGAGCGCGGCTTCGCCGCCGCCGCCGTGCACGGTGACCTGGGCCAGGGCGCCCGCGAGCAGGCGTTGCGCGCGTTCCGCTCCGGCAAGGTCGACGTCCTGGTCGCGACCGACGTCGCGGCCCGGGGCATCGACATCGACGACGTCACGCACGTGATCAACTACCAGTGCCCGGACGACGAGAAGACCTACGTCCACCGCATCGGCCGCACCGGCCGCGCGGGCCGGACCGGCGTCGCCGTCACGCTCGTCGACTGGGACGAGATGCCGCGCTGGAAGCTGATCTCGGACACCCTCGGCCTCGACAAGCCGGAGCCGGTGGAGACGTACTCGTCGTCGCCGCACCTGTTCGAGGACCTGGGCATCCCGGAGGGCACGAAGGGCCGGCTGCCGCTGGCCAACCGCACCCGCGCGGGCCTGGCCGCCGAGGAGGAAGAGGACCTGGGCGGCAAGAAGCGCGGCCCGCGTGGCCGGGGCAAGGCCGGCGAGGCCGCTCCGGAAGAAGCGCCGCGCAAGCGCGCCCGCGCCCCGCGCAAGCGCACCCGCGGTGGTTCGCGGGCGGCCGAGGCGATCGAGTCCGCGGACAACGCCGCCACGTCCTCGGAAGACGCTCCCGCCGGCGAGGGCCGGAGCCGTTCGCGGCGCCGCACCCGCACCGGCAACGCCCCGGAAGCGACCGGCCCGGCCGTCGAGAAGGAAGCCGGCGAGAACGCCGAGCGCCCCGCTCGTCGGCGCCGCCGTCGCCGCCCGGCGGCCACGTCTGATACACCTGCGTCGGCAGACTGAGGCCTACGCACGGGGGTCGGGTAAGTGAGCGAAGACGAGAAGGCGCCCGAGAGCGCGCCTGAACCGGTCGAGCCCGCGGAAGAACCGGCCCCCGAGTACGGCTCCGAAGACGTCCTCGAGGACGTTCCCGCACCCGCGCCCGCTCCGCGCGTCAAGGCACGTCGTTCGCCTTGGAACCGCGGACGGGACCGGGTGCTGGCCGCAGGTCTCGCGGTGGCCGTGGTGGCGGTCGCGCTGGTCATCGGCGCGACCAGCGACAGCGCGGCCACCGACCACACCGAGGCGGCCCCGCCCCCGCCGTTGCCCGCGGCCCCGGACAAGGTGCCGGGCTCGCTGGCGGAGCTGTGGAGCGCCCGCAGCGGCGCGACCCCGGTCCCGGTGGTGGCGGGTGACGCGGTGGCCACGGCCGACGGCGGCGAGGTCGCCGCCCGCGACCCGCTCACCGGCCAGATCCGCTGGCACTACGCGCGTGACCGGCAGCTCTGCACGATGAACGAGACGTGGGGGCGGCTGAACGCCGTCTACCACAAGGACGTCAACTGCAGTGAAGTGACGCAGCTGGACCCGGCCACGGGCCGGATCACGGCGCAGCGCAACGGCAACGCCGAGCTGGGCACGCAGCTGGTCAGCGACGGCTCCCACGTGACGGCGACGGGCAAGAAGCTCCTCGACACCTGGCGCGACGACCTCGTGAAGAGCGCCGAGTACGGCGAGGTCCCGGCGCTGGTCAACGCGGGAAAGCAACCGCGCACGGGCTGCACGTACGGCACGGTGGCGGCGTCGTCGGGCAAGGTCGGCGTGATCGAGCGCTGCCCGGGCGACCCGGCCGACCGCCTGACGGTCTACAAGGCGGCCCCGGAGAAGGACGACGAACCCCAGGTCAGCTTCAGTTCGGTGCTGGCGGGCAAGCGCGCCCGCGTGGTCGCGATGTCGGGTGAGCTGACGGCGGTGGTGCTGCCGGACCAGAAGCTCCTGGTCACGTACAACGGCGACGGCACCCAGCGCGCGGCGTACCCGCTGGACGTCCCGCCTTCGGACCTGGCCCAAGACCCCCCGGCGGGCGTCGAGGCGACCACCCAGACGGCGGCGAACGTGTACTGGTTCAGCGGCTCGAAGGTGCTGGCCCTGTCCCGCGACGACCTGTCCCCCCGCTGGACGCTGGGCAGCGCGATGGGCCCGGGCATCACGTTCGCGAACCAGCTGGTCATCCCCATCAAGGGCGGCCTGGCGGTGCTGAACGAAAACGACGGCTCGACGATCCGGACGGTCGGCGTCGACCGCCGCGGCTACACCGGAGCGGTCCGCCTGGGTGCGGCCGGGCCGGTGCTGCTGGAGGAGCGCGGGGACACGCTGACCGCGCTCAAGTGAGCCAGAAGAGGGTCACCGCGGAGGCGGCGAAGAGGACGACGGCGACGCCTGCCCCGGCGGCGGCTGGACCGTTTCGCCGGTCGGCGACGCGCTGGGCGAGCAGGGCGAGGGCCGCGGCGATGGGGTGGCCGACGAGGAGCGTCGCCCCGGGGCCCGGAGCGCCGGTGTAGAGACAGACGCCGGCGACGACCAGAACACCGAGGGCGAGCACGGTCAGGCCGGCGGCCAGTGAGCCGGTGAGGCCTCGCCACCAGCGCCCACGTTCTTTCGCCGGGGCTGGGGTTTCTGCCGCTTCGGGTTCCGGTTCGGCCGGATCCGGTTCGATTCGCTCGGGCTCGACCCGCTCTTGCGGCACGGTGTGCGCTTCAGCCCGGTCGGCGGCGGGCAGCTCGTGCGGCGCGGTCTCGGCTTCCGCCGCACCCGCAGCGGGCAGCGTGTTCTGCGCGGTCTCCGCCTCGGACGCAGCAGCTTCACCCTCGCCGACGGTGGGCAACTCGTGCCGCGCGGTCTCCGCCTCCGCCGCCCCGGCAGCAGCCAGCTCGCGCGGCGTAGTCACCGCTCCCGCCGCACCGGCAGCGGGCAGCCCCTGCCGCGCGGTCTCCGCCTCCGCCGCACCGGTCGCAGCGCCCGTCTCGGCCGCACCGCGCGCAACCCGCCCCCGCGCCACCTGCCCCTGCGCAGCAGCACGCTCCTCGCCGCCGCCGTCGGACTCCGCCCCCTGCGGCGGCGCGGGCGTACCTGCCGCCACGGGGAGCGTCGTCAGCTTGTCGGTGTCCGGTGAAGCCACATTCCCTCCCGTTCAGGGCGCGAGCAGGTCCCACGGCTGCAACTGCTGGGCCGTCTCCTGGCCCGCCGCGCAGCTCGGCCTGAAGTCGCACCAGGCGCAACGCCGGTCCGGGCGGGCCGGGAACAGCACGTCCCCGTCGCCGCCCGCTTTCAGGGTATCCGTGGCGAGCCTGAGGTCTCCGGCGGTCTCGTCGGCGCGTTGGAGGTGGCGCCGGAGGCTTTCCGGGGTGTGCTCCGCCGCCGCGATCGTGCCCGTCGGGAGGTGGTGCAGCTCGACCGTCGTGCACGGCATGCGCAACGTCCGCGCCGCCGCCACCGCGTACAGCGCCAGTGCCTGCGACGCCCGTGCTTCGTACTCGTCCGGGGGACGGCGGCCCGTCTTGTAGTCGACGATGACCAGCTCGCCCTCGCGCGCGTCGATGCGGTCCGCGCGGCCCTCGATGATCATCGACGGCCGCTCCCCCGGCACCGGGTTGACCGGCGCCGACACCCAGCGCTCCAGGCCGGCCGGCTCGTGTGTGACGTCGTTGTCCTCGACGTACTCCGCCACCCAGCCCTTGGCCCGCGCCCGGTAGCGCGCCGCCTGCTCCTCGCTCTCGAAGCCCGCGTCCTTCCAGAACTCGGCCACCAGCGCCACCGCCCGCTGCGGCACCCGCTTGAGCACCGGCAGGTCGAACAGCGCCCGCAACGCGTTGTGCACCACCGCGCCGAGCGTGCTGTGCGCCCACGGCCCGGTGCGCTGCGGCGTCGGCCGGTCGAGGTAGGCGAGGCGGTACCGGCGCGGGCAATCGTCGAAGGTCGCCAGCCGTGCCGGCGAGACCTTCGTGAGCCGAACCGGTTGCGCGACGCCGAAGTCGAACCCCATCTGCTCCTTCACGCCGCCCACGCTACGCACCAGCACCGACACTTTTTTCGGGGGTTCGGGTGGCGGAGCCCCCGACCTGGGGCGAAGCCCCAGATGTCACCGACACTTTCCGCGCGGGGCGAGGCCACCCCGCGCGGAAAGTGCGGCTACCGCACCACCAGCACCGTGTGCGTCCCGCCGGAAACCGCCATCGGCCCCGCCGCGCGGATCGGCCGCCCGTCCAGCAGCACCACCCGGCCCGACGGCACGACCAGCGACCCCGACGTCCCGCGCGGCGCGGAAACCGTCAGCGAGAACACCGAACCCCGCTGGGACCACGAAGCCGACAACGCGCCCTTCGGCGTCGGCACCGCTCCCCGCGCCCACTCGACGCCGCCCGGGTTCGGCGCGACAGTCCACGTCGCGAACCCCGGCGAAGTCGGCGAGACACCCAGCAGATCGTTGGTCAACGCCGGCACGACTCCCGTCGACCAGCCGTGCGCCGCCGACGTGTAGCCCTGCTCGTAGTGCGAGCCGCCTTCGCCGATGCCTTCCCACGCCGTGATTCCCGGGTCGTGCGTGGCCATCCAGCCGTACATCCGCTTGATCTGGTCGATCGCCGACGCCGCCTGCCCGGTCCGGAACCGCGCCTGCAGCTCCGGGAACGACGTGAACGCGTACACGCGCTTCGTGCCGTCCGACACCAGGGTGTCGTTGTCCATGAACGGGTTCCCGTACGGCAGCGCACCGGCCGCGAGCCGCGCCAACGCCGAGGAAGCCTGCGCCGGCGAAGCGATCCCGGCCAGGATCGCGTGGCTGTTGCCGTCCTGGCCGTGCCGCACCGCGCCCGTCCCCGAGTCGAGGTACGCGCCCGCCGCCGGGTCCCACAGGTACTGGTTCACCGCCGCCGAGACGCCGGAAGCGCGCGAAAGCCACCGGTCGGCGTCCGCGGGGTGCCCGGTCGCCCGCGCCAAGCCCGCCGCGCCTTGCAGCGCCCGGACGTACAACGCGTTGTAGTACGTCACTTCGCCGGTGCGCGGCAGGAACGCGTAGTCGCCGTAGCCGCCGGTGCCGTTGAGGCCCTTCGCGAGCAACCCGCGCGAATCGGTGACCGACGGATACCAGCTGTCGAGCGTCTTCACGAGGTGCGAGTAGTACGAGGCCGCGTACGCGGTGTCGCCGGTGTAGAGCACGTAGTCCCAGCTCGACGTCACCCACCAGAGCGGGTAGTCGAACAGCGGCAAGGTGTAGCTGTTGATCGACGCCGGCGGGATCCAGCCGTCCGCGCGCTGGTGGTCGGCCAGATCGGCGAGGACGTTCTTCGCCGCCGTCCCGTCCTGGTGCGTCAGGTACTGGGTCAGCCCGGACACCGCGACGTCCCCGACGTACGGGGCGCGGTCGCGCTTCGCGCCGTCGTGCAGCACGAGCTTTCCGTCCAGTGACGGCGAAAACGCGCCGCGCGGGTCCACATCGGACTCGCGGAACGTGTCCATGCCCAGCTCGTTCGTGTAGGACGCGGCGTACCAGTAGCGGTTCAAGGCGTCGTCGGACGACTCGAACCAGCCGCGGTAGCTGGCCGGCGTGCCGAGGAACGGCGTGAAGTCGAGCGAGACGCCGCTGATCCGCACCTCACCGGACGGCTGGGTCAGCGGCGCGTCCGACGCGAGCGCGTCGAGGCTGATCCGCAGGTAGCGGAAGCCGCGCAGGCCGTCAGCGCACACCTGCGTGCCGCTCTGGCAGCCCTTCGCGTCCCGCCAGACGGCCGGCGTCGCGGGCACGGCGATCTGGTCGCTGCCCGGCCCGCCGGCGAAGTCCGACCGCGAGAAGTCGGAGCGTTCGCCCAGGTACTGCTGGGTTTCCGAGGTCGACACCCGGATGCCGGGGTGGTTCGCCGACGCGCCCGCGAAGGCGATCTTCGGGTACCCCGCGACGACCTTGCCGAAGTCGACCACCGCGACCGGCACCGGCGGGTCGGCGACCAGGCCGGGCCAGACCTCGGCGACGCGGCTGAACTCGCCGGACGGCGTGTTCTGGTCCTTCGCGATGGTGATCCGGACCTGCGTGGTGGTCACCGGCCGGTCGAACGCGACCGCGCGCTGCACCGCGGTGTTGCCGGTCACCGAAGCCGCGACGCGCCACGCGCCGCCGTCGAGCACCTCGACCGTGAAGTCCTGCGGCACGCCGTCCACATGGGACAGCACGGTCACGCCGGGCAGCGCGGCCGGCGCGCCCGCGGTGACGGTCAGGACGTCCGGGTAGGCGCCGATCGTGTCGTCGTTCCAGAACGTGTCCGGGTTGCCGTCGACGGCGTTGCCCGGGTCGTACGTGCGCGGCTGCCCGTTCCCGCCGTTGTTCGGCGCGTGGAACGAAGACGCGGCGGCCGTCGTCCCCGCGGGCCAGGCCGGCTTCGGCGGCGGCGCCTGCCGCTTGAACGTCGCGACACCCCGCCCGAGCAAGCCGTCCGGGTTCGTGACGTCGCCGGTCGTGGACAGCACCTTCACCGGCCGGACGTCCCGGCTCGACGGCGCGACGACGTACTTCTGCCACCCCGGCGCGGCGTCGGCGGGGGCGGCGACCACGCCGCTCGCCACCAGCACCGTGACCGGGAGGAATGCTCTGAGCCACTTCATCGAGGCCTCCGAAAACCGACGCAGGACGATTGAATCGTTTCAAGCGCTGAGCTGAGGTTCAGGCTGCGCGAGCGGTGCCAACGATGTCAACGAACGCGGGAGTTCCTGTCCGGCAGGACAACCCGAAAGGCGGGGGTCAGTTGCCGCCGGAGATGAAGCCGCGCACGGAGTTCGCGACGAGCTCGACGGCGATGGCCGCGAGCAGCAGGCCGGCCACCTTGGCCAGCAGCGTGATGCCGCTTTCCTTGATCAGCCGGATGACGACGCCGGAGTAGCGCATGCAGATGTAGATCACGAAGTGCGTCATGACGATCGCCGCCGCCAGCGCGATGTACGCGCCGATGTGCCCGTCGGCCTGCCGGACGAACACGATGGTCGCGGCGATCGCGCCGGGCCCGGCCAGCAGCGGCGTGCCGAGCGGCACGAGCGCGACGTTGACGTCGTCGGCGGCCGCTTCCGGTTCGTGGCCACTGCCGGTGAGCAGCTGCAGCGCGATCAGCAGGAGCAGCAGGCCGCCCGCGCCCTGCAGCGCGGGGATGCCGATGCCGAGGTAGGCGAGGATCGCCTGGCCGGCGACCGCGAACAGGCTGATGACCAGCAGCGACACCAGCACGGCCTGCCGGGCGGCGCGCGCCCGCGTCGCGACCGGCTTGCGGCCGACGAGGCTGAGGAACACCGGCACGGTGCCGGGCGGGTCCATGATGACGACGAGGGTGATCGTCGCGCTCATGAAGAGCTTCGCGTCGAAGACGTCGGCGAGCGCCATGTCAGCCCTTCACGACCTGGTACCCGGTCGCGCGCGCCACGAGCTGCTCCAGCTGGCCGGGGTCGGTGGTGCACGCGCCGAGCGGAATCGTCTTGTTCGTGCCGTGGTAGTCGCTGGACCCGGTGACGAGCAGGCCGAGCTCGCCGGCGAGCGCCCGGGTGCGGGCGCGCGTCGGCTCGTCGTGGTTCGGGTGGTCGGCCTCGACGCCGGTGAGCCCGTGCGCGGCCAGCCCGGCGAGGGTGTCCTCGCTGATGGTGGCACCGCGGCTGAAGGCGAAGGGGTGCGCGATGACGGTGACGCCGCCGGCCGCGCTGATCATGTCGATGGCCTCTTCGACCGGGGTGTCCCGGCGGGCGACGTAGTAGCCGCGGCGCGGGCTGAGGTAGTCGGCGAAGGCCTCGTCGACGGACTTGACCAGCCCGGCGCGGACCAGCGCCTGGGCCAGGTGGGGCCGCCCGGGCGGCGAGTCCTCGGGCAGCAGGCCGAAGATCTCGTCGGCGTCGACCGGCAGGCCGTCGGCGGCCATCCGCTCGGCCATCCGGCGCAGCCGCGTGCGGCGCTCGACGCGCAGCCGGGTCTGCTCGGTGACGACCGGCTCGGACGTCGGGTCGAAGAGGTAGGCCAGCAGGTGGACGCTGATCTGCCGCCCGGTCGCGGGGTCGATCGACACCGTGGAGAGCTCGGCGCCGGGCACGAGCGTCAACCCCGGCGGCACCGCCTCGGCGGCGGGCGCCCAGCCCGCGGTGGTGTCGTGGTCGGTGATCGCGACGACGTCGAGCCCGGCGTCGACGGCCGCGGCGACGAGCCCGGCCGGCGTGTCGGTGCCGTCGGAGGCGGTGGAGTGGGCGTGCAGGTCGATGCGCATCGTGTCCATTGTCGACGATGCGCTGCGTCACACGCTCGGCGGGATGAGGCTAGCCGACGGGCTTCTTGCCGCGGGCGGCTCGCTGGGCCTTGATCATGGAGAAGCGCTCGGCCTGCTTCTGCTTGTCGCCGAAGACGAGCTCCGAGATCGTGTCGTAGAACTCTTCGGGCCGCGGCAGGAAGTCGATCTTGTTGAGGGCCTGGATCTGACCGGCCGACTCGACGACCATCGTGCCGTACCCCATCATGCGGCCGGTGGCGGTGCGCACGTAGCTGAGGTCGGTGACCTTGCTGATGGGCATCATCAGCACCTTGGTCGTGAACACCCCGGTGGTCATGACGAACCGCTTGTCGGTGACCACCAGCCGCTCGACCCACCACTCCATCACCACGTAGGCGAACCGCAGCACGACGATCAGCGCGACGTACCAGAGGATGTTCTGGCCGATGTAAAGCGCCGGTGGCAGCAGGTAGGACACCAGGACGCAGATGGCCAGCAGAGCGGCCGCCTCGAAGGTGTCCCACAGCAGCACCGCCCAGTGGCGGCGGATCCGGATGACCCGCCGCTCGGTGTCGAGGAGGTACTCGTCGGGGTCGCGTGGCGCGAACATGGCTCGAGGGTAGCCCCCGATCAGCCCTTGAAGACGTTGCTGACGAAGGTGATCACCGATTCGGCCGAGTCACGGAGGAACTGGATGATGTTGCCGACGAGGCCAGCGGCCTGCCCCGGCTGGGCAATGACGAAGAACAGCACCAACGCGATACCGGCGAGGCCCGCAATCTTCTTCACGTTCACCGCGATCAAATCCCGTCTCTTACGGTGACACCGGACAACAGACTTTTACGTTGTACCGCACTCAACTGGCGCACGGGAGGTAAGTCCCGCGCTTGGGTCAGCACGCGGTCCGAAGTGTACCGCACGGCTACTCTCCGTGTACAGGACATCCGTTTTCAGTTCGGTCACGTCTACCGTTGGGGCCATGGAGGCTCCCACCAGCACCACGATCCGCTGCATCGGCGGCATAGCGTTCGACGACCACGGCCGACTGCTGCTCATCCGCCGGCGCAACGACCCCGGTTCGGGGCAGTGGTCCCTGCCGGGTGGCCGAGTCGAACCGGGCGAAACGGACGAACAGGCCGTGATTCGCGAGCTTCGCGAAGAGACAGGATTGGACGTGATTCCGGGCACAGTGATCGGCAGCGTCCGGCGCGGGCCGTACTTGATCTTCGACTACGCCTGCGCGGTCACCGGTGGGGAGCTCACGGCGGGTGACGACGCCTCGGACGCGCGTTGGGCCGATGCGGCAGACCTTTCGGACATGGAGGCGGCCGGGGAGCTGGTGGATCTCCTGTACGTGACGTTGCGTGACTGGAACGCCTTGCCCCGTGCTTGAAGTCCGCTTTGTCCGGGTGGTGGGGTCGCGAACGAGTCATCCGCGACCCCACGGCAGCGGATCGCATGCGCCCGCCGGTCGCGCGGGACCTACAGCGGCAGCCAGGTCATCCGCTGCCCGTGCGGGGCGGTGCGGGCCAAGGCGTGGGCCTCCGCCTTCCCGTCCTCCCACCGGACCACGCCCAGCGTCGCCAGCCCGTCCCCGCCCGCGAGGTCCGACCGCCCGGGCAGGACCTGCTCGAGACCGGCCCCGTAGAACTCCTCCGACACCCACCAGACCGGCCGGGAAGCCGCCAGCGAAGCCAGCTCCGAGACGAACTCGGCCCGCCGCGAAGCCCCGAAGTACGCCAGCACGTGGCTGGTCAGCACCACCAACGGCCCGTCCAGCGACGCGGCCGCCGCGGCGAAGTCCGTGACCCCGTCTCCGGTGATCAGCCGCGGCCGGTGCTTGGCCTGCTCGGCCGCCGCCGTGCGCAGCAGCCTGATGCGGTCCGGCTGGTCGGCCCACACGCACGCCTCGAGCCACGCCAGCTCGTCCTCGTCCGACAGGTCCACCGGGGCCCGGTCGAGACCCGCCCGGTCCGTCACCGCCAGCTTCTTCGGCAGCTTCGGCGCGACCGCGCCCGGGGCCAGGTCCAGTGCGCAGTGCAGGCCGACCGCCGACTTGGCCGGGCCGGCCGTCAGCTGCTCGCCGCCGTCGCACTGGTAGCGGTAGCCGAAGCGGTCCATGCCCAGCAGGAGGCCCGCGGAGCAGCCGACCTCCAGCAGGGCGACCTTCCCGCCTGCTTCGCGAGCCGCCCGCGCCACGCCCGGGTACAGCAGCGCCGCCCGGCGGACCTCGTTCGTCTGCGTGTACCGCGACGAAATCAGCGCCCGCGCCTTGTCCGCCCGCTCCAGCAGGAACGACCGGAACAGCGGCCACGTCTCCGGATCGACGCCGTCGAAGCCGCCCAGGGACGGGTAGTAGCGGGACAGCGGGTGGATCGGGTCGGCCTGCACGAGCCGGTGCGCGGTCGCCATCAGCAGCGTCGCGCGCACCTCGCCGTCGCGCGCGACCGACAGCAGCCCGGCGACGTCGTCGTCCTCGGCCGCCTGAAGGGCCAGGTGCTCGTACAGCGGCGAGACCCCGCGGGCCTCGACTTCCGCGAACGTGCGGAGTACGTCCTTGATCGCGTCCAGGTCCATCAGAGCCTCATTCGTGCGGCACCGGCCGGCCCGGCTGCTCCCCGCCCCGAGTTTCCCCGTAGGAGCGCTTCGGCACCATCACCTTCCGCCGGAAGGTGCACACGATCAGGCCGTCCTGCTTGTAGCCGCGCGTCTCGACGTACACGACGCCGCGGTCGTCCTTCGACTTCGACGGCGTCTTGTCGAGCACCTCGGTCTCGCCGTAGATGGTGTCGCCGTGGAACGTCGGCTTGACGTGCTTGAGCGACTCGACCTCGAGGTTCGCGATGGCTTTGCCGGAAACGTCGGGCACGGACATGCCCAGCAGCAGCGAATAGACGTAGTTGCCGACGACGACGTTCTTGCCGAAGTCGGTCGTCTCCCCGGCGTAGTGCGCGTCCAGGTGCAGCGGGTGGTGGTTCATCGTGATCAGGCAGAACAGGTGGTCGTCGTATTCGGTGACCGTTTTGCCCGGCCAGTGCTTGTAGACCGCACCGACCTCGAACTCCTCGTAGTACCGACCGAACTGCACTCGTCTTCTCCTGTCCCGCGTAACACCGCGTGAGCCTGGTACGACACGCATCCGTAGTGAGGAGTACCCTCAACCATCGGTTCTCGTGCGTCAACGCGAGCCCCACCACTCTGCACCCGGCCCGAAGGAGGTGAGGAACCCGATGAGCAGTGGCGATAGTCCGCTCCCTAGTAGTCCCAGCGTTCCCACCTCACGGGTCGTCTCCAGGTAGGCCTTCTTCCACCCCCTCGGGAACGCTGGTGTCGCCGGGCGGACGTACTCCGCCCCTGGTCAGTCGTCTCGCACGACCACGCACGACGCCCAGGAGATCCCATGCCTGCCATTCCCTCGCTCGGCGGCCTCCGCGGCCGCGGTAACAAGGGCGCCGTCCCCGTCCGGCCCGTCCCGGTACCGCTGTCCGCCTACGTCGTCGACTGCGCGGTGTACGTCGCGGGCGAGCGCCTGCCCGGCCGCTGGACGCACATCGAGGCGATCAAAGAGGTCCGCAAGCGCCACGAAGGCTTCGTCTGGATCGGCTTGCACGAGCCGGACTCGCAGCAGATCCAAGGCATCGCCGAAACCTTCGGGCTGCACGAGCTGGCGGTCGAGGACGCGCTCGAAGCGCACCAGCGGCCGAAGCTCGAGCGCTACGACGACACGCTGTTCCTCGTGGTGAAAACCGTCCGGTACGTCGAACACGAGTCACCCACAACGGCGAACGAAATCGTCGAGACCGGCGAGCTCATGGTGTTCCTCGGCCGCGACTTCGTCATCACGGTGCGGCACGGGAACCACTCCGGGCTGGCGCGGCTGCGCCGGGAGCTGGACGACGACCCCGAGCGCCTGCAGCTGGGCCCGGCCGCGGTCGTGCACGCGATCGCCGACCACGTCGTCGACCACTACCTCGACGTCACGGGCCGGATCGAAAACGACATCGACGTCATGGAGGCGCAGGTCTTCGCGCCCCGGTCGCAGGTCAGCGCGGAGCAGATCTACCTGATGAAGCGGGAGGTGCTGGAGCTGCGGCGCGCGGTGATGCCGCTCGCGACGCCGGTGCAGCGCCTGGCCGAGGGCTACACGCGGCTGGTGCCGGACGAGGTCCGCTCGTACTTCCGCGACGTCGCCGACCACCTCACGACCGTGTCCGACCGGGTGGCGGCGTTCGACGAACTGCTGTCCACCCTGGTCGACGCGACGGTGGCGAAGATCTCGCTGCAGCAGAACACCGACATGCGCAAGATCACGTCGTGGGCGGCGATCATCACCGTGCCGACGATGATCGCCGGCATCTACGGGATGAACTTCGACTACCTGCCCGAACTGCACTGGAAGTTCGGGTACCCGCTGGTGATCACCGTGATCCTCGGCATCTGCCTGTTGCTGTACCGAATATTCCGGAAGAACGGCTGGCTCTAGGTCCCCTTTCTTTCCACCGGAATCAGTGCAGGAGAATTCGTGATGCCCCGGATGCTGTCCAACCTCAAGTTCTGGGCGCTCGCGCTCAGCGTGCTCTGGATCGTCGTCATCACTTTCGTCATCGTCGCCGACCCGGGGTTCGCGCACGGCATGAAGTAGGGCCGCCCGTCGTACCCTGGGTGCGTGCCGAAAGCGCTGGTCGTCTCCGACGAGGTCGACGAGCGGTTGTGGACCGACGCGGTCCGCACCGTCTCCGTCGACCTGGTCATCGGCGCCGGCGACCTCCCCTACGACTACCTCGCGTTCCTGGCCGGCGCGCTCGACGTGCCGTGCGTGTTCGTGCCCGGCAACCACGACCCGGACCTGAGCGGCTACACCCGCTACGGCGGGCTGTCGATGAAGGACGGTTTCCCGACGGTCTGGCCGGGCCCGGCGGGCGGCGTCAACGCGGACGGCCGGGTCGTCGACGTCGCCGGGATCCGGTTCGCCGGGCTCGGCGGCTCGATCCGCTACAACGACGGGCCGAACCAGTGGACGCAGCGCCAGCAGGCGCGCCGCGCCCGCGGCCTGGTGCGGCGCGCTCGCCGGCGGTCCCGTCGTGACGGCCGTGCCGTCGACGTCCTGCTGACGCACTCACCGCCGCTCGACCTCGGCGACCGGGCGGACCCGCCGCACCGCGGGTTCGCGTGCCTGCACCGGACGATCGACGCCTTGCGCCCGAAGTGGTTGCTGCACGGGCACATCCACCCCCACGGCGAGCCGGTGCCGGACCGCGTCGTCGGCGAAACCCGGATCCGCAACGTGGTGGGCCACCGGATCATGGAGTTCTCATGAAAGAGACGGGGTTCCCCCGCGCCGACGCGGAGAACGACTTCCTCCGCGCGCGCCGGGGCCAGGTGCTTTCGCGGCTCTCGACGTGGCTGCGCCGCGAGCCCGACGACGTCAACATCATGCTGCCGTTCCACGAAGTCGTGGAGGCGCTCGGCTACCTCGGCGAGCACCGGATCGGGTTGCGGGTGATCAAGCTGGACTCGATCGCCGGCACGGTCGACCGCAGCCGCGACTTCGACCGCCGCTTCCGCCCGACGTCGGCCCGCGTCCGCGAACGCTGGGAGCGGCTCGCCTTGGCGGCGCGCCGAGGCGAGGAAATCCCGCCGATCGAGGTGTACCGCGTCGGCGAGCTGCACTTCGTCATCGACGGCCACCACCGGGTTTCGGTCGCGATCGCGCAGGGACTGTCCACAATAGAGGCGGCGGTGACGGCGGTCCGCACCAAACTGGACCCGAGCGGCATCCGCCACCGCGGCGACCTGATCGTCAAGGACTACCGGCGCCTGTTCCTGGAACGGGTTCCGCTGACGGGCCACGCGCGCGCGTCGGTGATCGTGTCGGACCCGTGGGACTACGCGAAGCTGGGCGAGCACGTGGAGGCGTGGGGCTTCCGGCTGATGCAGGACGAGGGCCGGTTCTGCGACCGCGCGAGCGTGGCGCAGCGGTGGTTCGAAGAGGAGTTCGTCCCGGTGGTGGCGATGCTGCGCCAGGCCGGCCTGATCGGCGACCGCACGGACGCGGAGGCGTACATGTGGGTGGCGGCGGAGCGGTACCGCCTGATCCGGACCCACCGCTGGGACGACGAGGTCATCGAAACGCTGCGCTCCCGGCGGCACTAGGAGTCCGGGCGGTTGAACCGGTGGGCCCTGCGTTCGTCGAAACGCTGGTCCGCGTCCTCGACGAACCTCCGCGCACGCCCGATCGCGAAGCTCGAAGGTGGCTCGGCCGTCCGGTCGGTTCCCTCTTGCCGGGCGGCCAAAAGCTCGACGCGGCCGGCGAGCAGGTTCGTGGTTCGCAGGATTCCGGCTTGGGCGAACCGGACCGGCAGTCCTCAGAAGTCCAGCCCCGGCGTCAGCGCCAGCTGCCGCACCTGGGCCGCCGTCAACGTCGGCTCCGGGCGCTGTCCCGGCAACCTCACCCCCGACCGCTCCAGCACGCCGCTGTTGTTCGACCAGAACTGCACCTGCGCGTCCGGTCCCGCGCGGGCCACCCGGTGGGTCACCACGTCACCCGACCGCAACGTCGAGAGCCACATCAACCCCTGCGGTGTCGGTTCCGTGCGGCACGAGAGCTCCTCCGGCGCGCCGCACGGTGGGCCGCCCGAGCTCCCCGGCAGCATCAGCACGTACACCGATCCCGAGCCCTCCGCGTCCGTCACCCGGACGCCCATGTGGAACAACGCCTCCCGCGGGGCGTCGCCCGCCGCGTCGGCGATCAGGTGGAACGGGTCCTCGGGCGGGGTCTCCCCCGGGATCGTCAGCCGCGTGATCTGCGCGTCCGGGGACACCAGCGCGCGGATCGCGCGGCCCACCACGCAGCTCAGCCGGTCGACCAGCGCCTCCCGCGTGTCCGACGCGGTGGGGCACGGGACGTTCGCCACCGAGCCGCGGTGCGGCAGGACCACCACCGCCACCCCCAGCGCCAGGACCACCACCGCCAGCGCCGCCGCGCCCGTCAGCAGGTGACGGCGGCGAGCCGCCCGGGCCGCCGCGAGGACCGCCTCGCCGGACAGGCCGATCGGGGGCTCGTCTTCGGTCACGTACGCCGTCAACACCGAGCGGACGTCTTCCATCACCACTCCTCGCTCGTCGGCGCCGGCAGGACCGCGCGCAGGGCTTCGACCCCGCGGGCCGTCTGGGACTTGACCGTGCATTCGGCCACGCGCAGCAGCGCCGACACCTCGGCCACCGGGAGGTCCTCCAGGAACCGCAGCACGACCATCGCGCGCTGCCGCGGCGTCAGCCCGCCCAGCGCCCGCTCGACGTCGAGGCGCAACGGCGTGTCCCGGCCCGGTGGGGCCGCCGGTTCCGGCACCGCCGGCGTCACGTACTCCCGCCCCGATTTCCGCCGCCCGGCCAGGAAGAGGTTCAGCAGGATCCGGCGCGCGTACGCGTCGGCCGTGTCCGGCCGCACCCGGCGCCACCGGCGGTAGAGCTGGACGAACATCGCCTGCACGAGGTCTTCCGCGCCGTGCCAGTCGCCGCACAGGGCGAACGCCACCCGGCGGAACCGCTGGACCCGCGCGGCGAAGTACTCGCTGAAATCGGAATCTCCCGACGCCCCCACCCGGCCTCCTTCGCCCGTTCAGTCTTACTAGTGCGCGAGGGGCCGGAAAGGTTCAAGCGTCCCCCGTGCGAGCTACGCGCGGGTGTCCACCGCGTGGGGACGATCCCGGGCCGCCGGATCCCTAGCGTTCTTCCCAGGCGCGGCACGTCGGTGCGCGAATTCGGCGAAGGAGTTCTGATGAGGCTGCTCTGGCAGTTGCCGGCCGTCGTGGCGATCGCGTTCGTCGGCGGCCAAGCCGTCAACGTCGTGGCCGGGAACCCGTGGCTCACGTTCGTCCTCGGCGCGGTGACCGCCGTGCTCGCGGTGCTGGTCTACCGCTGGGTGGTCCGGCGGACCGAGCAGCGCCCGGTGACGGAGCTGGCCGGGCCGGGCGCCCCGCTCGCACTCGGCCGGGGCGTGCTGGCCGGGTTCGCGCTGTTCGCCGTCGTCATCGGGAACATCGCGCTCCTCGGGGACTACGAGGTCCACGGCTGGGGCACGGTGACCGGCGCCGTCGGGCTGGTCGGCTTCATGGCCGCCGCCGCGGTGACGGAGGAACTGCTCTTCCGCGGCGTCCTGTTCCGGATCGTCGAAGAGCGCACCGGCACCGCGATCGCCCTGGTGCTGACCGGGGTGTTGTTCGGCCTGTCCCACCTGTTCAACGCGCACGCGACCCTGTGGGGCGCCGTCGCCATCGCGATCGAGGCCGGCGGCCTGCTGACCGCCGCGTACGTCGCCGCCCGCAAGCTGTGGCTGCCGATCGGGCTGCATTTCGGCTGGAACTTCGCCGCGGCCGGCCTGTTCGGCACCGAGGTTTCGGGCAACGGCACGCCGCAGGGCCTGCTCGACGCCGTGACGTCGGGCCCGGTCGCCGTCACCGGCGGTTCCTTCGGCCCGGAAGGCAGCCTCTACTCGGTGCTGTTCTGCCTGCTGGGCACGGGCGCGTTCCTGTGGCTGGCCCACCGGCGCGGGAACCTGGTGCCCCGCGGCGGGCGCGCCGAGCGGGTCGACAGCGTCACTACACTCGCCCGGTGATCGAGCGGACGCCGGCGCGGTGGCGCCGGTTCGACGTCGTCGTCCGGGACTTCCCGCTCGCGGTGGTGTTCCTGGCGGCGGCGTTCCTGCCCGCCGTCCAGAGCCACGGCACGCAGCTCGGCGGGCTCCCGCAGCGGCCCTTCGACGCGCTGGCCCTCGTGGCCGTCGCCTTCGAATGCCTCCCGCTGGCCGTCCGCCGGCGGTGGCCCGCCCTGTGCCTCGTGCTGGTGTCGCTCGGCTTCGCCCTCGACCAGCTCCGCGGCTACCACTCGGTGTCCGGCGCGGCGCTGGCCGTCGCGCTGATGAGCGCGGGCGCGCACTTGCACCGGCGAAGGCTCGTTGCCGCGTCGGTGTTGTCCGCGGCCTACGTGCCGCTGGCGGTCGTCCTGTTCCGGCTCGGTTCGGAGCCGCCCGCCGAGTTCGTCACGTTCTACCTGCTGCTGGTGTTCGCGTGGGGCGTCGGGGCGTGGCTGCGCGCCTCCCGCGCCACCGAGACCGAACGCCGCCGCCGCGTCGCCGACGACACGCGCGCGGCCGAACGCGCCCGCATCGCGCGCGAACTCCACGACGTCGTCACCCACCACGTGACGGCGATGGTCGTGCAGGCCGAGGCGGCCCGGTACCTGACCGCCGCCCCCGACCGCCTCGGCGAGTCGCTGACCGCGATCACCGGCACCGGCCGCCGCGCCATCGCCGACCTGCGGCACCTGCTGGACCTGCTCAACCCCGACCACGGTCCCGGGAGCACGCCGCCGCCGGGCGGGCTCCGCACGCTCGTGGAGCACGCGCGCGAAGCCGGGCAGCCGGTGGAGTTCGCCGAGGAGGGCACGCCGGCCGACACCGCCGGCAGTGCCGACCTCGTGGCCTACCGCGTCGTGCAGGAAGCACTGACGAACGCCCTCAAGCACGCCCGCGGCAGCCGGACGTCGGTCCGGGTGGACCACGGCGAACGGGAGATCGAAGTGGCCGTCAGCACCGAAGGCCCGGGCAGCGCGTCCCCCGGCGGCAGCGGACGCGGCCTCGCGGGTCTCCGCGAACGCGTCGGCCTCCTGGGCGGCGACTTCAGCGCGGACCACCACGGCACCGTGTTCCTCGTGCACGCCCGGATCCCCACCGGGAACCGGGCGTGACCGCGCGGATCCGGGTCCTCGTCTGCGACGACCAGATGCTGATCCGCACCGGCCTCGTGACGATCATCGGCGCGCAGCCGGACTTCGAGGTGGCGGGCGAGTGCGGGGACGGGAAGGCCGCGGTCGAGCTCGCCGGGCGGGTTCACCCCGACGTCGTCGTGATGGACGTGCGCATGCCGGTGCTCGACGGCATCGAAGCCACCCGCCTGCTGGCCGGGCCCGGCGTCGCGCACCCGGTCAAGGTGCTCGTGCTGACGACGTTCAACCTCGACGAGTACGTCTACGAAGCACTGCGCGCGGGCGCGAGCGGGTTCCTGCTCAAGGACGCGCCGCCCGAGCACCTGCTGCACGGGATCCGGACCGTCGCCGCCGGTTCGGCGCTGCTCGACCCCGAAGTCACGCGGCGGCTCGTGGGCCGGCACGCCGCCCGGATCCGGCCGGCCGGCACCGCGCCCGAGCACCCGCTGACCCCGCGCGAACTCGAGGTGCTCCGCTTGATCGCGGACGGCATGTCGAACGCCGAAATCGCCGCGAAGCTCTTCATCAGCCCGGAAACCGTGAAGACCTTCGTCTCGCGCATCCTGACCAAGCTCGACCTGCGAGACCGCGTCCAGGCGGTCGTCTACGCCTACCGCCACGGCTTGGTCACCTGACGCGCCGAAGCGGGCCCCCCGAAGGCCCGCTTCGGCGCGAAAGGGTCTTACATGTGGACGGCGCCGGGAGCGGCTTCGCCCTTCGGGACGCCCGGGCGCAGCAGCAGCCCGCTGAGCACCGCGCCGACCGCGAAGATCACGGCCGCCCAGGTGAACGCCGTCGTGTAGCTCTCGATCGACGCCTCGGCCGCGAGCTGCGGGGTCGGGACCTTGCCCGCGAGGTAGGCCGTCGCCGCGTTGCCGGCCAGCGTCGACAGCAGCGCCGTGCCGATCGAACCGCCGACCTGCTGCATCGTGTTGACCGCGGCCGACGCGACACCCGCGTCGTGCGCCTCGACGCCGAAGGTCGCGACGCTCATCGCCGGCGCCATCGCCAGGCCGATGCCGAAGCCCATCACCAGCAGCGGGCCCAGCACGCCGGAGGTGTACGTGCTGTCGAGGCCGATGCCGCTCAGCCAGAACAGGCCGACGGCGGCGATCGCCATGCCGGTCGGGACCAGCGGACGCGGGCCGAAGCGGGGCAGCAGCACGGCCGTCGCCGTCGTCGCGGACAGCATCAGCGTGGCGACCATCGGCAGGAAGCCGACGCCGCTCTCGATCGGCGTGAACTGCAGGTTCTGCTGCACGTAGAACGTCAGGAACAGGAAGATCGCGAACATGCCGATGGCGAGCAGGAACATCGCCAGGTACGAGCCGCCGCGGTTGCGGTCGAGCAGCACGCGCAGCGGGAGCAGCGGGTGCGAGACGCGCTGCTGCAGCCACACGAACACGCCCAGCAGCACGACACCGGCGGCGAGGAAGCCCCACACCGACACGGCGGACCACGAGTCCGACTCGGCGTTCGCGAAGCCGTAGACGAGGGCGAACAGACCGGCCGACGCCGTGACCGTGCCGGGCAGGTCGAGCTTCGGGCGCGGGCCTTCGGTCTCCTGGCTGCGCAGCAGGATCGAGCCGCCGACGAAGGCGACGACGGCGAAGATGATGTTGACGAACATGCACCAGCGCCAGTCGAGGTACTCGGTCAGCACGCCGCCGAGCAGCAGGCCGATCGCGGCACCGCCACCGCCGATGGCCCCGAAGACGCCGAACGCGCGGCCACGCTCCTTCGGGTCGGTGAACGTCGTGGTCAGCAGCGAAAGCGCGGCGGGCGCGAGCAGCGCGCCGAACACACCCTGCGCGGCGCGCGCGATCAGCAGCATCTCGATGTTGGCGGCCGCGCCCCCGAGCGCGGACACCGCGGCGAAGCCGGCGAGGCCGACCAGGAACGCGTTCTTGCGGCCGAAGACGTCGGCGAGCCGGCCGCCGAGCAGCAGCAGGCTGCCGAACGCGAGCGCGTACGCGGTGACGACCCACTGGCGGGCGTCGTTGGAGAAGCCCAGGTCGACCTGGGCCGACGGCAGCGCGATGTTCACGACGGTCGCGTCGAGCACGACCATCAGCTGCGCGATGCCGATCATCACCAGGATCAGCCACCGCCGGCTGTGGTGGGGGTTCTCGGCGGCGCGCGCGTCCCCCGGCGGCGCGACGGCGAGAGTGGATTCGGACATGGGTGTCCCCTCACTGGGAGTGATCAGGAAGCTATGTGGAGTAGGTATCTCCCCTTACGCGACCCAAGGTACACACAAACCGGAGATGGTGCCTCTACTTTGTGAGCTAGACTGAGGGAATGACACGGGACGCAGGTCCCGCCGCACCGGCGCGGCCGCTGCGGCGCGACGCCGAACTCAACCGCCGCCGCATCCTGGCGTCGGCCCGCGTGGTGTTCGGCCAACGCGGGCTCGAAGCCACGCTGGACGACATCGCCCACCACGCCGGCCTCGGCGTCGGCACGGTCTACCGCCGGTTCCCCAGCAAGGAACACCTGGTCGAGGCGATGTTCGCCGAGCGCATGGAGGAAATCGGCGATCTCGCCGAGGAAGCGCTGAAGGCCGAAGACGCGTGGCAGGCGTTCGTCGACTTCACCTGGAAGTCGATCGAGCTCCACTCGGGCGACCGCGGGCTGCGCGAGATCATGCTGTCCAACAAGTTCGGCCACGAGCACGTCGCCGAGGAGAAGGCCCGCATGGTGCCGTTGATCACACGGCTCGTCGAACGGGCCCAGGAGGCGGGCGGCCTGCGCGCCGACTTCTCCCCGACGGACATCCCGCTGCTGCACATGATGATCGGCTCGGCGATCGAGTTCACGTCGGCGGTGGAGCCGGATCTGTGGCGCCGCTGCCTCGCGATGCTGCTCGACGGACTGCGCGCCGAGCCGGGCAAGCCATCGAAGCTGCCGCGGCCACCGCTCGGGGTGGACGAGGTCGACGAAGCCATGTCCTGCTGGCGCCCCTGAGGCTCAGCAGGTGCTTCCGGCCCGTTCGGGGATCGGGGCCGGCTGCGGGCGCCACCGCGCGGCGATCCCGCAACGGCAGCCGCACCCACAACGCCACGGCCCCCGTACCCGCCGAGCCGCTCCGCCGGGCGGACGTCAGCGCGACGAGGGCGCGCACGTCTCCGGCGGCCCGCGCGGCCAGCCTCGGGACCGCGGGCGAGTTCCCCGCCGGCGCCGAGGACTTCGGGGTGCGCGGGTCCGTCACTCGGACGGGATGACCGCCCACATGATCAGGTAGGCCACGAACTGCGGCCCGGGCAGCAGGCAGGACAGCACGGCCAGCAGCCGGACCGTGCCGGGCTTCATGCCGAACCGCCGCGCCAGGGCCGCGCAGACGCCGCCGATCATGCGGCCGTTGCGGGGGCGGGACAGTCGCTGGGTGACCGGTGCGCTCATCGTCGTTTCCTTTTCCTCGAAGTTCCGATGACTCCACTTCACCACCGGAGTACCCGCTTCCGCATCGCTCGCGGGAAGGATCGCTCCCTTAGGGGACGGCAAAGCCGAAAAACATTCGTGAGTCCGGCGAAATCGCTGCCGCCCGGCCCGGATCGGGCTGAACTGCGGGTTTGCCGGTGGGCACTCCGAAAATACTGAGAGATGTCCCCGTCAGGGCTGGTTTTTCGGCCCGATGTGGTGATACTTGCTCCCCGTGTACCCGCTTGCGAAAAGCTTGGCCGTCGCGGTGTTCTGCGCCCTGCTCACGGCGGGGTGCGCGACGACTCAGGCCACACCCGAACCCGACCACTCCGGCCCGTCGCCGCTCACGGCGTCCGCCGCGCTCGGCGACTTCGGCACCGTCGACTACTGCAGCCTGCTGAACGTGGCCGAGGTCGCGCCGGGCGCGGTCGCCGTGCCGACGTTCGAGAGCTGCCAGGCGACCCGCGGCGCGCAGACGATCCAGCTCGGGCCGCTGGCCTTCGACTCCGACCCCAACATCAAGCCCTACGCCTACCCCGGCCCGGTGCCCGACGGCGTCGCGATCCAGCAGTCGGCGTTCAACGACCGCAGCGCGTGCACCCGCGCGATCACCTTCGCCGACGGCAACCGGGTCGACCTGTCGGTCACCGACACCGGGAACGACCAGGCGGCGCGCTGCGGTGTCGCGGACGCCGCCATCGGTTCGGCGCTGGCCGCCGTCACCGCGAACAAAGTCGGCAGGCTGACGTTCCCGGACCGCTCGTGGGGCCGGGTGGCGCCGTGCGTGCTGCTCGACAACCACGACCTCGACGCCGCCGCCGGCCCCGGCAGCAAGCCGACGACCGGGCTGTCCGGGCACAGCTGCATCCGCGGCAAGGTCAGCCTGAAGCTGACGGTCGAGACGGCGGAATCCCCCGCGCCGCCGGAAACCCTGGGCGGCCGCCCGGCCCGGGTCCGGACCGCGGGCGCGTTCTGCCTGGTCGACACCACCCAGCCGGCCCCGGGCCCGCCGGGCCGCCGCGAGCTGGCCGAGATCAGCGTGGTGGAGACGGCCGGCACGGCGAACGACGCCACCTGTGCCCTGGCCCGCACGGCGGCGACGTCGATCCTCCCGCGCCTGCCGACCGCCTGAACGCCGTGAAGGCCGCCCCGGAACCCCGGGGCGGCCTTCACGGTTTTGAAGCGGCTCAGTCCTCGTACGTCAGGTTCTTGCCGTTCGAGGGGTCGAACAGCTTGATCTTGTCCGCGTCGTACCAGACCTCGAGGTCCGCGTTCTCCGCCGCGGACGACTCGGCCGACAGGCGGGCCACGATCTGGGACTCCGAGCCCGGGACGTCGGACGAACCGCTGTCCGCGGCCAGTTCCGCCAGTTCCTCGGACGTCGCCACGTCGCCCTCCAGCGTGAAGTGGGCGAACTTCTCCGAGCCCATCGACTCGAGCACGTCGATGTGCGCGGTGAACGTGCCGCCGCCCGACTTCTGGCCGGCTTCGACCAGCGCCGCGTCCTCGAAGTGCTCCGGCCGGATGCCGACCAGGACCTCCCGCGGCGCGTTCGCCTTCTCCACCAGCTGCCGGATCCGGTCCGTCAGCGGGGTGGTGCCCAGCGCGCTGCGCAGCTCGTTGTTCTCCAGCGTCGCCGGGACGAAGTTCATCGACGGCGAGCCGATGAACCCGGCCACGAACAGGTTCGCCGGGTTGTCGTAGAGGAACTGCGGAGCGCCGATCTGCTGCACGTACCCACCGCGCAGCACCACGACCCGGTCGCCCAGGGTCATGGCTTCGGTCTGGTCGTGCGTCACGTACAGCGTGGTGGTGCCGAGCTGCTTCTGGATCTTCGACACCGACGTCCGCATCTGGCCGCGCAGCTTGGCGTCCAGGTTGGACAGTGGCTCGTCCATCAGGAACGCCTTGGGGCTGCGGACGATCGCCCGGCCCATCGCGACGCGCTGGCGCTGGCCACCGGAGAGGTTGGCCGGCTTGCGGTCCAGGTGCGCGGTCAGGTCGAGGATCGTCGCCGCCTCTTCGACCTTCGCCCGCACCGTCTTGTCGTCCACTTTGGCCAGCCGCAGCGGGAAGGCCATGTTCTCCCGGACGCTCATGTGCGGGTAGAGCGCGTAGGACTGGAACACCATCGCGATGTCCCGGTCCTTCGGGGCCTTCTCGTTGACGCGCTTGCCGTCGATGCGCAGCTCGCCCGAGGAGATGTCCTCCAGGCCCGCCACCATGTTCAGCGTCGTCGACTTCCCGCAGCCGGACGGGCCGACCAGGATGATGAACTCGCCGTCGGCGATGGTGATGTCCACTTCGGACACGGCGAGGGCGCCGTCGGGGTACTTCTTCGACACCTTGTCGAGCACGATCTCTGCCATAGCGCTACCCCTTCACCGCACCGGACGTCAGCCCCGCCACGATGCGACGCTGGAAGAACAACACGAACACAATGATCGGGATGGTGATCACGACCGCGGCCGCGCTCACCTGGCCCGTCGGGTCCTCGAACTGCGAGGACCCGGTGAAGAACGACAGCGCGGCCGGCACCGTGCGCGACGCCGTGGTCGACGTCAGCGAGATGGCGAACAGGAAGTCGTTCCAGCAGAAGATGAACACCAGGATCGCGGTGGTGAACACGCCCGGCGCGGCCAGCGGCGCGATCACCTTCCGGAACGCCTGGGCCGGCGTCGCGCCGTCCATCTTCGCCGCTTTTTCCAGTTCCCACGGGATTTCCCGGAAGAACGCCGACAGCGTGTAGATCGACAGCGGCAGGGCGAACGTGATGTAGGGCAGGATCAGCCCCGGCCAGGTGTCGAACAGCGCCAGGTTCCGCTCGATGTTGAACAGCGGGGTCACCAGCGACACCTGCGGGAACATCGCGATCAGCAGCGAAAGCCCGACCAGCAGCTGCTTGCCGGGGAACTCCAGCCGCGCGATCGCGTACGCGGCCATCGTGCCCAGCACCACCGCGATCACCGTCGAGATGATCGCGATGCCGATGGAGTTGACCAGCGCCAGCAGGAACTCCGACGTCTGGAAGATGTCCGCGTAGTTCTGCCAGGTCCACGACTGCGGGATGAACGACCCGTCGGTCAGCGTGTCCTTGGTCTTGAACGACAGCGAAACCACCCAGAGCACCGGCACCAGCGCGAACACCAGCACGAGGATGTCGACCAGGCCCCACCTGAGCTTGCGGCCCGTCGTGACGGTTCCCATCACCATCAGCGCTTACCCCCGTCGTCCGAACCCGGTGCGGCCGTGCCGAACACCTTGATGAAGATGAAGGCGATGATCGCCACGGTGATGAAGATCAGCACCGCCATCGTCGACCCGATCCCGAGGTTGAGCCCCTTGACCAGGTTGTTGTAGGTCTGCATGGAGACCGACCCGGTGTCCTGCGCGCCCGAGGTGAGCACGTAGATGTTGTCGAAGATGCGGAACGCGTCGAGCGTGCGGAACAGCAGCGCCACCAGGATCGCCGGCTTCATCACCGGCAGCATCACCTTCGTGAACCGCTGCCACGCGCTCGCGCCGTCCATCGACGCGGCCTTGAGCAGGTCGTCCGGCACCAGGGCCAGGCCCGCCATCAGCAGCAGCGCCATGAACGGCGTGGTCTTCCACACCTCGGCGCCGATGATGATGAACAGCGACGGCCACTGCTCGGTGAGCGGTGCCGCGTCGGCGGCCAGCCAGTTCGCCAGGTAGCCGGTCTTCGGCGTCCACGCGTAGTACCACGAGAACGCCGCGACGACCGTGACGATGCCGTACGGGATCAGCGCGACCGTGCGCACGAGCCCGCGGCCGACGAGCGTCCGGTGCATCACCAGCGCCAGTGCCATGCCGAGGACGAACTCGATCGCCACCGACACCACGGTGAGGAACATCGTGGTGCCGAACGCCGTCCACCAGTACGAATTGGACAGCACGGCCCCGTAGTTGTCGAAGCCGACGAACTCCTGCTGCGCGGGGAACCTGAGGTCGTACCGCTGCAGCGACAGCCAGATCGAGTAGAGGATCGGGTAGCCGGTGACCGCGATCATCACGAAGAACGCGGGCGCGCACAGCCAGAGCCCGAGCCGCCGCTCGGCCCGCTTCCCCTCGGACAGGGCGGGTTTGCCCTTCTTGTGGGACACGGGTTCCTGGGCGGCGGTGGCCCCCGCCGTGGTCGGGTCCTGGACGGTCACGGGATCACTCCCTTCGACTGGAGCGCGTCGTTGAGCTGTTCGCGGAGCTTGTCCGCGGTGGCCTTCGGGTCGATTTCCGCGGGCGGGGAAAGGACCTTGGACATCACCGTGGACAGGTTCTGGTAGGCCGGGGTCAGCGGCCGCACCGCGGAGTCCTTGATGGCGGCGATGATCGAGTCGCGCATCGGGTACTTGAGCGCCATGTTCGGGTTGTCGGCGCTCGCCGGCTTCGACGGGTCGAGCGGCGTGTCGTTGCGGTACACCGATTCGATGGTCGGCGGGACGCCGTCGTTGATCGCCGAGAACTTCTGGTTCTCCGCGTTGCGCAGGCACAGCGCCGCTTCGAACGCCTCGGGCTTGTGCGCCGACAACGAGCTGACGCCGAGGTCGTAGCCACCGATCGTGGTCTTGGCCGGCGTGCCGGCCTTCGCCTCGGGGTAGACGGCCCACTTCATGTGCGAAACGTCCTGCGGCTTGTCCTTGGCGTAGGAGGCGTAGACGAACGGCCAGTTGAGCTCGAACGCGGCGTCACCGCGCTGGAACGCCTGCCGGACGTCGTCCTCCTTCGAGTTGGTCAGCGACGGGTCGGTGATGCCCGACGACGTGACCTCCTTGAGCAGGGCCAGCGCCTGCACGGCGCCGTCGTCCATGACGACGGACTTGCCGTCGTCGGAGATGATGTGCCCGCCCATCGAGTTGACCAGCGTGTTGTAGAAGACGACGAGGCCTTCGTACTGCGCGCCGGTGAAGACGATGCTGTACGGCTTGCCCTGCGCCTTCAGCTCCTTCGACTTCGCGATCATCTCCTGCCACGTCTTCGGCGGCGTCGGCGTGATCCGGTCGTCGTACCAGAGCAGCTGGACGTTGGTGTTCTTCGTGGCCGCGTAGAGCTTCCCGTCGTAGGTCGCCGTTTCCAGCGGCCCCTGCAGGACGCCCTGCGTCGCCTCGGCCTTGTTCCGGCCCGTCCACTCCTCGACCCAGCCGGCTTCGGCGAACTCCGAAACCCAGGTCACGTCGAGGCCGAGGACGTCCATCGCGGTGTCGCCCGCGGCGAGCCGCCGGGCCATCTGCAGGCGCTGGTCGTCGGCGCCCCGCTGCAGTTTGTTGTAGACGATCTCGTAGCGCCCGCCCGCCGCCTGGTTGCAGTTGTCGACGACTTTCTGGAAGCTGTCTTCGGGCGCGTAGTAGACGTTGATCTTCAGCCCACCGCCCGATCCGCAACCGGCCAGCAGACCGGTCACCAATGCCCCTGCCCCCAGCAGGACCGCGGCACGGCCGGGCGAGCGTCCCCGTTCGCCCGCGCCGATCCTCTTCCCCATAAGGCCTCCTCACCCGCGTGCACGCCGGTTACCGCGGTACCCGGTGGGCACCGCGACGCGATGAGGCGAACCGCGCCAGCACCCCGACGTGCTAGTGCTCGGGCCGCCGCGCTGGTTGGGCGAGGCCGCCCGACTGGTGTCGGACAACTTATGCCGGGCGATCACACCCCGCAAGCAGTATCGGTAACGATTCAGCCCACCGCGCGTCGAATCGTGATTTTTCCCTGGTAGGGGCGGAGTTTTTAGGGGTTCGGGTTCAGGGGTTCGGCTTGAGCGCGAGCTTGGCGAGCAGTTCGCGCGCCTGTTCGGCGGACCGCGGCTGGCACAGGACGTCGTACCGGCCGGCGACGAGCTGGCTCGCCGAGGAGAAGTCCCGCCGCCCGCGCGACATGCTGTACCCGATGGCGGCGAACATCAGCCCGGACAGCACGCCGAGCACGAGCCCGGTGAGCACCTGCAACGCGAAGCCCTGGTTGACGAACAAGCCGAGCAGCAGCCCGGCGAAGATGCCGAACCAGGCCCCGGACACCCCGCCGGCGGCGAGCACGCGCCCCCAGGTCAGCCGCCCGATGACGCGCTCGACGAGCATCAGGTCGACCCCGACGATGGTGACGTCGGAGACGGCGAACTCGCTCTCCGCGAGGAAGTCGACGGCCTGCTTCGCCTCGCCGTAGGTCGCGTACGACCCGATCGGCCAGCCGGTCGGCGGGGTCGGCAGCCGTGGCAGGTTGCCGGGCGCCCGGCTCCCGCCGAAGGGACTACTCACCATCATCACCTGCGCACTCGTGGTCTCGGGCGTCCATCTTGTCAAGAACGCCCGGACCGTGCGAGCCGCTTACCCCGAAAGGCCGGACACTGCCCCATGTCGACAAGTCGCTTCGCACTTTCCCTATGAAAGTGTCGCCGGAGGGCGCCTCCCGCGCAGCTTTCGTAGGGAAAGTGGCGGCCTCAGGAGCGGGACTTGTACTCCCGCAGCAAGCCGCGGCTGATGATGGTCTTCTGGATTTCGCTCGTCCCCTCGCCGATCAGCAGGAACGGGGCCTCGCGCATCAGGCGCTCGATCTCGTACTCCTTCGAGTACCCGTAGCCGCCGTGGATGCGGAACGCGTCCTGCGTGACCTCCGCGCAGTACTCCGAAGCGATCAGCTTCGCCATCCCGGCCTCGACGTCGTTGCGCTCGCCCGAATCCTTGAGCCGCGCCGCGTTCACCATCATCAGGTGGGCCGCTTCGACCTTCGTCGCCATCTCGGCCAGCTTGAACGCGATCGCCTGGTGCTCGGCGATCGCCTTGCCGAACGTCTTGCGCTGCTGGGCGTACTCGACCGCGAGCTCGAACGCGCGGATCGCGATGCCGCACGCCCGCGCCGCGACGTTCACGCGGCCGACCTCGACACCGTCCATCATGTACGCGAACCCGCGCCCCGGCGCCTCGCCGAGCACCATGTCCGCGCCGATCCGGTAGCCGTCGAAGACCGCTTCGGTCGTGTCGACGCCCTTGTAGCCCATCTTGTCGATCTTGCCGGGGATGGTGAGCCCGGGCGCCACCTCGCCGAAGCCTTCCGGCTTCTCCACGAGGAACGTCGTCAGGTTCTGGTGCGCCTTCTCGGCGCCCTCGTCGGTCTTGACCAGCAGCGCGATCAGGTTCGACGAACCGCCGTTGGTCAGCCACATCTTCGAGCCGTCGATGACGTAGCCGTCGTCGGTCTTCTTCGCCTTGGTCTTGATCGCGGCGACGTCCGAGCCGAGATCCGGCTCCGACATCGAGAACGAGCCGCGCACCTCGCCGGTCGCCATCCGCGGGAGGAAGTGCTGCTTCTGCGCTTCCGTGCCGTGGCGGGAGATCATGTGCGCCACGATGAAGTGGGTGTTGATCACACCGGACACGCTCATCCAGCCCCGCGCGATCTCCTCGACCACCAGTGCGTAGGTCAGCAGCGACTCGCCGAGCCCGCCGTACTCCTCCGGGATGGTGATCCCGAACAGGCCCATCTCCTTCATGCCCTCGACGATGTCCGCCGGGTAGGTGTCGGAGTGTTCGAGCTCCTGGGCGTGCGGGATGACTTCCTTGTCCACGAACTGGCGGACGGTCGCGAGGATCTCCGACTGCACGTCGGTCAGGCCGGCGGTCTGGGCGAGACGGGCCATCACGGCTCCCTTTCCGGAATACGACGCCGCTCCCGGCGCTGGGTTACCGGTGAGTATGACCCGAAACCCGCGACCCTGCTATGAGGGCGCTCACGATTCCCGCCGTAGAGTGCGGCGCGGAGGGGAGCACCATGACTTATCCGCAGGACCCGAACAACCCGTACGGTCAGCAGTACGGCTACCAGCAGCCCGGTTACCCGCAGTACCCCGGCTACCCGGGCGGCTACCAGCCCCCGGTGGAGGGCTCGGGCCTCGCCGTCGGGTCGCTGGTCTGCTCGATCCTCGGGCTCATCCTGTGCTTCGTCGTCGGCATCGCGGGCATCATCATGGGCCACATCGCCTACGGCAAGGCCAAGCGCGGCGTGGCCGACGGCCAAGGCCTCGCGCTGGCGGGGATCATCATCGGCTACATCTCCATCGCGCTGAACATCGGCCTGCTCGCCCTGTTCATCGGTATCGGCGCGTTCAGCGGCTGGCGCTAACCTTGGCTTCGCGCACGCACCGAGGGGATCCGTCATGACCGACCCGTCCGGGGACAAGGACCGCCCGGCCACCGATCCGACCGTGGCCTACGACCCGCCGCCGGCCACCGAATCGACGTCGTACGAGCCGGAGCGGTACGACCCGCCGGCCGGTGACGCGACGATCGCGGACACCACCGTCGCGGACACCACCGCGACCGCCGAGCCGGCCGCCGCCCCGGAGCAGCCCGGCCCGCTGCCGCCCGGCTCGTTCGAGACGCCGGCCGCGCACATCCCCGGCACGCCGTACGCCGCTCCCGGCCAGCCGGTGTACTCGCCGCCGCCCGGGTACCCGCCGCAGCCGTACCCGCAGTCGTACGTCACACCGCCGCAGTACGGCTCGCCGTACGCGCCTTCGGCCCGCGGGCAGGACAACGCGCTGGCGATCGGCGCCCTGGTCTGCTCGATCCTCGGCTTCTGCTCCGGCATCACGGCGATCGCCGGGGTGGTCATGGCCCACATCGCGCTGAGCAAGACGAACCGCGGCGAAGCGGGCGGCCGCGGCTTGGCCACGGCCGCCCTGATCGTCGGCTACGTCGCCATCGCGCTCTGGGTCGGCTTCTTCACCACCCTGATCGTCCTGAGCGCGAACGGGCAGCTGACCTAGTCCGGCAGCACCGCGTCGCCGGGGCTGCGCGGCGCCGGTGTCGCGTGACCGTTCACCTCCGGCTTCGCCTCGGCCGGCGGTTCCGGCGGCGGCGCGGCCTTCGGCGTCTGCGCGTCCAGGAACCGCAGCAGTTCCACCGGGAACGGCAGCACCAGCGTCGAGTTCTTCTCCGACGACACCTGCACGACGGTCTCCAGCAGCCGCAGCTGCAGCGCCGCCGGGGTGTCGGCCATCTGCGCGGCCGCCTGCGAGAGCTTGTACGACGCCTGCAGTTCACCGTCGGCGGAGATGACGCGCGCGCGCCGTTCCCGCTCCGCCTCGGCCTGCCGCGACATCGAGCGCTTCATCGCCTCCGGCAGCGCGACGTCCTTGATCTCGACGCGGTCGATGTGGATGCCCCAGTCCAGCGCGGGGCTGTCGATCATCAGCTCCAGGCCCTCGTTGAGGCGCTCGCGGTTGGAGAGCAGGTCGTCGAGCTCGCTCTTGCCGATGATCGAGCGCAGCGACGTCTGCGCGACCTGGCCGACCGCCGACCGGTAGTCCTGGACGTTGACCGCCGCGACGATCGGGTCGATGACCTTGAAGTAGACGACCGCGTCGACCCGGACGGTGACGTTGTCGCGGGTGATGCCGTCCTGGGCGGGGACCGGCATGGTGACGATCTGCATGTTGACCTTCTGGATCCGGTCCGCGAACGGCACGAGCACCGCCAGCCCCGGTTCGCGGACCTTCGCCCGCACCCGGCCGAACCGGAAGACGAGGCCGCGTTCGTACTGCTTCACGACGCGCACACTGGCCGCGAGCCAGGCTCCACCCGCGACGACGACAGCGCTGAGGATCTCCACCACCATGGCTGCTCCCGGGGTTGCGTTTTCCCCTGAAAACCCAGCGTACGCCGGTCGCGGTCCCGACGAAACGCGCTGGACGCGGCCACCAGACTGGGGTGGTGACCGATCTTCGCGTTCCCCCGCTGTTCGCCGCCCGGGCCCCGAAGGTGCTCGGCCCCGGGGCGGTCCCCTGGCTGGCGGAGCTGCCCCGGCTCGCCGCCCGCTACGCGCGCGAGTGGGGCTTGACGTTCGAGGGCGAAGCGATGCACGGCTACGTCGGCGTCGTGCAGCCCGCGCGCCTGGCCGACGGCACGCCGGTGGTGCTGAAGCTCGGCTGGCGCGACGAAGAATCGGCCGACGAGCCGCTCGCACTGTCCACATGGGCCGGTCGGGGTGCGGTGCGGCTGCTGGACTCCGCACCGGAGGACGGCGTCCTGCTCCTCGAACGGCTCGACGCCGGCCGCACCCTGGACGACCTCCCGCTGCGCGAAGCGATCCCGCTCATCGGCGGCCTCGCGCGCCGGCTCGCCGTGCCCGCACCGCCGTCGCTGCGGCGGCAGCTGCGCACCGAAGCCGGGAGCCTCGCCGAGGAGCTCCCCCGCCGGTGGGCCGAGCTCGGCGAGCCGTTCGAGCGGCGGCTGGTCGACGACGCCGTCGCGATCTGCCGCGAGCTCGGGCCGGGCGCGGGTGACCGGCTGGTGAACGAGGACCTGCACTTCGAGAACGTCCTCGCCGGTACGCGCGAGCCGTGGCTGGTCATCGACCCCAAGCCGCTCGCCGGCGACCTCGAGTGGGGTGTCATCCCGTTGTTCTGGAACCGCTTCACCGAGTCCACACTGGACGAACGGTGCACGCTGATCGTCGCTTCACTCGAACTGGACGCCGCGAAAGCGCGGGCTTGGACGCTCGTGCGGGCCGTGCAGAACTGGATCTGGATGATCGAGGAGCTCGCCGAGACCGGCGAGGAGAGCGACGACCCGGCCTTCGTCACAGTGCCGGAAATCGCTGTCTGGGCAGCCAGCCGATAGTGTCAGCGCCATGGCCGCGGTCAACAGGGTTTTCGCTGCTCAGCTGTCCGGCTTGCCCGTGTTCGGCCCGGACGGCGAGTCGATCGGCCGGGTCCGCGACCTGGTGGCCGGGCTGCGGCTCGACGCGCAGCCGCCGCGGATCCTCGGGCTGGTCGTCGAGCTGAGCACGCGGCGGCGCGTCTTCGTGCCGATGCTGCGGGTCACCGGGATCGAGCCGACCGCCGTGACGCTCGCCACCGGCTCGGTCAACATGCGCCAGTTCGTCCAGCGGCCCAACGAGGTCCTGGTGCTCGGGCAGCTGCTCGACGCGCACGCCGCGCTGACCGCGTCCGGCACGCGGATCACCGTCGTCGACGCCGGGATGGAGCCGACCCGCACCCGCGACTGGGTGCTGGCCAAGCTGGCCATCCGGGAGCGGCGGAGCGGGCTGGGCCGCCGCCGCGCGGCGATGCAGGTGCTGCCGTGGTCGGAGGTCTCCGGGCTGGGCCTGGCCGACCTCGGCGCGCAGCCCCAGGGCGCCGGCCAGCTGCTCATGCTGTTCGACACCATGCGCCCGGCCGACATCGCCGCGACCGTGCGCGACCTGCCGCTCAAGCGGCGCCACGAGGTCGCCGACGCGATGGACGACGAGCGCCTCGCCGACGTCATCGAAGAGCTGCCGGACGACGACCAGAAGGAACTGCTGGCGTACCTGGCCGAGGAGCGCGCCGCCGACGTCCTGGAGGCGATGAACCCCGACGACGCGGCCGACCTGCTGGCCGAGCTCGCCCCGGCCGACCAGAGCCGGCTGCTGGAACTGATGGAGCCGGAGGAGTCCGCGCCGGTCAAGCGGCTGCTGGAGTACTCGTCCGACACCGCGGGCGGCCTGATGACGCCGGAACCGGTGGTGCTCACGCCGGACACGACGATCGCGGAGGCGCTGGCCCACATCCGCAACCCCGAGCTGCCGCCGGCGCTGGCCAGCATGGTGTTCGTCTGCCGGCCGCCGACCGCGACGCCGACCGGGCGCTACGTCGGCGTCGTCCACTTCCAGCGGCTCCTGCGCGAGCCGCCGGCGGAGCTCGTGGCCAGCGCCGTCGACACCGGCCTGCCGCCGCTGAAACCGGGTGCCTCGCTGGCCGAGGTCACGCGGTACTTCGCGGCCTACAACCTGACCTGCGGGCCGGTCATCGACACCGAGGACCACCTGATCGGCGCGGTGACCGTCGACGACGTCCTCGACCACCTGCTGCCCGAGGACTGGCGCGAGACCGGGCTGCACGACACCATGGAGGAACACCGTGCCTGAGCTGACTCCGGGACGGCGGCTCGACCAGCCCCGCGGCCAGAACCGGTTCAGGCTGAACATCGACCCGGACACCTTCGGCCGGCTGTCCGAACGGCTGGCGCGGTTCCTCGGCACCGGCAAGTACCTGTTCTGGCAGACGCTCATCGTGATCATCTGGATCGTGCTGAACCTGGCCGCGGTGTCGTTCCGCTGGGACCCGTACCCGTTCATCCTGCTCAACCTGGCTTTTTCGACACAGGCTGCCTACGCGGCACCGTTGATCCTGCTCGCGCAGAACCGCCAGGACGACCGCGACCGCGTCTCCCTGGAGGAGGACCGGAACCGGGCCCTGCAGACGAAAGCCGACACGGAATACCTGGCCAGGGAGCTGGCGGCGCTGCGGCTGGCGGTCGGCGAGGTGGCGACGCGGGACTACCTGCGCAGCGAGCTGGACCGGCTCCGGGAGGACCTCGCCGTCCAGCCCAGGAAGGCCAAGCCGAGCCGCACTCCTACCGGCTCGTAACATGGACGGGGTGACCAGTACTCAGCAGCTCCCCAGCGTCGACGACGTCCGCAGCGCGCTGAAGAGCGTGCAAGACCCGGAGATCCGGAAACCCATCACGGACCTGGGGATGGTCAAGGACGTGGTCGTCGGCGACGACGGCGTCGTGACGGTCGGGATCTACCTGACGGTCGCGGGCTGCCCGCTGAAGGCGACGCTGACCAACGACACGAAGGAAGCCGTCGCGAAGCTCCCCGGCGTCGTCGACGTACGCGTCGAGCTGGACGTCATGAGCGACGAGCAGCGCTCCGAGCTGCGGAAGTCGCTGCGCGGCGACGCGGCCGAGCCGGTGATCCCATTCGCGCAGCCGGGCTCGATGACCCGCGTGTACTGCGTGGCGTCGGGCAAGGGCGGCGTCGGCAAGTCGTCGGTCACGGTGAACCTGGCGGCGTCGATGGCCGCGCGCGGCCTTTCGGTCGGGGTCGTGGACGCCGACATCTACGGCCACTCGATCCCCCGCATGCTGGGCGCGCGCGAGAAGCCGACCAAGGTCGACACGATGATCATGCCGCCGCAGTCCCACGGCGTGAAGGTGATCTCGATCGGCATGTTCACCCCGGGCAACACGCCGGTGGTGTGGCGCGGCCCGATGCTGCACCGCGCGCTGCAGCAGTTCCTGGCCGACGTGTTCTGGGGCGACCTCGACATCCTGCTGCTGGACCTGCCGCCGGGCACCGGCGACATCGCGATCTCGGTGGCCCAGCTGATCCCGAACGCGGAGATCCTGGTGGTCACGACCCCGCAGCAGGCGGCGGCCGAGGTGGCCGAGCGCGCGGGTGCGATCGCGCTGCAGACGCGTCAGCGTGTGGCGGGCGTCATCGAGAACATGTCGTGGCTGGAGCAGCCCGACGGCTCCCGCCTGGAGATCTTCGGCTCCGGCGGCGGCCGGACGGTGGCCGATTCGCTGACGAAGTCGATCGGCTCCGACGTCCCGCTGCTCGGCCAGGTCCCGATGGACCCGCGAGTGGTCGCCCAGGGCGACGCGGGCACGCCGATCGTGCTGTCCGAGCCGGAAGCGCCGGCGTCGGTGGTGCTGAACGACGTGGCGAAGAAGCTCTCGGTCCGCGCCCGCGGCCTGGCCGGGATGATGCTGAACGTGACCCCCGCGGGCCGCTGACCCGCTCGCGGAAGCCGAAGGCCACCCCGCGGGGTGGCCTTCGGTGCGTCAGGTGGCGTCCGGGTCGATCGGCGGGCGCTCGCCCGGCTTCAGCGGCTCCGGCCGCGCCGGGGTCTGGCTGACCGTCGAGCCGTTGGTCCCGTTCGTCCCGTTGCTGCCGTTCGTGATGCCCTTCAGGCCCAGCGGGTCCGCGTCGCCGTCGAACAGGTGCTGCGTCACCACGCGTTTGGGGTCGAAGTTGCGCAGCCCGCGGAGGTCTTCGAGGGGCTTGCGGAGCTGGTCGAACTCCGGGCCCATCTCCTCGCGCAGCTGTTCACGGGCACCGGTCGCGAAGTCGCGGACCTTCTTCACGCTCTTCGCCAGCCAGGACGCCGCCTCGGGGAGGCGTTCCGGGCCGAGGATGAAGAGACCGGCGATGATGAGGACGAGGATTTCGCCCCACCCGACGCTGTCGAACACCAGTCAACCTCCGCAGCTGAACCTACCCGCCCAGGGTACCCGCAGCCGGCCGTGCGCCGGCAGGCCGAACGCGGGAACTCAGTCGGAAGCCAGGGTTACGTCCACGACGAAGCTCGCGCCGTCGCGCGCCAGCGACACCGGGACCACTTCGCCGACGTCGTGCGCCCGGACCGCGACCGTCAGTTCCGCGGAGTCGCGGACCAGCCGGCTGCCGATCTTCGTGATCACGTCGCCCTCCTTGATGCCCGCGTTCGCGGCCGGCCCGCCGGGGGCGACGTTCTTGACCTGGGCGCCCATGGTGGACGACCCGGCGACCGTCGACGACGCGTTGATGCCGATGTCCGCGTGCTGGACCTTGCCGTCCTTGATCAGCGCCTTCGCGATCTTGATCGCGTAGTCGCTCGGGATGGCGAAGCCGATGCCGATGCTGCCGCCGTCCGCGCTGGACGAGCGGATCGACGAGTTGATGCCGACCAGCGCACCGGTGGCGTCGACGAGCGCACCGCCCGAGTTGCCGTGGTTGATCGCGGCGTCGGTCTGGATGGCTTCGTAGGTGACCGGCGGGGCGCCACTGTCGCCGCCCGCGGTGATCGGGCGGTTCAGCGCGCTGACGATGCCCGCGGTGACGGAGTTCTGCAGCGCCAGCGGCGAGCCGATCGCCATCACTGTGTCGCCGACCTGAAGGTCCGCGGACTTGCCGATCTGCAGCACGGTCGGGTTGGTGACGTTCACCTTCACGACCGCGAGGTCGGTCTTCTGGTCGGCGCCGACGAGCTTGGCCTCGGTGCGGGTGCCGTCGACGAAGATCGCGGTGACCTTGACGCCCGGGTCCGCGGCGGCGGAGGCGATGACGTGCTCGTTGGTGAGGATGTAGCCCTGCGGGTCGATCATCACGCCGGAGCCCTGCTCGCCGGACTCGGCGCCGGGCTTGAAGACCTCGAGCGAGACGACGGCGGGCGCGACGCGCTTGGCGATCTCGGCGACCGAACCGGCCGGACGTTCCTTGGCGGCCTCGGCTTCGGAGATCGTGGCGGAGCCGGTGAGCTCGGTGCCGGTGTCGGCGACCCACCAGCCGACGAGGCCGCCGACCGCGCCGACGAGCAGCGCGACGACCCCGAGCAGGGCCAGCGCCTTGGGTTTGACGCGCCGACCGAAGAGCACCTCGGGCAGGCTGAGCAGCGCTCCCGGCGGGCGCTGGGCGGGCTTTTCCTCGTCCTCGGCCGGCATCGCGGGCCCGGCGAGCACGGCACCGGCGCCCGGATCGCGCCACGGGTCGCTGGTGCTGTTCCACAGCGGCGGATCGGCTTCCTTCGGGTCACCGGTGGCTTCGCGCGGCCGTTCGAGCAGGACGCCTTCGGCCCCGGGCGGCCGCCGGAAGGCTTCGGCGAGCGACTCGGGCGCGGGCGGCGCGAGGTTGACGCCGTTGGCCTTCTGCGGGGAGTAGAGCTTGTCGAACGCCCCATCGACACCCTGCGGCCTGCCGAACACGGCGGCCTGAGCGGGATCGACGGCGGGCCGCGCGAGCGGCCGCGGACCCAGCCGGTCGGCATCACGCGCGCCGGACTGCTCGGGATTCACGTTCGGCTCGGTCATCATTCCCCGGTGCAGAAGAAGATCAGGTGGCTGGGCGTGACGATACCCAAGCCCAGTGCTCCGAGTCTGCCGGTCGGCCGGTGAAGTGGCTGTTTCTTGGCACGGGCGGCCGAGGGGCCGGGCGGGAACGCGGGATGTGACGTGTTCGGCGACGGCTCGCGGCGGCCCCGGCGGCAGGCCCTGCCGCTCGCGGTGGCCTCGGCGGCAGGCCCTGCCGCTCGCGGTGGTCTCGGCGGCAGGCCCTACGGCTCGCGGCGGGCCCGGCGGCACGCCCTACCGCCCCCGGCGGGCCCGGCGGCACGCCCTACCGCTCCCGGCGTCCTCGGCAGCCTCCCCTACCGCCCCCGGCGGGCCCAGCGGCACGCCCTACCGCCCCCGGCGGGCCCGGCAGCCTCCCCTACCGCCCCCGGCGGGCCCAGCGGCAGGCTCTCCTGCTCGCGGCGGTCTCAGCACCCCAGCACGTGGGCTGCGGCCGAGCGCCTCGGCAAGCACCGGCGCATCCGCCACCGACATCGGCCCGGCGACGGCCTTGATGGCCGCTGGTAGGTGGCAGCCGCGGCTCGGCACCCCGCCCGTGAGCTGCGGCCGAGCACCCCGGCAAGCACCGGAGCGTTCGCCGCCGGCAGGCCCGAGGCGGGCGGCAGCCGGCGCGGTGGTCTCGACAAGCCGCTACTCGGCACCCGGCTGCCGGGCCGAGCGGCACCCTCAGCGCCGTTGCGGGCTCAGCGCCGCCCGGCCCCACCCCGCACACGGCAAAGGCCGCCACGAGGTCTTCCTCGCAGCGGCCTCGATCAAGCCGTTCAGCGGATGCCGACGGGCACCGCGGCAGGCGAAGTGCTCACCGGAATCGACTTCGGCGCGGGCTGGGGCGGCACCGCCAGCTGGGCCGGGAGCAGGTTCGCCGGCTGCGGCGCACCGCCGCCCTGCTCAGGGCCGCCGTCGCCGTCCGCGGACGTCCCGACCAAGGCCAGCGCGCTCAGCACCAGCCCGGACACGACGACCCCCGCGCCCTGCGCGGCGCGGCGCTTGAAGCGGCCGCCGCCGAGGACGTTCGGCGACTGGCCCAGCGGAGCCGACGATCCCAGCGGCGCGACACCGCCCAGCACACCCGCGTCACGCAGGCCGGCGACCCGGTCGGGACGCTGGACCGCGACGAGCTGGCCGTCGGCCGTGATGGCCAGGTTGTCCGGGGTGCCCGGCAGCTCCGTGTGCTGCGGGATCGACTGCAGGCTCGCCAGGAACCCCGCCGACATCGAGGGGGCACCGGCGTGCCGGATCGTGTCGACCGTCTGCCGCTGGGCGCGGACCTCGGCCGCGCACGCCGGGCAGCGGGTGATGTGCGACGCCGCTCGATCGCGCGCGCCGTGCGAAAGTTCGCCGTCGACGAACGCCACCACGGCGTCCGGCAGCAGGTGCGACTCGGGGAGTCCCCAGCCTCGCGGTGCGGTCATACCGACACCTTCGCAGACTCCGGTGCGTGAGCGCGCCGACGCTCGAGCGAAGCGCGCAACGCCTGGCGGCCGCGGTGGATCCGGCTGCGGACGGTGCCGAGCTTGACACCCAGCGTCGCGCCGATCTCCTCGTACGACAGCCCTTCGACGTCGCACAGCACGACCGCGGCGCGGAACTCCGGAGGCAGCTCGTCGAGCGCCGCCTGCAGGTCCGGGTCCAGGTGGGTGTCGGAGTAGACCTGCTCGGGGCTCGGGTCGTCGCCCACGATGCGGTCGGTGTCCTCGGGCAGGCCTTCCATCCGCACGCGCGAGCGGCGGCGGGCCATGTCCAGGAAGAGGTTGGTGGTGATCCGGTGCAGCCAGCCCTCGAACGTCCCCGGCTTGTACGACGCCAGCGAGCGGAAGACCCGGATGAAGGTCTCCTGCGTGAGGTCCTCGGCGTCGTGGGTGTTGCCGGTCAGGCGGTAGGCGAGCCGGTAGACCCGGTCGCCGTGTTCGCGCACGACCTCGTCCCAGGACGGCGGCGTCCAAGCTGCCTCGTCCAGGGTCACCGGCTGAGCCCCGGCGTCGGCAACGGCGTTCTGCATAGCGGGAGCAGGCACCTCCATCTGCGTTTCTCCTGTCTGCTCCACCCAACGCGGGCTGTGGCCACGGTGTTCCCGTGTGTCTGGTTTTCAGTCTGTCGAGGTTCCTTATGGTTCTAGTGAGACTGGACTGAGAGCAGGCTGAGAAGTTCTTCCCGGGTGCTTACCAGGGAGCCTGCGAGGATTTATCGACAACCAACGCTAACCTCCGTGCGTGAACACGCCCACCCCTGCGGCCGCACCGGCCGATTCCGGGTTCGTCGACGGGTACCTGCCCGACGACGAGGTGCTGTCTTCGGCGCGGGCACGGGCCGAGGACCTGGGCTGCGTCCCGCTCAGCGCGGGCGCGGGCGCGACGCTGCGCTTCCTGGCCGCGACCCTGCGCGCGAAGGCGGTGGTCGAGGTCGGCACGGGCGCCGGCGTCAGCGGGCTGAGCCTGCTGCGCGGCATGGCCCCGGACGGCATCCTGACCTCGATCGACGTCGAGCCGGAGTACCAGCGGGCGGCGCGCGCGACGTTCCGCGAGGCCGGCTACGCACCGGGCCGCACCCGGCTGATCATCGGCCGCGCCCTGGACGTCCTGCAGCGGCTCACGCCGGGCGGGTACGACCTGGTGTTCGTCGATTCCGCGCACATCGAGTACCCGGGGTGCTACGAGCTGGGCGTGTCGTTGCTGCGGCGGGGCGGGATCATCGCGTTCCACAACGTGCTGGCCGGCGGCCGGGTGATCGACCCTTCGCACCGGGACCCGGAGACGCTGGCGCTGCGCGAGGTGGCACGGGCGTTCCGCGAAGACGACCGGCTGGTGCCGGCGCTCCTGCCGGTGGGCGGCGGGTTGCTGGTCGCGGCGGCGATCTGAGTCAGCTCGCCACGAGCTCCCGGCGCTCCAGCCGAACCCGCGTCCCGGCACCGACCGCCGCCACCGCCAGCAGGAGCCACACCACCACCAGCGCGATCAGCCACGACCAGCCCTCGTGGCCGTAGACCCACGCGCCCACCGCGCCGCCGACACTGCTGCCCAGGTAGTACGTCGCCGTGTACGTGCCGCCGACCTGGCCGCGGGCGTTCTCCGGGGCGTCGGCCGCCGCCCAGCCGTTCGCGACCGCGTGCGCGGCGAAGAACGCGCAGGTCAGCACCAGGAACCCGGCGATGACCATCGGGAGTGAGTCGGGCAGGGTCAGCGTCGCGCCGGCCGCCGTCAGCAGCAGCGCGCCGATCAGCGCGCGGCGGCGGCCGACCCGGGCGACCAGGCGGCCGGCCGCGGCGGACGACACCGAGCCGCTCGCGTAGGCGAGGAACACCAGCGACGCGATCGCCGGCGAGAGGCCGAGCGGGTCGCCGGTCAGGCGGAAGCCGGCGGCGTTGTACAGCGCGACGAACGAGCCCATCGCGAGCAGCGCGACCGCGTACTGCGCGAGCAGCACCGGCTTGCTCACCGCCGTGACCAGCCCTTGCGCGACCGCGCGGAGCTGGGCGTTCCCGCGCGGGCGCGTCCCCCGCGGCAGCGTCACGACGGTGATCGCCGAGCACACCGCGCCGACCCCCGCGACGACGTACAGCGCGCCGCGCCAGCCGAGCGGGCCCGCGGTGAACCCGCTGGCCAGCCTGCCGAGCATGCCGCCGATGGTGTTGCCGGCGATCATCGCGCCGACCGCGGCCGCGACGCCCGCGCGGCCGAGCCGTTCGGCCAGGTACGCGGCCGCGACGCCCGGGAAGCCGGCGATCGCGATCCCCTGCAGTGCCCGCAGGACGAGCAGCGCCGGGTACGTCGGCATCAGCGGCAGCAGCAGCCCGAACACGACCGACGCGATGACCGACGCGAGGATCACCGGCCGCCGTCCGACCACTTCGGACAGCGCGGCGATCGGCAGGACGGCGATGGCGAGCGCGCCGGTCGCGACGCTGACGGCGAGGGCCGCGCCGCCGGGGTCGAGGTGGTACTGCGCGGCGAGCTGCGGCAGCACCGGCTGCGGCGCGTAGAGCAGGGCGAAGGAGGAGATCCCGGCCGCGGCGACGGCGGTCTTGACTCGGCGCGTGGAAGTCACGATCTGAAAGTAAGCAGAGCTAACCAATACGTCCAATGCGTTCAGCTGGCATGATTCATGCGGTGACGCATGAATCACTGTCGGCGCAGGTCGCGCCGCACCTGCCGCTGCTGGCCGCCTTGCGGAAGACGAGGAACGTCACACGCGCGGCCGAACTGCTGGGCGTCCCGCAACCGACGGTGAGCCGCCGGCTCGCGGCGCTGGCGGACGCGCTGGGTGCGCCGCTGACGGTGCCGGACGGCCGCGGCATCCGCCTCACCCGCGCGGCCGACCTGCTGGCGGAAGCGGCGGAGCGCGGCCTGGCGGCGCTCGACACCGGCGTCCGGCTGGCGCGGGAAGAGGTGTCCCCGGAGTCGGGGCACGTGGTGCTGGGGTTCCTGCACCTGCTCGGCCGCTCGCTGGTGCCGTCGCTGCTGCGCGGCCACCGGGCGCGGTACCCGGGGGTGCGGTTCACGCTGGTGCAGGGCTCGCGGCAGGAGATGATCGACCGGCTGGTGGCCGGCGAGCTGGACCTGGCGCTGCTGGCGCCGCTGCCGTCCGTTCCCGGGCTGGCTTCCGCGGGCCTGGTGGACGAGGAGATCCTGCTGTCGGTCCCGGCCGGCCACCCCTTGGCCGGGCGGCGATCGGTGCGGGTTTCGGAGCTGGCGGACGAGGAGTTCGTGCTGCTGGAGCAGGGTTACGGCGTCCGGACGTTGACGGACGAGCTCTGCGCGGCGGCGGGGTTCACGCCGCGGATCGCGTTCGAGGGCCAGGAGTCGGACACGGTGCGCGGCCTGGTGGCGGCGGGCCTGGGGGTGGCGCTGCTGCCACGGTTCGGGCCGGGCAGTCCGGCGGGGGTCGCGGAGGTGCCGCTTTCGCCGCGGCCGTACCGGACCATCGGGTTGGCCTGGCGGGCGGAGGAGCCGATGACCCCGGCGGTGAACGGCTTCCGGGACCACGTGCTGGCCGGGGTTTGAGCGGGGCCACTTACTGCCGACGTGCCCCCGCCCAACGGCGGTTTCCGGCGGTCGTTGCACCACCGCTGCTCGATCCCTGGAAGTCGCCCTCCCTGAGGGCCGCCCTGCTCCAGTCTATCGGCACCCCCGGACAAGCCCGCCCACGAACAGCAGGTTGTCCACCGCCCCCACGACTTGTGGGCAAACCTCAGCCCAGCGAAGCAGCCAGCTCCACCAGGGTCCGCGCCGCGAAGCCGGTCGCTCCCGGGACCACCTCGTCGTAGTTCTTCTCCGACCGGGCCGGTCCGGCGATGTCCAAGTGCGCCCACGGCAACCCGGACGTGAACTCGCGCAAGAACAACGCCGCCGTGATGCTGCCCGGGCCGCCGGGCGTCTGCCGGACGTCGCCGAACTCGCCGCGGACGTTCTCCGCGTAGTCCTCCACCAGCGGCATGCGCCACCACGCCTCGCCCACCCGGGCGCCCGCCGCGACGACCGCCTCGGCCAGTGCGGAATCCGAGGCGAACAGGCCGCCCGTGCGCAGGCCGAGCGAGACCTTCATCGCGCCCGTCAGCGTCGCCGCGTCGACCACGTAGTCCGGGTTGAACTTGCGGATCCCGTACGCCAGCGCGTCGGCCAGGACCATCCGGCCCTCCGCGTCCGTGTTGGACACCTCGGTCGTCTTGCCGCCGTAGTGGCGGACGATGTCGCCAGGCCGGTACGCCGAGCCCGACACGTGGTTCTCCGCCGCGGGCACCAGGGCCGTCACGCGGATCGGGAGGCCCAGGGCCGCGATCGCGCGGGTGGCCGCGATCACCGCCGCGCCGCCCGCCATGTCCGTGCGCATCAGGTGCATGCCGTCGGCCGGCTTGATGGACAGGCCGCCCGTGTCGAACGTGATGCCCTTGCCGACCAGCAGCAGGTGCCGCGAAGCGCCCGCGGGCTTGTACGCCATCTCGATCAGCCGCGGCGGGCGCGCCGAGCCGCCGCCGACCGCCACGACGCCGCCGAAGCCCTGTGCCGTCAGCCACTTCTCGTCCCGGATCGTCACCTCGACGTCCGGGCCGGCCACCTTCGACGCCGTGTCCGCCAGCCACGCCGGGGTCTTCACGTTCGACGGCGTGTTCGCCAGATCGCGGGTCAGGGCCGTCGCCGCGGCCAGCGCCGAAGCGCGGGCGACCAGTTCGCCGGCGGCCGGGTCCGCGGTCACCAGCCGCACCGTCCGGACCGACGGCTTGGGGTCCTCGCCCGTCACCTTGAAGCGGTAGCCACCCAGCAGCAGCCCCAGCGCCAGCTCGGTCACGTGCTCGCCGGACGCCTCCTCCGGCAGCGCCACCTGCACCGCGCGGAACGCCTTGGCGCCACTCCCGACGTCGTCCGCCAGCGCCGCGTTCACCGCGCGGACCAGCGCCGCGCCGGTCTTGCGGTACTGCTTCGGTTCGCCGTCGCCGAGGCCCGCGACCCAGCGGGGCCCGTCGCCGGGGACCGTCTGCACGTCGCCCGCCTTGCCGGTGATCCGGACGCCGCCGACCTCGAGCGGCTCGGACTCGACGTCGTCCGCCGGCGCGGTCACGAACCGGGCCGTCGGGGTACCGCGGCGGAGATCCGCCGCTACCTCGATGTCGAGCAGGCTGGTCGGAACGGGGGGTAGCGGATTACGCACAGTGAGCAACCTTCGGGCGCAGAGGAACCGCGACCCCGGCCTCCGAAGGGAGACCGGGGTGCGACGGAAGGACGGTTCGAGGGAGGCTTTTTAGCCGGTGACCTCCGCCAGTGCGGCGCCGAGGTCCTTCGCTTCTTCCGCGGAAAGTTCGACGACGAGTCGCCCACCGCCCTCGAGCGGTACGCGCATCACGAGGCCCCGCCCCTCCTTAGTCACTTCGAGGGGACCATCTCCGGTCCGGGGCTTCATGGCCGCCATAGCGTGCTCCCTCCGTCTCAACCGGCGCGCCCGGGTCGCGCTCGCGTGAAAGCCAGCCGGGTCTGGTGTCCATTGTCCCTCATCAGCGGCCGGGCGCATCAGCGGACCGATCTTTTGCCGCCGTATCGGTGCTGGTATGCGGCCCGCGAGGGGTGTGAGACTGTCGGACGACCGATGTTTCCGCGCAAGGAGAAGACGTGACCACATCCGACGTCCTGCTGATCGCCGACGCCGACGGGGTGCGCACCCTCACCCTCAACCGGCCGCAGGCGTACAACTCGCTGACCGTCGAGCTGAAGGAAGCACTGCTCGCGGCGCTGCGCGAGGCGGCGGACGACGAAGCCGTCCGCGCGGTGGTGCTGACCGGTTCGGGCAAGGCGTTCTGCGCCGGCCAGGACCTGAAGGAGCACGTGGGGCTGCTGCAAGCGGGTGACCCCGCCCCGCTACACACCGTGAAAGAGCACTACAACCCGATCGTCGACGCGATCGTCTCGATGGAGAAGCCGGTGATCGCCGCGATCAACGGCACCGCCGCCGGTGCCGGGGCCGCGTTCGCCTACGCCTCCGACCTGCGGATCGCCGCCGAGTCGTCGTCGTTCCTGATGGCCTTCGCCAACGTCGGGCTGGGCCCGGACTCGGGTGCTTCGTGGACGCTGCAGCGGCTGGTCGGCTACGGCCGCGCCGCCGAGCTGATGCTGCTGGCCCGGACCGTCGACGCCGCGGAGGCGCTGCGCCTCGGCCTGGTCGGCGAGGTCGTGCCGGACGAAGAGCTGCCGGCGCGCGCCCAGAAGGTCGCGGCGAAGCTCGCGGCCGGGCCGACGGTGGCCTACGCGAAGATCAAGAGCGTGCTCAACCTGGCCGCGCAGTCGACGTTCGAGGAGGCCCTCGCCGCCGAGGACGCCGCCCAGACCGCGCTCGGCGCGACCGCCGACCACACCGAAGCCGTCGAGGCCTTCGTCGGCAAGCGCAAGCCGAACTTCCAGGGCAAGTGAGCGCCGGGCTGCTTCCGGGTCAGGCGGCCCGGAAGCAGCCTTGGACGTGGTCGTCGACCATGCCGGTGGCCTGCATCAGCGCGTAGCACGTGGTCGGGCCGAGGAAGACGAAGCCGCGCTTCTTCAGCTCCTTCGCCATCGCCTTCGACTCGTCGGTGATGGCCGGCACGTCGGCCATCGTCTTCGGGCGCTGGTGCGAAGCAGGCGCGAACGACCACAGCAGGTCGTCGAGCGGGGTGTCCAACGCGGCGATCGCCTGCGCGTTCTTGATCGCGGCCAGGATCTTCGCCCGGTTCCGCACGATCGACGCGTCCTGCATCAGCCGCTCGACGTCGGCGTCGCCGAACTTCGCCACCTTCGCCGGCTTGAACCGCTTGAACGCCTTCCGGAAGTTCTCGCGCTTGCGCAGGATCGTGATCCACGAGAGCCCGGACTGGAACGACTCGAGGCACAGCCGCTCGTACAGCTCGTCCTGCCCGTGGAGCGGCACGCCCCACTCTTCGTCGTGGTAGGCCACGTAGTCCGGGGCCGAATTGCCCCAGCTGCACCTCGCGACGCCGTCGGCGCCGGCCAGCTCACTCATCCCCACCCACCGAATAGTCCTCCGCGAACCGCGCGAACCGCCGCAGCGACTGGCGCACGCCCAGTGCGAACGCCGGCCGCACCACCGGCCAGCCGAGCCGGCCCAGCGGCCCGAACGGCAGCCGCAGGTGCTCGGCCCAGACGAACGTCGAGCGCTGCGCGCCCTTCGGCACCACCTGGAACACGCCGGTGCCCTGCACGACGCGGCCGAGGTGCCGGACGGCGCACCGCACCGGCGGCTCCCAGCTCGTGATCTCCATCTTGTCCGTGAACCCGATGCCGGCCACGCCGGTGAACGCCGAGAGCCGCGACCCGACGCTGCGGCCGTTGCCCTCGACGACCTCGACCTCGGTGCCGAGCATCCACTCGCCCTGGCGCGTCCAGTCGGTGAGCGCGAGCCAGGTCGTCCCGGCCGGCGCGCGCACGTCGACCGACAGGATCAGATCCGTCACTGGGCGCCTTCGGGCGAACTCTCGCGCTCGCGCTCACGCTGCTCCAGCTCGGCCACGCGCTCGCGCAGCTCGTCGATCTCGACGCCGAGGCGCCGCAGCACCCAGTCCACTTCGGACATCTTGTAGCCGCGCAGCACCAGCTGGAAGCGGACCTCGGTCAGGTCCTCGCCGGTGATGTCCTCGGCGGGCAGCCGCGTCGGCGAACTGCCCGGCGGCAGCGGGGCGAGCTCCTCACCCCGGCCGAAGACCACGGCGGCCAGCAGGAACACCACGGCGGCCACCAGCAGCATGACTACGAGGTAGATCAGCGCGGTCGTCACGCGACGATCGTGGCATACCCACCCCAGGATCGTCGCGCGAGCACGACGAGCCGCAGCGAAAGCAGCACCCAGACGACCATCAGCACCGCGCACGGGACGCTCAGGACCAGCCTCGACGCGTCGACGAACCCGGTCGTGCCGATCAGCAGCCCGACCGAAGCCAGGTTGACGCCGACCGCCAGCGCGATGAGGGTGCCGCAGAACCGCGCGAGCCCGGCGCCGTCCAGGTGCCGGCTCAGCCAGCGGATGCCGAGCAGGGCGAGCACGCCGATCACCGGGACGACGAACACGGCGCCGTGGGTGACGTGCGTGACGACCTTGTACCACTCCGGGGTCGGCGTCGAGATCTTCGTCCACTCGCCGAAGGTGAGGATCCGGGCGTAGTCCCACGAAACCTGCATCACCGGGACGCCGATGACGAGCTTCCACAGCGTCCGGACGCCGCTGAGCATGCCGAGCTCGGCCTGGTAGTCGCGGGCGACGACGGCCGCCGGCCCGAAGTCGGCGACCGCGCGCCGCTCGGCGTCCTCGTCGCTCCAGCCGCCCGCGCGGTAGGCCTCGGCGGCGTCGTGCAGGCCGTCGCGGGCCTCGCCGAGCAGGTCGGCCTTGAACCGGCCGCAGCCGTGCAGCCTGCGGTCCAGGTCCCCCAGGTACTCCTCGATCATGCGCCCAGCACTCCCCCGATGACCGTCGTGAACTCCCGCCACTCGGCGCGTTCGGCGGCCAGGGCCTGCTGTCCGGAGCGGGTGAGCCGGTAGGTGCGTCGTTTGCGCCCGGAGACGACGTCCCACTCGCTGGCCAGCCAGCCGGCCCGTTCGAGCCGGCGCAACGCCGGGTAGACCGTGCCGGTCGGCAGGTCGAGCGCGCCGTCGCTGCGCAGCTGGAGCGCCTCGATGATCGCGTAGCCGTGCAGCTTCCGGCCGTCGAGGACCGCCAGCAGCAACGCGTCGAGGTGCCCGCGCAAGGTGTCCGCCTTCATAGGTACGCAGTCTACGCATCCCACCCTGGAGAGGCTATTGCCCGGTCACGGGGGACGCACCCGGGGATATCCCGGAGATGACCCGGATCTCATGGATTTGACGGCTACATGTAGCCAGCCTACGTATATAGTCGGGCGCCATGGACGCACTCCCGGTCGCGAGACTCCAGTTCGCGACGACGACTTCGATCCACTTCCTGTTCGTGCTGCTCACGCTGGGGTTGGTCACGATGGTGGCCGTGATGCAGACGCGCGCGGCGGTCGGCGGCAAGCCCGAACTGCTGCGGATGACCCGTTACTGGGGCCGCTTGTACGTCATCAACTACGCGCTGGGGATCGTCACCGGAATCGTGATGGAATTCCAGTTCGGGCTGACCTGGACCGGGCTTTCCACATTCGCCGGCGACGTCTTCGGCGCACCGCTGGCCATTGAGACGCTGGTCGCGTTCTTCCTCGAGTCGACCTTCCTCGGCCTGTGGATCTTCGGCTTCGGGCGGATGGGCAAGTGGCTGCACCTGACGCTGATCTGGCTGGTCACGCTGACCGCGTACGCGTCGGCGCTGTTCATCATGCTGGCCAACTCGTTCCTGCAGAACCCGGTCGGCAGCCGGCTCGAGGGCGGCACGCTGCACCTCGACGACTTCGGCGCGCTGTTTTCGAACCCGGCACTGGCCGCGTCGCTGCCGCACGTCATCAGCGCCGCGCTGGTGACCGGCGGGTTCTTCGTGGTCGGCGTCAGCGCGTACCACTTCCTCAAGCGCACGACGGAGGTCGAGTTCTTCCGCCGCTCGATGCGGATCGGCGTGGTCACGGCGCTCGTCGGCTCGATCTTCGTGGTCAACCAGGGCTTCGCGCAGTTCGGCCGGTTGAAGATGTACCAGCCGGACAAGCTCGGCGGCAGCGCGGTGGGCGCGCCGCTGGGCGTGATGATCGTGCTCGGCTTCGCGATGTTCCTCTGCGCGCTCCTCGGCACGTTGCTGCTGTTCCGGAACTGGCTCACCCGAGCCCGGTTCCTGCACCACCTGATGGTCGCGGCGATCCCGTTGCCGTTCCTCGCGTCGATCATGGGCTGGCTGGTGCGCGAACTCGGCCGTCAGCCCTGGCTGATCTGGGGGAAGCTGCGCACCGCCGACGCCGTCGCGGACGTCCCGGCCGGCCAGATCCTGTTCTCCTTCATCGCCTTCACACTGCTGTTCGCCGCGCTCGCGGTCGCCGACTGGGTGCTCATGGCGCGGGTCGCCAAGCGCGGCCCGGAGCCGGTCGAGGAGCCCGCCGAACGGCCCGTCCTGAGCGGGGTCTGACCGGTGGTGACGATCTGGTGGTGCGTGCTCGGCCTGCTGACCTGCGGGTACTTCGCGCTCGCGGGCTACGACTACGGCGTCGGGATGCTCCTGCCCGCCTTCGAGACCGGCGAACGACGGCGGCGGCAGACGCTCGGCGCGCTCGGCCCGTTCTTCCTGGCCAACGAGGTGTGGCTGGTCGCGGCGGTCGGGCTGCTGTTCGGCGCGTTCCCGCACCTGGAGGGCAAGGTGTTCGCCGGGGCGTACGTCCTGGTCGTGACGCTGCTGCTCGGCCTGGTCACGTTCACGGCGTCGATGCAGCTGCGCAGCCGCCGCCCGGACGCGCGGCGCGGCGCCTGGACCGCGGGCATCGTCGGCGGCGCGGTGGTGACGGCGTTGTCGTGGGGGCTGTTCCTCGGCAACCTCGTGGTCGGGCTGCCACTGACCGCCGACGGCTCGCCGTCCGGGGACGTCCTCGTGCTCTTCAGCCCGTACGCCGTGCTGTGGGGGCTCGGGTTCGTGGCCCTGTTCGCCTTGCAGGGCGCGGCTTTCCTCGCCGTGCGCGCCCCGGCCGAGCTGACCGGGCGGGCGGTGCGGCTGGCCCGCGCGTTCACCGCGCCGGTGCTCGCGTTCCTCGTGATCGCGACGGGGTGGGGGTGCTTCACGTTCGACGGCGTGACCGCGCTCGGCGTGGGTGTGGTCGTGCTGGCCTTCGCCGCCCTCGCCGTCACCTGGCTCGGTCTCTTCGCGAAGCGGTACCGGGTCGCGCTGCTCGGCTCGATGGTCCTGGCCGCGTGCCCGGCCCTGCTCGCCGGCACGCTGCGCTTCCCCGCCGTGCTGGTTTCGCCCGGGTACGCGCTCACGGTCGAGCAGGCGGCGACGGCGCCGGGGACGTTCGCGGTGCTGGCCTGGTTCGCGCCGCCGTCGGTGCTGGTGCTGCTGGTGGTGCAGTGGCTGACCTGGCGCGCCCACCGCCATCCCGTCGACCAGCGCTCGCTGCTGCACTTCTAGGGGGAACGCCGTGCCCGCTCTACCCGGACTCCGGCGCTACCTGGCCGTGCTGGCCGCGCTCGGGGTGCTCACCGCCGCCGCGGTGCTGCTCCAGGCCGAAGGTCTCGCCACGCTGCTCACCGGCGGCGGTGTGTCACCGGTGCTGGTCGTCGCGATCGCCGCGAGAGCAGTGCTTTCGTGGGGTCACGGCGTCCTCAGTGGACGGTTCGCGGCTTCGGTGCGCGGCGGCCTGCGCCGCCGGTTGCTCGATTCACGCGCCGACCGCGCGGGCGTCGTGGCGACGCAGGTGACGCGGGGGGTCGACGCCATGGACAGCTACCTGACCGGGTACCTGCCATCGCTGGTCGTGTCGGTGGTGGTGCCGGTCGCGGTGATCGTGCGGCTGTTCACGACGGACCTGGTGTCGGCGCTCATCGTCGCGGCGACGCTGCCGCTGATCCCGGTGTTCGCGATCCTGGTCGGCAAGCACACGGCGATGCGCACCGAGCGGCAGTGGTCGCTGCTGACCAAGCTGGGTGGCCACTTCCTCGACGTGGTGCGGGGATCGGGGACGCTCCGGCTGTTCGGCCGGGCGGCGGCGCAGGCGTCGACGGTCCGGTCGATGGCCGCCGCGCACGCCGACGCGACGATGAAGACGTTGCGGATCGCGTTCCTTTCCGCGCTGGTGCTGGAGTTGGTGGCGACGATGTCGGTGGCGCTGGTGGCGGTGCCGATCGGGTTCCGCCTCCTGGACGGCGGCCTCGACGCGCGGACGGCTCTCCTCGTCCTGCTCCTCGCCCCGGAGGCGTACCTGCCGCTGCGCGCGGCGGGCGCGAAGTTCCACGCGGCGGCGGAGGGGCTGACGGCGTTGCGGGAAGCCCTTGCGGTACCGGTGGTTGTTCGTCGTTCCGCGGCTTCGACTCGGCGGCGGGGTGCGCCTTCGCTGGCGCTGGAGCGGGTTTCGGTGTCTTATGACGGCGTCCCGGCGCTGTCCGAAGTGGACTTGACGGTGCCGGCCGGGTCGCGGATCGCGTTGGTGGGTCCGAGCGGGTCCGGGAAGAGCACGGTGCTGGCGGTGCTGCTGGGGTTCGTCACGCCGACGTCGGGGCGGGTGCTCGTCGACGGGGTGGACCTGCGGTCGCTGTCCCCGGCGGACTGGCTCGAAGAGGTGGCTTGGGTGCCGCAGCGGCCGACGCTGTTCCGGGGGTCGCTGGCGGAGAACATCGCGCTGGGACTGCCGTCCGCGGACGTGCCGGCCGCCGCCCGGGCCGCGGCGTTGGATTCGGTGGCGGCGGGCCTGCCCGCGGGGTACGCGACGCAGGTGGGCGAGCTGGGCGAGGGCTTGTCGGCGGGCCAGCGGCAGCGGGTGGGACTGGCACGGGCACTCGCGCGGACGTCGTCGGGGCTGGTGCTGCTCGACGAACCGACGACCCGGCTGGACTCCCGCACGGAGGATACGGTCCTGTCGGCGACCCGGCGGCTGCTGCCGGACCGGACCGCGGTGCTGGTGGCGCACCGGCCGGCGCTGGTGGCGCTGGCGGACCGGGTGGTCGAACTCCGCGACGGCCGGATCCGCACGGAGGTGGCGGCGTGAACCTCTGGGCCGTGTCCACGAGGGACACCCTCCGCCTCGTCCGTGCCGCACTCCTCGGGGCCGGGGCCGAACTCGCCGCCCTCGCGCTCATGGCCACCGCCGCCTGGCTGCTCCTGCGTGCCGCCGAACGGCCGCCGCTCGGGGCGCTCACCGTCGCCATCGTCGGCGTCCGGACCCTCGCCCTGCTGCGCGGCGGCCTTCGCTACGCCGAGCGGCTCGCCGGGCACGAAGTCGTCCTGCGGTGGCTCGGGGCGCTGCGCACCCGCGTCTACCAGGCCCTCGTGCCCAGCTCACGGTACTCCGGCGGGGACCTCCTCACCCGGCTCGTGTCCGATGTGGACGCTCTGCAGGACGCCGTCCTGCGGTGGTTGCTGCCCGCCGTCGTCGCAGCGCTCGTGGGGTCCACCGCGGTCGCCGTCGTGGCCACCGCTTCCGCCGGTGCCGCCGCCGTGCTCGCCGCCGGGTTGCTCGTCGCGGGTGTGCTGCTCCCCTGGCTGGTCATCCGCACCACCGCCCGTGCCGCCCGCGAGAACGCCCCGAAACGCGCCGAACTGGCCGAGCGCGCGGTCGAACTCGTCACCGGGCACCGGGAGCTCGTCGCCGCCGGCGCGCTGGCCGAACACCGCGCCCGGGCGACCACCGTCGTCGACGGGATCGCCGTGAGCGAGCGGGCCACCTCGGGTACGGCCGCGCTGCTCGGCCCCGCCGGGGTGCTCGTCCAGCTGGGCACCACCGTCGCCGTCGCGCTGCTGGCCGGCGCCTCCGTGCCGTGGACCGCCGCGCTCACGCTGGCCGCCATGACGAGCTTCGAGGTCGTCCTCCCGCTGGTCGCGGCCGCCCGGCGGGTGCCGGCGATCCGCGCGTCGGCCGCCCGCGTGCGGGCCGTCCTGGCCCAGCCGCCCACTCCCGAAGGCACCCGGACGCCGGAAAAGGGGCACTTCCGGCTCGAAAGCGCCGGCGTCCGCCACCCGGGCCGGGCACCCGCGCTCCAGCGGATCGACCTGGACCTGCCGCCCGGCAAGCGCGTCGGGATCCTCGGCCCCAGCGGCGCCGGCAAGACGACGTTGCTCCGCCTCCTCCTGGGCAGCCAGGCACCCACCGAAGGCCGGGTGCTCCTCGACGGCCACCCGCTCGGCGAGTACGCCGACCTGTCGGGAACCATCTCGGGCGCCGAAGCCGACGCGCACGTCTTCCACGCGACCGTCCGCGAGAACCTCCTGCTCGCGAAGCCCTCCGCCACCGACGACGAGCTGCGGGAAGCCTGCGCGGTCGCCGGGTTCGACCTGGACCTCGACCGCGGCACCGGGCCGGACGGCGACGCGCTCTCCGGCGGTCAGCGGCAGCGGCTCGTCCTGGCCCGCGCGGTCCTCGCGGCCCCGCCGGTGCTGGTGCTCGACGAGCCCGTCGAAGGCCTCGACCCCGCGCACGGCGACGCCGTCCTGAAGAACGTCCTCGCGCACGCGAAGGGCACGGTCGTCCTGGTCACCCACCGCCCCGAGCACCTCGACGGCTTCGACGAGGTGCTCACCCTCGAGGACGGGCGAGCACTTCCCGCATCGGCGGCCGGTCGGCGACCCGGACGTCCGTGACGTCCGGCAGCCACTCCTCGTCGACCTGGACGAACTGCGTGAACGGCGCGTCGGCGGCCGGCACGCCGCAGCGCGCCAGCGCCGTGCCCAGGATCTGGCGGGACATCACGCCCAGCTGCGGCAGCGATCGGTTCCGGTGCTTGCGGACGCCGAGGTTGACCTGGGCGAGCCCGTCGAGGCCGTAGCGCGCCTCGGCGTCGAGGAGCAGCCCGATCTCGACGCCGTACCCGGCGGCGAACGGCACCGATTCGAGGAACTCGCGGGTGCCCGCGTACTCGCCGCCGAGGGGCTGGACCAGCCCGCCGAGCGCCGGGCGCAGCGCCGAGAGCACCGGCCGGGCCAGCAGCTCGGTGACGCGGCCGCCGCCGCCGCTCTCCAGCCGCAGCGGACGGCGGTAGAAGCCCTTGACCAGGTGCACGCCGGGCTCGGTGACCAGCGGCCCGAGCAGCGACGGCACGAACGCCGGGTCCGGGTCGACCAGGTCCGAGTCGAGGAAGACGACGAGGTCACCGCTGGTCGCGGCCAGCGAACGCCACAGCACCTCGCCCTTGCCGGGGACCGGCGGCAGGTCCGGCAGCACGTCCTCGCGGCGGACGACCCGCGCGCCCGCGGCTTCGGCGGTTTCGACCGTGGCGTCCGTGGAACCCGAGTCCACGACGACGAGCTCGTCGACGACCGAACCGACCAGGGGGCGGACGGACGCGACGACGGCACCGACCGTCCGCTCTTCGTCGAGGGCCGGTAGCACGACGGAAACCGTCCGGTCACCCTTCGCGGTCACGATGTCCGCGGACGTCCAACCGGGTTCCTGCCACGTGCGCCGCTCGAACCAACTCACGAGTAACGATCGTGCCATGCTGGTGTCACCGCCACCGAGGAGGAGGACCACTTGATCGCGCAGCTTGTCCGCTTCGTGCTGGGGCCGCTGGCCAGGGCGCTGTACCGGCCCGAGGTGCACGGCGTGGAGAACGTGCCCACCACGGGCCCGGTGCTGCTCGCGGCCAACCACCGGGCGGCGCTCGACACCGGCGTGATCACGTTCGCGACCCCGCGCCAGGTGAAGTTCCTCGGCAAGGCGGAGTACTTCACCGGCAAGGGCCTCAAGGGCAAGCTGATGGCCGGCTTCGTCGGCGGCCTCGGCTACATCCCGGTCGAGCGCGGCAACGCCCAGGCCGGGCTCGCCGCGCTGGAAGCGGCCCGCAAGGTGCTCGACGCGGGCGGCGTCTTCGCGATCTACCCCGAGGGCACCCGCTCCCTGGACGGCCGGCTGCACCGCGGCCACACCGGCGTCGCGGCCCTGGCGCTGGCGACCGGCGCGAAGGTGGTGCCGGTCGCGCTGACCGGCACCGAGCACCTCCAGCCGAAGGGCGCGAAGATCCCCCGGCCCGCGAAGATCTCCATCACGTTCGGCAAGCCGCTGGACTTCTCGCGCTATGAGGGCCAGGACTACGCCCCGGCGATCCGCCGGTCGGTCACCGACGAGGTGATGTACGCGATCCTGGAGATCTCGGGCCAGGAGTACGTGGACACCTACCACAAGCGGCCGAGCGAAGGCGTCGCCTGAGCCGTCACCAGGGCACCGGGCCCTCGTCGTCGACGAAGGTGCCCGTCGGGCCGTCCGCTCCGATCGTCGCCATGCGGACCGCCGACACCGCACCTTGCGCCGGGGTGCGCGGGCCGGCGTGGTTGTTCAAGTCGGTCGCGCAGTGGCCCGGGCAGACCGCGTTGACCAGGATCCCGTCGGGCCGCAGGTCCCTCGCGTACTGCAGGGTCAACGACGTCAACGCCGTCTTCGACGGGGTGTAGCCGGCGGAAATCGGCAGCTGGGCGTCGGGGTCGGCGTTGCGCGTCAGTGACGCGCCGCCGCTGGAGACGTTGACGATGCGCGGAGCGGCCGAGCGGCGCAGGAGCGGCAGCAGCGCGTTCGTGACCGTGACGACGCCGAAGAAGTTCGTCTCGAAGATCGCGCGCAGCGTGCCCAGGTCGGCGGTGCTGGGGCGCTGGTGGGAGAGGTCCGTGCCCGGCGAGCGGCTGATGGCCGCGTTGTTGACCAAGACGTCGAGCCGCCCGTACCGCTCCTCGATGCGGGAAGCGGCTTCGGCGGCCGACGCCGGGTCCGTCACGTCGAGGACCACCGAAGAAACGCCCAGCTCCGCCGCGGCCTTCTCGCCGAGTTCCGCGCTGCGGGCGCCGATGACGACGGTGTGCCCGAGGGCGGCGAGCTGCGCGGCGATCTCGCGGCCGATGCCCTTGTTCGCGCCGGTGACCAGAGTGATTTCGTCCATGGCTCCAGCACACCAGCGGGACGCCCGCGCGAGCCAACACCGATGTCGCATCGGCCGATACTCTGGTGGTATGGAGACGCGGGAGCTCGCGTATTTCGTCGCCGTCGCCGAAGAACTGCACTTCGGCCGCGCGGCGCAGCGCCTCGGCATGGCGCAGCCCCCGCTGTCGCGCGCCATCCAGCAGCTCGAACGGCGCATGGGTGTCACGCTGCTGGAACGCACGAGCCGCGGCGTGTGCTTGACGCCCGCGGGCGCGGTTTTCCTTGCGGAGAGCCGCAAAGCGCTCGACGCCGTGGAGGCGGCCGTGCGCCGGGCGCAACGCGCGGGGGAGGAAGTGCCGAAGCTGCTCGTGGCGATGAAGCCCGACGGCGACGCCGGCCTGCTCGAGCGGATCCTGCCCGGCTACCGCGCCGACCCGGACGCGATCGAGGCCGAGATCGTCGTGTGCGGGATCGGCGAGCAGTCCCGCATGCTGCGCGACGGCCGCGCCGACCTGGCGTTCCTGCACGGCCCGCACGACGACGTCGCCGGGTTCGACACGGAGCTGCTGCTGGAGCAGGACCAGCTGGCGATGCTCCCCCGCGGCCACCGGCTGGCGGGCCGCGCGGCGCTGGTCATGGCCGACCTCGAGGGCGAGCCGTTCCCGCGCTGGCCGGGCAGCGACGTGCCGGGCCCCGAGGTGCGCGACGCGGGCCAGCTGCTGCAGCTGATCGCACTGGGCCAGGTCGTCGCGGTCGTCCCGGAGTCGGCGCGGCGCCACGTCCGCCCGGACGTCGTGTGCGTGCCGGTGCTCGACGCGCCCCGGACCTCGGTGGTGCTGGCCTGGCCCGACCGGACGCGATCACGAGCCGCGGCGGCGTTCGTCCGGGCCTGCACCGGAGTCGCGGACGACAGCCGGGTGGCGGTCGATCGCTGATCTCGCCGGCCCGGACGCTCGGGTTCTCACCGCGACTCCGACGGAGAACTCGAGTCGGCGTCGATCGGGCGGCCCACCAGAGCCGCATGGCGCGTGATCTGAACCGGGCCGACGACGACGTCTACCTCGAGCAGCCACACCACCGCACCGATGAGCGGCACGAGAACGACCAACACCACGACGAGTCGAGTGGTCGATCCCCCATTGGAGATAGCCAGTCCCAAAGTCGAGCGGGGCGCCGGCTCGCGCACGTCGCACTTGTTGCGTTTTCGACCTTGTTTCCTCGCGGTTCGGCGGGCTCGAAGCTCGTTGCTCATACCAAGGATCTCCTTCGCCACTCTCGCCCGGCATCGGTGGATCAGCGCAGCCGGCGCGCACTCCCGGATCAGCAGAGCGGAGTAGGCACACCGACAAGGAGCGCACCAACCTTCGTTGTGCACACATCGCTGTGTGCACCAAAGTTCGGGCCGCGCCAGCTTCGCGTCATGTTTCGAGTTGGCAGAACCCCGACCGAATCCGAACTAGGCGTACGAGAGGCACGAGAAAACTGGCGTCCGTGTTGACTTCCATCGAATCCGGACATCGGAGAGGGTGTTTTGGCGATTCAAGGCACGCGGGGTCCGGCCATCCCGGGCAACGTGGCCGCTGCCATCAAGATCGTGGAGGGACTACTGGCAGGCAGTGAGGAAAGCGGGGTGAGCGTGACGCTGGGGAAACCCGAAAAACACGGCTTGATCGGCGGCTGCATGTCCCTGGTCGACATCTTGTTTCCGGCCCGGCACTCCGAGGAGGCAATCTCCGCGTCGAACTCGAGGACGGGACCAGTGAGGTCGAACTCGTCGCGGACATGCTGGTTCGCAAACTGCACAACCAACCGGAATTGCAGGCCTCGGCTCACGGCAAGCTGCCCTTGGTCGCAGGTAGCCTCCGGGCCGCACAGGTGAACGATTCCGCCGTGGAACACCGCTTGAGCATCCCGGTCGAAGTGTCCCCGGCCGAGGCGCTCATCTGGGTTATTGCGCTCTGGCACCTTTGCGAATTCATTTGGCCCGTGTCCGCCACACTCCCGCGCGGTACATCTTGCTCACAGTGATGCCGCCGGCCCAACGCAAGCCGGCGGCATCCTTGATCGTCGTGGTCAGCCACTCGGCACCTGACCTGCACCGACATCAGATCCCCGGCGCTTCCTTAGCCCACTTCGGCGGGGCCGGCGGCTCGTAGCTCTCGAACCGGTCCAGCAGCACCGCCGCGTCCGCGTCCGCCATCACGAGCTGCCGGTACTCCGGCTTGACGAAGCCCTCGGTCACCATGTGGTCGGCGAACGCCAGCAGCGGGCCGTAGTAGCCGTCCACGTCGACCAGGCCGATCGGCTTGCCGTGCAGGCCCAGCTGCGCCCACGTCCAGACCTCGAACAGCTCCTCCAGCGTGCCCGCGCCGCCCGGCAGCGCCAGGAAGCCGTCCGACAGGGCCGCCATCTTGGCCTTGCGCTCGTGCATGTCGCGGACCACGTGCAGTTCGGACAGGCCCGCGTGCGAGATCTCGACCGAGGACAACGCCTCCGGGATCACGCCGATCACCTCGCCGCCCGCCGCGAGGGCCGCGTCGGCGACGACACCCATGGTGCCGACGCTCGCGCCGCCGTAGACCAGGCCGATGCCGCGCTGGGCCAGGAGCTTGCCCAGTGCCGCCGCCTGCTCGGCGTAGCGGGGCGAGAACCCCATCGACGAACCGCAGAACACGCAGATCCGGCTCATCAGTGGGTGTCCTCCCACGCCTGGTAGGACTCCTGGACCACGCGGACGGCGTCGTCGATGTCGTCGGTGACGTGCAGCAGGTCCAGGTCGTTCGGGCTGATCTTGCCCTCGGCCTGCACGGTCTTGGCGATCCAGTCGTAGAGGCCGCCCCAGTAGTCGCTGCCGAACAGAACCACCGGGAACTTCGTGACCTTCTTGGTCTGCACCAGGGTCAGCGCCTCGAACAGCTCGTCGAGCGTGCCGAAGCCGCCGGGCAGGCAGATGAAGGCCTGCGAATACTTGATGAACATCGTCTTGCGGGCGAAGAAGTACCGGAAGTTGACGCCGAGGTCGACCCACGGGTTCAGGCCCTGCTCGAACGGCAGCTCGATGCCGAGCCCGACGGAGAAGCCGCCGGCCTCGGCCGCGCCGCGGTTGACCGCCTCCATCGCGCCCGGGCCGCCGCCGGTCATCACCGCGAAGCCGGCGTTGGCCAGCGCACCGCCGATCTTGCGGCCGAGCTCGTACTCGGGGTTGTCGCGCTTGGTGCGGGCCGAGCCGAACACCGTGACCGCGCGCGGGACCTCGGCGAGCGCGCCGAACCCCTCGACGAACTCGGCCTGGATCCGCAGGACGCGCCACGGGTCGGTGTGCACCCAGTCGCTCGGGCCGCGCGAGTCCAGGAGCCGCTGGTCGGTGGTGCTGCCCTGGTCGCGGCGGTCGCGGCGCAGCACGACCGGGCCCTTGTGCCGCTCCACCGGGCGCTCGGGGTACTGGCCGTCGGGGAATTCAGACTGTTCACTCACTCAGCCATGCTACGGCCTGCCCGCCAGCGAAAATGCGAGCAGCGCCGTGGAGGTGAAGTCGATGGCCGGCTCGTTGCTGGGCCATGAACTCAAGTCGTCGGCGTAGCGGCTTCCCTGCCCGTCGAAGGATTCATACGGACGGGTGCATTCCTTCGCGCCCGCGGGGAACGGCAGGTCGGCGAAGTTGTCCGCGCCGTTGGGGCCGTTGACGACCGCGCCGTAGAGCACTTTCGACGGGCCTGCGAGGTTCGCGGCCTGGTGGTGCGGGCACCGCGGCGACGTCGTGCCGACGCCGACCACGAGGGAGACGCCCCACGCGTTGGCCCCGAGGGTGAAGTCCCGTTGTTGCGCGCCGAAGGCGGCGTAACGGGAGTCGCCGGTGACGCGCTGGTAGAGCCGCGCGGTGGCGGCGAAGCCGAAGCTCTTGCTGGCCGCGTCGAAGTCGGTGACGGCGACCGCCGTCCGGAATGGACTCCGCTTCGCCGCCTCGACGCCGGAGTCGAGCTGGCGCCGCAGGTCCGCGGCGAGGTCGCGCACGCCGAGCGCGGCGCCGGGGACGCCGGTGCGCAGCAGTCCGGCGAGGTCGGCGTGGGCGAGCGCGCTGGTGTCGTAGAGGTTCAACGTGCTCGTGTCGCCGCTGCCGATGTACGCCTCCGCCCACTTCGCCGCGTCGCGGGCCCAGCCGTTCGCGCGCGGGTCTTTCAACGCCCGCGCCGCCAGCGCGAGCTGCGTCGCGCCCAGCTCCAGGTCGTCCGCCCAGGACGATTCCGGGTAGTACGCGTGCGGGAACGCGGTGACGAGCTCGCCGACGCCGGCCGTCTTGGCCTGGGCGAACACCGCCGCGGCTTCGGTCAGGTAGTGGCGGGCCAGCCGCGGGTCGCGTTGCGCGTGGACCTGCGCGCCGAGCGCGAACGCGGCGGCGACGCGGCCGGCGAGGTTGGGCGAGAGCGGCGCGCCAGCCGGGGCAGCCGGGAACACCGGGCGGTGCTTGACGAAGTAGGCCGGGTCGCCGGGCTTGACGTCGAGGGCGTCGTCGTCCTGCGGGTTGCGCCAGACGTCGTGGTCGCCGAGGAAGCCGAACTCCTCGCTGCCGGTGCCGATGCCGACCTGCGCGTAGAGCGTCTTGGTCCGGCCGTCCCAGACCTTGTCGAGCCAGTCGAGACCGAACCGGACCTCCTTCGCCAGCACCGGGTCCGGGTCCTCGCGCAGCACGAAACCCAGCTCCGCCAGCGAATACGCGGTGTTGGACGTGAACTTCACGAAGTCGCCGGCGTCGACCCAGCCGCCTTCGACGTCGACCGGGCCGCCTCGGGGCTTCAGCGGTTCGACGATTTCGTCGCCGCCCTCGCCGGCGAACTCCGGTTCCGCGTAGACGGTCGCGGTCCGGTCGGCCAGGTGCGAAGGCTTGCGGTCCAGGCGGCCGGGGACGACGTCGTGGCCGTCGCGCTGGGCCTGGAAGAACTCGGTGGTGGCGCGCACGAGCGGGCGGAACAGCCGGCGCGCGGTGTCGATCCGGAACGGCGGCGACGTCGCGCCCGCGGCCTTGACCCGGTAGGTGCCCGGACGGTCCAGAGTGGACAGATCGAGGTCGAACACCGCCGGGTAGCGGGCGTTCCAGGCTCCGAGGCTCGCGCCGGTGCGGCCCGTGCGGACGGTGTGCCCGCGCTCGTCGACGACGGTGAACGTCCCCGGCGCGCTCCCGAGCAGGTACGCGTGCTTCGCCTCCCCCAGCGCGTAACCGACTTGGTCGACGCGCACCTCGGCCGGGGTCGCGGCCTCGGCCGGGCCGGCGGCGAGGGGCACGGCGAGGACGGCGGCCGTGGCGAGGGGAAGCAGGCGCATGATCGGCCTCCGCTTTGTTAGGAAAGTTTCCTATTTAACGCTAGCCTGACGGCGACCGGGGCGTCAATATGTCCGTTTCCGCGACTTCACGGGCGATGACCTACCGTGGGGAGATGACCGAACCGCTCGGCGCGCGGATCCGGCGGTTGCGCACCGACCGCGGGTGGACCCAGCGCGAGCTCGCCGAGCCCGGCTACGACCGCGGGTTCCTGGCGAAGGTCGAGACCGGCAGCCGTCCCCCCTCGGACGAGATGCTGGCCTACCTGGCCGAACGCTTCGGGCTGACCGTCGACGAGCTGCGGTTCGGCCGTCCCCCGGGCGTCGCGGACGAGCTGCGCGCGGCGCTCGACGAGGGCTACCGCGACCTGGAGCAGGGCCGCGTCGCCGACGCGGAGACGCGGTTCGCGGCCGTGGCGAAGCAGGCCGCCGGCTACCACCTCGACGACGTCGAGTGCTACGCGCGGTTCTGCCGGGCCGAGGTGAAGTGGCAGCTCTTCGACGTCGAGGGTGCGCAGCAGGAACTGGAGCACGCGGAAGAACTGGCGGCGGCCGCGCCGCCGTGGCTGCGGGCGATGATCGTGCACCGCTGGTCCGGCTGTCGGTACCTGAGCGGCGACGCGGGCACGGCGATCGCGCGCGTCGAGGCCGAGCTGGCCACCCGGCCGGCCGACCCGGACGCCGAGCTGTGCCTGCTCAGCGCGTTGATCCACCCGCTGATGGAGATGGGCGGCCTGCACCGCGCCCGCCGCGCGGCCGAGGACGGCCGTCGCCTGGCCCGGGCGGCCACCCGGCCGGACTTCGTGGCGCGCTTCCACCGGCAGGCATCGCAGGTGTGGCAGGCGATCGGGCGTGCGGACCAGGCGTTGCAGGACCTGACGGAAGCGTGCCGGCTGTTCACGTCGGTGGGCTTCGACCGCGACGCGGCGCGGTGCCGGTGGGCGCGCGGCTATCTGCTGCGGCGGGTGGGCCGCCTCGACGAGGCCCGCGCGGAGCTCACGGCGGCCCGCGACCAGCTGGCGGCGATCGGGTCCGAGGAGGGTCTCGCCGGCGCGACGGTCGAGCTGGCCGAGGTCCGCCTCCGCCAGGGCGCCCCGGACGAGGCGGCCGCGCTGGTCTCCGAGGTCTGGCCGCTGCTGACCCGGGACGTGGAGGCCCTCGGCGAGGCGACCGGGCTGCGGGGGCAGATCGCGGCGGCCCAGGGCGACCCGGAGACGGCGATCCGCCTCCTGCGCGAGGCGGCGGAGATCCAGCGGGGAGCATCGCTGCACGGGGCCGCGGTTTCGACGTCGTTGCGGCTCGGCGACGCACTCCGACAACGTGGTCATCTGACCGAAGCCATCGAGGCCTACCGCCGCGGCCTGGACTCGGCGGCGGGCACCGAAGGCTGATTCGCCGGACCACTGGGCTCAGTGGTCCGGACCAAAACCGAATTTCCTACCAAAGTTGGTGAATTGGTTCAGACCAGTCGCCAACCGGGCCGCTTCCTGCGGTTTCGCCCCGGGCGCCGTAATCTTGGCGGCACCCCGCTGGGCCATTCGGCCCATTGACCCGCGCACCACCGGAACCTTTACTCGGATGCGTCCGGCGCAATAACAGCAGTTATTTCGACGGACACACTCCCCACGGTCCCCGGAAAGGTTCCCCCATGAGATCCCCACGAGGGCTGGCGGCGATCGCCGGCCTGGCCCTGAGTTTCGCGGTGCCGGTGATCCCGGCCGCCGCTGCCGCACCTCCCGCCGCCACCCCACCCGAGGCGCTCGCCGCGCGAGCCGCCGACCAGGCTGCCCTCAACGGCGCCGACCGGCTCGCCAAGGGCGCCGGGGAGACCTTCGTCCGCACCGGGGTCACCCCGGGTGGCGGCGGGCTCTACTTCGCCTCCTACCAGCGCACCTACCACGGCCTGCCGGTCGTCGGCGGGGACGCGGTCGTCGTCGCCGACGGGGCCGGGCGCGTCCGCGGCACCGAAGCCGCCAAAACCGCTCCGATCACCGTCGGCACCCAGGCCACGCTGAACGCCGCGCAGGCGAGCAGGATCGCCGCGGCCAAGGTGTCCACAGTGGACAAGGCCGAGGCGCCGAAGCTGGTCGTGCTGGCCGGGGACGCCCCCAAGCTCGCCTACGAGGTCGTCGTCAGCGGCCACACCGGCGGCCACCCGACCAAGCTGCACGTCTTCGTCGACAGCGCGACCGGCGCGGTCCTCGACACCCGGGACGACGTCCGCGAAGCGGGCACCGGCAACTCCTACTACGCCGGGACCGTCTCGATCGACACGTCCGGCTCCGGCAGCTCCTACTCGATGACCGACCCGGCCCGCCGCGGCATCGCCTGCGGCCGCGAGGGCGGCTCGATCTTCACCAAGAGCAGCAACACCTGGGGCAACGGCTCCGGCACCGACCTCGAAACCGGCTGCGTCGACACGCTCTACAGCGTCCAGACCGAGTGGAAGATGCTCGGCGACTGGCTCGGCCGCAACGGCATCGACGGCGCCGGCGGCGGCTTCCGCGCGAGCGTCGGCCTCAACGACGTCAACGCCTACTGGGACGGCTCGTCGACGCACTTCGGGCACTCGCAGGACAACCAGCGCCAGGCGACGCCGATGGACGTCGTCGGGCACGAGTTCGGGCACGCCATCTTCCAGACGACTCCGGGCGGCGCCGGTTCGGGCAACGAAAACGGCGGGCTCAACGAGTCCACCGGCGACATCTTCGGCGCGCTGACCGAGTACTACGCCAACAACCCGAAGGACACCCCGGACTTCACCGTCGGCGAGGGCGTCAACCTCGTCGGCCAGGGCCCGATCCGCTACATGTACAACCCGGGCCAGATCGGCGACCCGAACTGCTACTCGTCGTCGATCCCGAGCACCGAGGTGCACGCCGCCGCGGGCCCGCAGAACCACTGGTTCTACCTGCTTTCCCAGGGCAGCAACGGATCCGGCGGGCCGACCAGCCCGACGTGCAACAATTCGAGCGTCACCGGCGTCGGCATCCAGAAGGCGGGCAAGATCTTCTACAACGGCCTGCTGAAGAAGACCTCGTCGTGGAACCACAAGGCCGCCCGCAAGGCCACGCTCGAAGCCGCGATCGCGCTCTTCCCCGGCAGCTGCACGGAATTCAACTCCACCAAGGCCGCCTGGGACGCGGTGAGCGTCGCCGCCGTCAGCGGTGAGCCGACGTGCAGCGGCCAGCCGCCGGCCGGCAACGACTACTCGCTGACGCTGTCGCCGACGTCGGCGTCCGTCCAGCCCGGACAGACGGCGACCACGACCATCACCACCCGGGTCACGTCGGGCAACGCCCAGACCGTCCAGCTGCTGGCCTCCGGCCTGCCCGAGGGCGCGAAGGCGACGATCAGCCCGGCGAGCGTCCAGTCCGGTGGCACCGCCACGCTGACCATCACCACCTCGGCGAGCACGCCGCAGGGCACCAGCCAGGTGACGGTCAGCGGTGACGGCCCCGATGCCGACCACAGCGCGCAGTTCTCGCTGACCGTCGGCACCGGCACCCCGCCGACCGGCTGCGGCGGCCTCACCGAGTGGGACGTGGCGAAGGCGTACGTGCCCAACGACGTCGTCGGCCACAACGGTCACAAGTGGACGTCCCTGTGGTACTCGACCGGTGCCGAGCCCGGCGCGCCCACCTCGTGGGCCGTGTGGAGCGACGGCGGCGCCTGCTGATCCCGGCCGCGCGGTGGCGGGCGACTCCCCCGCCACCGCGCGGCCTACCCTGGAACGTCCACGGCGGAAAGGCACCCGAGTGAGCGAGAGCGTCGGCGAACGCCTGCGTGAGCTGCGTACCGAACGCGGGCTCACGCAACGCCAGCTCGCCGGGCCGCAGTACTCCGCGGCCTACGTGTCGTCGGTCGAAACCGGCGCGCGGACGCCGTCGGGCGACGCGCTGCGGTTCTTCGCCCGGCAGCTCGCCATCGACCCCGACGAGCTGCTCGGCGGCCGCTCCCCGCGCGAGCTGCTCGAACTGGACCTCGACCTGATCGAGACGGCGGAACGGTTCCTGGCCGGTGACGTCCGCCGCGCGGCACCCCGCATGCAGCGGCTCCGCCGGCACGCCGAACGCCTGGACCGGCCGCGGCAGGCCGGGATCGCGCTGCTGTGGCTGGCCGGGTACTCGACGGGCGACGTCCGCACGAAGTACGTCGCCGAAGCCGAAACGGCGTTGTCGGGCGAGCCGCCGCCGGTGCGCGCGATGGTCGTGCCGCTGCGCGCGGCCGTGCTCAGCGGCTGGGGCGAGGCGCAGTATTCCCTGCACCTGCTGGAAACCTGCCACGCGGAGCTGCTGCGCGACGGCTACCCGCAGCCGTCGATGCTGCTGACGCTGCGGGCCTGCCTGGCCGAGCGGCACCTTCGCCAGGGCGATCTGGAGCGGGCTTCGGAGTACGCGGATTCGGCGCTGCGGCTCACCCGGGGCGGCCCCGCGGTGCTGGCCGAGCTGACCCGCAGCCACGTCGAGGTGTGCCGCAGCCACCTCGCGGCGGACCGGTTCGCCGACGCGGCCGCGTCGGTCGCCGCGGCCTACGACCTCATGCAGGAACGGGCCCTGCACCCGGCGATGGCGCACTGCCTGCTGGCCAGGGCCCGGGTTCGCGGCCGCGCGGGTGACGTCGAGGGCGCGTTGGCCGACCTCGGCGCGGCGCGGGAGACGGCGGGGCCGGCCGACGTCCCGGCGATCACCGTCGAGCTCGCCGCCGAATACCTGGCGGCGGGCCGGCTGGAAACGGCGGCCGCGCTGCTCGACCAGGTCCGCCCCTCGGTCGTGTCGGGCACGGCGCTGGCCGCGGAACTGCGGCTGCAGCTGGGTTCGCTGGCCAGGGCCCGCGGGGACGCCCGGCGCGCGGCCGAAGACCTGCGTGCCGCCGTCGAGCTGGCCACGGGCCTGGGCGCACGCGGGGTGCTGGTCCGCGCGCTGCGGCCGTTGAGCGAGCTGCTCGGCGAGGCCGGGAAGCGGGCGGAGGCGGCGGACGTGCTGCGCGACGGGCTCATCGCGCTGGGCGCGGAAGCCGACTGAGCAGGCACGACAACGTTTTCCTTTGCAGCACTAACGATTCCCGATGATCGAGATCGTCCGGCGTTCGGATGGTGTCGGGGACAATCCCTACGAAAGTCGTTCCGGGACGGAACACACCGTGAATCCCCTGCTGCGGTGGCCTTTGTACGAATTGATCCGAGAATCCTGAACGCGGCGTTGGTCCGTTCGGCGCATTGACGCCCAGATCCGCTGATCCTTTACTCGGATGCGTCCGGACGCATACCTGCTGTTAGCGGGCCGGACACGTCTCCCCTCTTTCCCTTACCGGACCTCGATTCTGCCTTCGTGAAAGGTTGACCTCGATGACCCATCGTGGGTTCAGGACGGGCTTGGCGGCCGCCGCCGGGTTCGCCATGACGCTCGCGCTACCGGTGACCCCGGCGAGCGCGACTCCCCAAGCACAGCCCGCAGCTCCGGACGTGGCCGCGGCCCGAGCGGCCGACCAGGCCGCCGCGAACGGCCTCGACGCGCTGAAGCGCGGCCCGGCCGAAGCGTTCCAGCGCGTCGGCCTGACCGCCGGTGGCGGCGGCCTGTTCTACGGCGCCTACCAGCGGACCTACCAGGGCCTGCGGGTCGTGGGCGGGGACGCGGTCGTCGTCGCCGACGGGGCCGGGCGGGTGCGCGGCACCAGCGCCGCCGAGACCGCCCCGATCGCCGTCGGGACGCAGGCACTCGTCGACGCCGCGAAGGCCGCGGCCACCGCGCGCGCCCAACTGGCCACTGTGGACAGTGTGAGCACGCCGGAGAAGGTCGTGCTGGCCGGGACGAGCCCGAAGCTCGCCTACGAGGTCGTCGTCGCCGGGCGCACCGCCACCGCGCCGAGCAACCTGCACGTGTTCGTCGACGCGGCGAACGGCGCGGTGCTGGACAAGCGGGACGACGTCAAGACGTTCTCCCCGGGCGCCCGGACGCAGGCCCAGCCCGGCACGGTGAACGTCGCCGGCACCGGGAACAGCTACTACGTCGGCAACGTCGCCATCGACACGACGCAGTCCGGCAGCACCTACACGATGCGCGACCCGGGCCGCACCGGCATCAGCTGCGGCCGCGAGGGCGGTTCCGTCTACAGCGGCCCGGACAACAATTGGGGCAACGGCTCCGGCACGGACCTCGAGACCGGCTGCGTCGACGTGCTCTACAGCGTGCAGACCGAGTGGAAGATGCTCGCCGACTGGCTGGGCCGCAACGGCATCAACGGCAGCGGCACCGGCTACCCGGCTTCGGTGGGCCTGGCCGACGTCAACGCCTACTGGAACGGGTCGTCGACCCACTTCGGGCACTCGCAGGACAACCAGCGCCAGGCCACCTCGATGGACGTCGTCGGCCACGAGTTCGGCCACGGCATCTTCCAGTTCACCCCGGGCGGTGCCGGTTCCGGCAACGAGAACGGCGGCATGAACGAGTCGACCGGTGACATCTTCGGCGCGCTGACCGAGGCGTACGCGAACAACACCAAGGACACCCCGGACTACGAGGTCGGCGAAGGCGTCAACCTGGTCGGCCAGGGCCCGATCCGCTACATGTACCAGCCGTCCAAGGTCGGCGACCCGAACTGCTACTCGTCGTCGATCCCGAGCACCGAGGTGCACGCGGCCGCCGGCCCGCAGAACCACTGGTTCTACCTGCTGGCCGAGGGCTCGAACCCGGGTGGCGGCAAGCCGGCCAGCCCGACCTGCAACAACTCCAGCGTCACCGGCGTCGGCATCCAGAAGGCCGGCAAGATCTTCTACAACGGCCTGCTGAAGAAGACCTCGTCGTGGAACCACAAGGCCGCCCGCAAGGCGACCCTCGAAGCCGCGATCGCGCTCTTCCCCGGCAGCTGCACCGAGTACAACGCCACCAAGGCCGCGTGGGACGCCGTCTCCGTGACCACCGTCAGCGGTGAGCCGGCCTCGTGCAGCGGCGGCGGCGCCGACTACTCCGTCGCGCTGAACCCGGCTTCGGGTTCGGTGCAGCCGGGCGCCTCGGCGACCACCACGCTCAGCACCGCGATCACCTCCGGCGCGGCGCAGTCGATCACGCTGTCGGCGTCGGGTCTCCCGGCCGGCGCGACCGCGTCGTTCAGCCCGGCGACGATCTCCTCCGGCGGCAGCTCGACGCTGACCATCGCGACGACCGCGTCGACCCCGACCGGCAGCTACCCGATCACCGTCACCACCGACGGGGCGACCACCGACCACACGGCGCAGTACACGCTGACCGTCGGGACGACGTCCTCGTGCGCCCCGGTGACCAACTCGACGCGCCTCGACATCCCGGACTACCCGGCGAGCGCGGTCAACAGCTCCAGCACCGTCAGCGGCTGCGCCCGCAACGCGTCCAACGCCACCAAGGTCGAGGTGCACATCACCCACACCTACCGCGGTGACCTGGTCCTCGACCTGGTCGCGCCGGACGGCACCGCCTACCGGCTGAAGAACTCCAGCAGCGACGCCACCCCGAACATCGACACCACCTACACCGTCAACGCTTCTTCGGAAGCCGCGAACGGCGCGTGGCAGCTCCGCATCCGAGACGTCGGCCCCGCCGACACCGGTTACCTGTCCTCCTGGACGTTGACCGTGTAGCACGCCCCACCCCGTGAAGGCCGCACCAGCCCGGTGCGGCCTTCACGGCCGTTCTCCCCAACCCCCATCGAAGGAACTCACCGCCATGAAGTGGAAGAGCAAACTCGGCGCCGGGGTCACCGCCCTGGCCGCCGTGCTGGGTGTCGTGACGGCTCCGGCGGCCACCGCCGCACCGGTCACCGCGCTCGCCGCGCCGGACATCTCGCTGGCCAACATCAAGACCCACCTCAACCAGCTGCAGACCATCGCCAACAACAACGGCGGCACGCGCTCGCCGCGTGGCGCGGGCTACGCGGCGTCGGTGTCCTATGTGGAGAACCTGCTCAAGAACGCGGGTTTCACCACGACCCGGCAGACGTGCACCAGCTGCATCGGGCAGTCGCAGAACCTGATCGCCGAGTGGCCGCAGGGCGACGCGAGCCAGGTCATCATGCTCGGCGCGCACCTCGACTCCGTCAGCGCCGGCCCCGGCATCAACGACAACGGCTCCGGCAGCGCGTCGATCCTCGAAACCGCGCTGACGCTGGCCCGCACCAACCCGGCGATGGCCAAGCGCGTCCGCTTCGCCTGGTGGGCCGACGAAGAGTCCGGCCTGGTCGGCTCCAAGTACTACGTCAACAACCTGCCCAGCAGCGAGCGCACGAAGATCAAGACCTACCTCAACTTCGACATGATCGGCTCGAAGAACTGGGGCTACTTCGTCTACGACGACGTCGCTTCGGTCAAGGCGATCTTCGACGAGTACTTCTCCTCCATCGGCATCCAGACCGAGGGCGACAGCGAAGGCGACGGCCGCTCCGACCACGCGTCCTTCAAGAGCGCGGGCATCCCGGTCGGCGGCCTGGCCACCGGCGCCGGTGACATCAAGAGCTCGGCGCAGGCGCAGAAGTGGGGCGGCACCGCGGGTGCGGCGTTCGACAACTGCTACCACCGCGCCTGCGACACGACGTCGAACATCCCGGACGCCCCGCTGGAGAAGAACTCCGACGCGATCGGGTACGCGCTCTGGAAGCTGGCCGTGGCCACCACCCAGGGCAACGACTTCTCCGTCAGCCTGAACCCGACCGCCGGCACCGTCCAACCCGGACAGTCGCTGCAGGTCGCCGTGGGCACCGCGACGACGTCCGGCTCGGCCCAGTCGATCTCGCTGTCCGCCTCCGGCCTGCCCGCGGGCGCGACGGCGTCGTTCAGCCCGGCCACCATCTCCTCGGGCGGCTCGTCGACGCTGACCATCTCGACGTCCTCGACCACCCCCACCGGCACCTTCCCGGTCACGGTGACGGCCGACGGCGCGAACGCCGACCACACGGCGACGTTCTCGCTGGGCGTCGGGACGTCGTCGTGCGCGCCGGTGACCAACGGGTCGCAGCTGACCATCCCGGACTACCCGGGTGCCGCGGTGAGCAGCACGGCGAACGTCGGCGGCTGCACGCGCAACGCGTCCAACGCCACCAAGGTCGAGGTGCACATCACCCACACCTACCGCGGTGACCTGGTCATCGACCTCGTCGCCCCGGACGGCACGGCGTACCGGCTCAAGAACTCGAGCAGCGACTCGACGCCGAACCTCGACACCACCTACACCGTCAACGCTTCTTCGGAAGCCGCGAACGGCACGTGGAAGCTGCAGATCAAGGACGTCGGCCCGGCCGACACCGGTTACCTGTCCTCCTGGACGCTGACCGTCTGACCCACCCCGGGGGCGGCACTTTCACGTGAAAGTGCCGCCCCCAGGTCCGCACTTTCACGTGAAAGTGCGAGTTGTCTAGACCACCCGTTCGTAGGTAGTCACCGGTTCCCCGCGGCGCTTATCTTGATCGGACACGCCGCGTTCGCCCTCAACGACGATGGGAATCGGTATGTCCGGTCGCAGAACCCGCCTGTTCGGAACTCTTCTGGCAGCGGCGCTGGCCGTCCCGCTGCTCGTGTCGGCCCCCGCGCAGGGGGCGGTGCAGGCCGACACGTGCGCGGTGAAACCGCGGCCCGCGGGCAAGGTCCTCCAGGGCTACTGGGAGAACTGGGACGGCGCCGCGAACGGCGTCCACCCCGGCCTGGGCTGGGTCCCGATCACCGACGCCCGCATGGCCCAGCACGGCTACAACGTCATCAACGCCGCGTTCCCGGTGATCCGGTCCGACGGGACCGTGTTGTGGGAGAACGGGATGGACGCCGGCGTCAAGGTGTCGACGCCGGCCGAGATGTGCGCGGCCAAGGCCGCGGGCGCGACGCTCCTGATGTCGATCGGCGGCGCGGCCGCTGGTATAGACCTCTCGTCGTCGACGGTGGCCGACAAGTTCGTCGCCACGGTCGTGCCGATCCTGAAGCAGTACAACTTCGACGGGATCGACATCGACATCGAGACCGGGCTGACCGGCAGCGGGAACATCAAGACGCTGTCGGCGTCGCAGTCGAACCTGATCCGCATCATCGACGGCGTGCTCGCGCAGATGCCGGCGGGCTTCGGGCTGACGATGGCGCCGGAGACCGCGTACGTGACCGGCGGCAGCATCACCTACGGCTCGATCTGGGGCGCGTACCTGCCGATCATCAAGAAGTACGCGGACAACGGCCGGCTGTGGTGGCTGAACATGCAGTACTACAACGGATCCATGTACGGCTGCTCCGGGGATTCGTACCAGGCCGGGACCGTGCAGGGCTTCACCGTGCAGACGCAGTGCCTCGACAAGGGCCTCGTGGTGCAGGGCACGACGATCCGCGTGCCGAACGACAAGCAGGTGCCGGGGTTGCCGGCGCAGCCCGGCGCGGGTGGCGGGTACATGTCGCCGGGCCTGGTTTCCCAGGCGTGGCGGTCGGTTCCGGGCCTCAAGGGCCTGATGGACTGGTCGATCAACTGGGACGGCTCGAAGGGCTGGACCTTCGGCGACAACGTCAAGTCCCTGCAGGGCCGGTAAGACCTCGTGAGTGTTCAGGCGGGTTGGAACCCGCCTGAACACTCACGAGTCGCCGGCGGGAATGGGGTCGTCGTACTCGCCCGGCGGGCCGGCGTACTCGCGGGCGCCGTCCGGGAAGGGCCAGGGGTTCGGGACGCAGCCGTGCAGCCCGAGCGTCTGCTGCTCCATCACCGGCGCCGCCTTGCCGGGGCCGGGGCACAGCTCGTGGCCCTGCCCGAGCCGGTGCCCGGTCTCGTGCGTGACCATGTACTGGCGGTAGACGTCCAGCGGGGCCCCGTAGTTCGGCACGGCGTTGGCCCAGCGGGCGACGTTGAGCACGACGTTGCTGCCGTTGCGGCAGGACGTGTAGCTGTCCGCGGTCCCGCCGCACAGCCTGTCGCGGCTGGCGGGGGTGGCCAGGTAGATCGTGAAGTCGGCGCTGTCGGCCGGCCCGACCTGCTGCAGCCGCCACTGCCCGCCGGCGGTCCAGCCGCGCGGGTCGCCGAGGATGCCGCGGATCTTCTTCGCGAAGTCGGCGGGCCCGACGCCGTCGATGTCGGTTTCGAGCGCGATCCGGTACCGCATCAGCCGGCCCTGGGTGCCGGCGACCTCGTCGCTGCCGGGGGTGAACATCCACTGCCCGGACCCGGTCCGCGGGAAGGTGATGGCGACCTCGACGGGCGCGGCCTGCGTCACGGGCACCGCCGGCTCATCGGGCGGCGGCGGCAGCGCGGTGGCCTCCCCGATGGCCATGACCACGGGCCCGGCCGCGGGCGCGGCCACGGGCTGCTGCTCACAGGCGGTGAGCACCCCGGCCACCGCCACAGCGAGCACGGCAGCAACCGCGCCCCGTCCGGCGGTTTTGGGCATGGGTCCTCCCCAGGTGCGGCTTTCACCGGGGAGTACGGCCGGGAAGCCGGAAAAGTTGCGGTGACCTGTGGCGACGGAGCGTCACCGCAGCTCAGAACCCATGAGTGTGACGACGGCCACAGATTCCACGGGAACACGAAAAGCGACAGTTGATCACTTTGAGTAACGCTCACTCGGCCCCCCACGACTACCCCGTAGTCAAACCGCCCGAGTGAGAAGAGCTTCGACGTGTCGAGTCCGGACTGGTGGGTCACGATCGTGGCCGCGGGCGTGCCCGCGGTGGCGGCCGTCAACGCTGCGATCATCGCGAGCAGAGCTTCGAAAGCCGTTCGCCGCACCGAGATCAAGGCGCAGCAGGTACGCGACCTCGAGGAGCGCGTCCACAGCAAGAAGCACGAAATCTACGAGCCCATGCTGACGACGTTCCAAAAGCTCCTGACGGAGCCGCCGCCGGTGGGCGCCGAGGCGGAAGAAGCACTCAAGCGCATCCGCGACTTCTCGACCTGGGTGCTCATCTACGGTTCCGACGAAGCGATCGCCGCTTTCCGCAGGTTCAAGCAAGGTCCCGGCAACCCCGGGAGCGACATGTGGCAGCTGTACGCGGACTTCATCCTCGCCGCCCGCAGGGACCTGGGGTACCCGGAAACCGGCGTAAGTCACGAACACGTCGTCGGCCTGTACGAAGCCGACGCCTGAAGCTCAGCCCAGGAACTTGCGGAGCACTTCCGTCACCTGGCGGATCTCCGCCGTCCGGACGTTCTCCTGCTTCGTGTGCGCCAGGGTCGGGTTGCCCGGGCCGAAGTTCACCGCCGGCATGCCCAGCGCCGCGAACCGCGCCACGTCCGTCCAGCCCAGCTTCGCCGCCGCGCGGCCGCCCGCTGCCTTCACCAGTTCCGCGGCCGCCGGGGCGGACAGGCCCGGGAGGGCGCCCGGGGAAAGGTCCACAACGGACAGTTCGTAGCCGTCGAAGACCTCGCGCAGGTGGCGCTCGGCCGCGGCCGGGTCGCGGTCCGGGGCGAAGCGGTGGTTCACCGTCAGGACCGCCGAATCCGGGACCACGTTGCCCGCCACGCCGCCGGTGATCGCCGTCGCCTGGAGGCCCTCGCGATACGTCAAGCCGTCGATGTCGACGATCCGCGGCTCGTACTCCGCCAGCCGGCGCAGGGGGCCGGCCAGCGCGTGGATCGCGTTCTCCCCCATCCACGCCCGCGCCGTGTGCGCGCGCTTGCCGGAAAACCGCAGTTCGACGCGCATCGTGCCCTGGCAGCCGGCCTCGATGACGCCGTTCGACGGCTCGCCGACGATCGCCAGGTCGCCCGCCAGCCACTCCGGCAGCTCGCGCTCGATCCGGCCCAGGCCGTTCTTGGCCGCCTCGACCTCTTCGTTGTCGTAGAACACGAAGGTGACGTCGTGCCGAGGCGACGGCAGCGTCGCGGCCAGGTGCAGGAAGACGGCGTCGCCGCCCTTCATGTCGACCGTGCCGAGGCCGTGCAGCACCTCGTCGTCGCCGGTGCCTTCGCGCCGCGACGGGAAGTTGCCGTTCTCCGGCACCGTGTCCAGGTGCCCGGCGAGCACGACCCGCGAACCGCGGCCGAGGTTGGTGCGGGCGAGGACGGCGTCGCCGTTGCGGACGACCTCCAGGTGCGGTGCCTGCTCCCGCAGCGCTTCCTGCACCAGCGTCGCGAGTTCGGCCTCGGACCCGGACACGCTGAAGACGTCCGCGAGGGCCGCGGTCAGGTCGACGGGGTCGGCGTGCAGGTCGAGGCTCATGGCCAGCACGCTACCGTGGGGGTGTGCGTAGGTTCGCGGTCGCGGTCGGCGGCTCTCTGCTGGTCCTCGTCCTGTCCGGCTGCGGCAGCGAAGCCGGCCCGACCCCCAAGCAGGGCGGCGAGCCGGGCCCGGACGCGCTCCCGACGAAGCTGACCGCGCTGACCGCCGACCAGTGCTACGCCAGCCCGCGCACCCAGCTGCCCAAGGGCTGTGAGAAGTACGTCACGGAGGTCGCGAACGTCCCCGGTTCGGCCCGCAAGCGCGCCGACGACCGCGACCCGCAGCTGGTCGCCGAGGCGGACAAGCTCCAGCAGGCGGTCGGCGAGTTCCGCGGTGCCGGCTGCACCACCGTCGCCGACCCGGGCGGCGCCTGCACGCAGGCGCTGGTCGACGTCGCCGCCGCGCTTTCGGGCCTGAAGAAGCAGGTAGACGCCCGGCCCACGAGTGGTTGATCCGCGTCACTCCACTACGGTGGTGGCCGTGAGCGAGCAGAGCCCGAACCCCGAAACGACCGGCGCCAGCGGCGTCGGGCTGGCCACCGTCGCGACCGACGGGACGGTCCTCGACACCTGGTACCCGCAGCCCAAGCTCGTCGAAGCCGGCACCGCCGGCACCGAGCGCCTGAGCGCGGAGAAGACCGCCGAACTGCTCGGCGAGGCCGCCGCGGCGCTGCTCGGCCCGGACACCGACCGCGGGGTCGAGGTCGTCGCCGTCCGGACCACGATCGGCAAGCTCGCCGACACCCCGGCCGACACGCACGACCTGTACCTGCGGCTGCACCTGCTCTCGCACCGCCTGGTCCGCCCGCACGGCCAGAACCTCGACGGCATGTTCGGCCTGCTGGCCAACGTCGTGTGGACCAACCACGGCCCGTGCCCGGTCGAAGGCTTCGAGTCGACGCGGTTGCGGCTGCGGGCGCGCGGCCCGGTGACCGTCTACAGCGTGGACAAGTTCCCGCGGATGGTCGACTACGTCCTGCCCTCCGGCGTCCGGATCGGCGACGCGGACCGCGTCCGGCTCGGCGCGCACCTGGCCGCCGGCACCACGGTCATGCACGAGGGCTTCGTCAACTTCAACGCCGGCACGCTCGGCGCGTCCATGGTCGAAGGCCGGATCTCGGCCGGCGTGGTCGTCGGCGACGGCTCGGACGTCGGCGGCGGCGCGTCGATCATGGGCACGCTCTCCGGCGGCGGCAAGGAGACGATCTCGCTGGGCGAGCGCTGCCTGATCGGCGCCAACGGCGGCATCGGCATCTCCCTCGGCGACGACTCGGTCGTCGAGGCCGGCCTGTACGTGACCGCGGGGACGAAGGTCGTCGTCGACGGCAAGGTCGTGAAGGCCCTCGAGCTCAACGGCATTTCCGGCGCGGTGTTCCGCCGCAACTCGGGCACCGGCGCGGTCGAGGTCGTGCCGCGCGCCGGCACCGGCGTCGAGCTGAACGCGATGCTGCACGCCAACGACTGACGCTGCGAATTCACCTACCATTCATGGGGTGACCACCGAATCGTTGCCTCGCACCCCGGCCGAGCTGGGCCTGCCGGACGCACCGGTGGAAGCCGGGCCCGCCGATCCGGCCGCGCACCACGTGCGGGCCAAGCTCGACCGGGAGATCCGCGCCCTGCTCGCGTACGAGGCCGGGACGCGCTCCGGTGCCGATCCCGAGGACCTGCACCAGATGCGCGTCGCGCTGCGGCGGATGCGCAGTGTGCTCAAGCTGTCCGGCGGGCTGGTCGGCGACGGCGCCGAGCCGGTGCGCGCGGAGCTGGGCTGGCTCGGGCAGTCGCTCGGCGAGGTGCGTGACTTCGACGTCCTGATCGGGCACCTGCGCGAGGTCATCGCCGACTTCGAGGTCCGCGACCAGGCCGCCGGGCACCGCCTGGTCGCCCGGTTCGTCACCGAGCGCGCGACCGCGAAGCGGCGGCTGACCAAGGCGCTGACCAGCGCCCGCTACTCGACGCTGCTGCGTGAGGTCAGCCTGCTGACCCGCGACGGCGAAGCACCGGCCGCGGCGGCGGCCGAGACGCACGACCTGGTCGCGGGGCTGGCGAAGCCGCACCGCAAGCTCGCCAAGGCCGTCCGCGCGCTGCCCGCCGACCCGCCGGACGACGACCTGCACGCGTTGCGCATCCACGGCAAGAAGCTGCGCTACGCGGCCGAGCTGGCCCAGACGTCGGCGAAGAAGAAGCGGGCGAAGCGGATCAAGGCCCTGATCAAGGCGACGCGCGACTTCCAGACCGTGCTCGGCGACCACCAGGACGCGGTGATCGCGGCCGAGCGGATGCGCTCGGTGCTGGCGTCGGCCGACGGCGAGGTCGGCTTCGTCGCCGGCCGGATCGCCGAGCGCGAGCTGGCCCGCCGCGCCGAGGCCCGCGCGGCCTGGCAGGCCTCCTGGACCGCGGTCGACACCGCCGCCCGCGCCCTGCACGCCTGACCGGACGTCATGAACGACTCTTTCACGACGTCCGGCGCGGTGAACGACTCGTTCATGACGTTCCGCCAGGCCGGACCGGCTGAACGGCTTGCGGGACGCCGCCGGGCCGGCGAGTCCGCATTCGAGTAAGCGCGAATCCCCAGCTGCGCGCGACTACCGAGACGTCATGAACGACCCGTTCATGACATCCGGCGCGGTGAACGACCCGTTCATGACATCCGGCGCGGTGAACGACCCGTTCATGACGTTCCACCGGGCCGGCCCGACGAGTGAGCAGCGCCGCCAGGCCTCCCGAACGGCCTGCCGGACGCCACCGGACCGACAAGTCCGCATTTGAGTGAACGCGAGTCCCCAGCCGCGCACGGCTACCGAGACGTCATGAACGACCCGTTCACGACATCCGACGCGGTGAACGACCCGTTCATGGCATTTCGACCGCCCCCGGGACCGGCGCCGCAGCCCTAGGCTAGAGCGATGGAGACCGCGCTGACCCTGGCCATCGGCGGCGTCGTCCTGCTCGTCCTGAGCATCCTCACGGCCGGCGTCCTGGCCGGGCGCCGGGTGCGGCGCGGGCGGAAGCGCGGCCGCTACCCCTACCGCGCGAAGCCGAACGGCACCTACGACAACTCCACGCACACCGGGATGTCGTGATCAGGCGATCGACCAGACGTACCCGTCCGGCCGGATGAGCACCCGCCGCCCGGCTGAAGCCTCGTAAGCCGCGTACGCGTGGCCGCCCTCGTCGATCAGCGCGTCCGGGGTCGGGGCGCTGCCCGCCGGCAGGATCCGGTACGCCGGTTCGGCCGACGCCGGCCCGTCCCCGAACACCAGCTCCGTCGCGTGCGGGCCGCGGAACAGCTCGAACAGCCGCACGCGCTTGCCGTTCGCGTCGGCCAGCGGTGCGTCCGGGGCGCGGTCGCCCGGGCGCAGTGTGCCGGTCCCCGCCGGGGACAGCGGGCCGCCGCGGTAGTTGACGTCCAGCTGCTGCGTCTCCTCGCCGCGCCGGTGGGCGTCCTCGTCGCCGTCGACGTACTTCCGCATCAGCTCCGACGAGATGCCCAGCACGCGGGCCGCGTTCGCGCGCCGCTCGGGCTCGTAGCTGTCGAGCAGCTCCGGTGATCCGTCGGCGAGCTTCCAGCCCAGGTTGTAGCCGTCCTGGATGCCGGTGTTGAGGCCCTGGCCGCCGGTCGGCGGGTGGACGTGCGCCGCGTCGCCGGCCAGGAACACGCGGCCGTCGCGGAACCGCGCGGCCAGCCGGACGTTCGGCCGCCACACCGTGGACCAGGCCAGGTCGGACAGCCGGACCGTGCCGCCGCTCAGCGCGTCGAGCCGCGCCTGGACCGCGGGCAGCGCCGTCTCGACGTCGGTCTCGCCGTCGCCGAGCGGGGCGCCGAACTGGAAGTGCGGCGTCCCCGGCAGCGGGCTGAACATCATGCCGCTCATCGGGTCTTCCGGCGTCGCGAACCAGTGGCCGTAGGCCCGGTCGAGGCCCTCGGCACGGACGTCGCCGAGCAGCATCCGGATCGACTCGTCCGTGCTGCCCTCGAACGCGATCCCCAGTGCCTTGCGCACGAAGCTCTTGCCGCCGTCCGCGCCGACCAGGTAAGCCGCGCGCACTGTCTCGCCCGTGCTCAGCGTGGCCGTGACGCCGTCGGCGTCCTGCTCGAACCCGGTCAGCCCGGTGTTCAGCTCGACGCGCACGCCGAACTCGGCCAGCCGGTCGCGCAGGATCCCCTCGGTCTGCGACTGGCCGAGGAACCAGCCGGTCGGGTACGGCTTCGACGGCGTCGGCTCGACCGGGTCGAACATCATCCGCTCGCCGACCACCTCGCCGCCGAGGTGGATCTTCATCGGCACCGGCGCCGCGCCCGCGGCCAGCACCGCGTCGAGCACGCCGAGGTCTTCGAAGACCTCCAGCGTGCGCGGCTGCATGCCGTCGCCGCGCGAGCCGACGAAGTACGTCTCGGCCTTGTCGACGATCCGCACGGCGACGTCGCGCCGCGCCAGTTCGATGGCCAGGGTCAGCCCGGTCGGTCCGGCTCCCGCGATCAGCACCCGTGTGTCCATGTCGTCCTCCCAGTGAATTGAGATTCAGTGAATCTAGATTCAGAATGGCGCTGCTAGCGTCCCGTGTCAAGGGAGGTGCCGATGACGGCGACGAGCCGCAAGGAGAAGGCCGCGGAGACGGAGGGCGCGCTCAAGGCCGCAGCCAAGCGCGTCTTCGCGCGCAAGGGCTACCTGAACACCAAGATCACCGACATCACCGCCGAGGCGGGCCGGTCCGCGGGGTCGTTCTACAACCACTTCGCGGGCAAGGAAGAGCTGCTCGAAGCGCTGATGGCCGACATCGCGGCGTCCGGGGACGAGAGCGCCGAGCGCGAAGACCACCTGACCGACTTCAGCGACCCCACGGCGGTGCGCTGGCACGTCAAGCAGTACTGGGAGTTCTACCGGGACAACGCCGCGACCATGCTGGCCCTGCGGCAGGCGGCGATGGTCAGCGAGACGTTCGCGAGCACGCTCGCGCGGTTCGGCGCTTCCCAGGCCGCCGACCTCGACGACCACCTCGCGCACATCACCCGCGCCGGGCTGAAGCTGCCCACGACGCCGGACCGCTGCGGGATGCTGATGTACAACCTCGTCGACGCCTTCGCGGCGACGTGGCTGCACGGCTCACCACCGGGCTGGACCCCGCCGTCCGACGAAGAAGCCGTCGAGCTGCTGACCCGGTTCGTCTACCGCGGCCTGACCGGCCGGGACTACTGAGCGAGCCGCTCCACGGCGGCGTCGACGCGCTCGTCGGTCGCGGTCAGCGCGACGCGGACGTGCTTGCCGCCCTTCGGGCCGTAGAACGTGCCGGGCGCGACCAGGATGCCGCGTTCGGCCAGCCAGGCCACCGTCGTGTCGGCGTCCTCGTCGCGGGTCGACCAGAGGTACAGGCCGGCCTCGGAGTGGTCGACGCGGAACCCGTTGTCCTCCAGCGCCTTCCGCAGGACGAGCCGGCGGCGCGCGTAGCGCCCGCGCTGGGCTTCGAGGGCCTCGTCGTCGGTCAGCGCGGCGACCATCGCCTCCTGGACCGGGCGCGGCACGATCATGCCCGCGTGCTTGCGGATGTCGAGCAGCTGCTTGACCAGGCGGGGGTCACCGGTCAGGAACCCGGCGCGGTAGCTGGCCAGGTTCGCCGACTTCGACAGCGAGTGCACCGCGAGCAGCCCGTCGGTCCGGCCGCCGGAGACGTCCGGGTGCAGGATCGACAGCGGCTCGGCTTCCCAGCCGAGGGCCAGGTAGCACTCGTCGGAGACCACGACGACGTCCCGCTCGCGCGCCCACTCGACGACCTTGCGCAGGTGCTCCACCGGGAGCACCCGGCCGGTCGGGTTGGACGGCGAGTTCAGCCAGATCATCGCCGGTTTCTGCGGGCCGAGCGCGACCGTGCTGTCGGCGCGCAGGATCGACGCGCCCGCCAGCAGCGCCCCGACCTCGTACGTCGGGTACGCCAGCTCCGGGATGACGACCAGGTCGCCCTCGCCGAAGCCGAGCAGGCGCGGCAGCCAGGCCACGGCCTCCTTGGACCCGATCGTCGGGAGCACGGCGTCCGGCTCGATGCCGGTGACCCCGTGGCGTCGCCCGAGCGCCGCGATGGCGGCCGCGCGCAACGCCGGGATGCCGTGCGTCGTCGGGTACCCGGGGATCTCCGAGACCGACGCCAGCGCGTCGCGGATGCCGGCCGGGACCGGGTCGACCGGGGTGCCGATGGAGAGGTCGACGACCCCGCCGGGATGCGCCTGCGCCGTGGCCTTGACCTCGGCGAGCGAATCCCAGGGGAAGTCGGGCAGCGCGACCGGGCTCATTCGCCCTGCGGGGGCAGCGCCTTGACGAACGACGGGTCGTTGGCCGTCTTGCCCACCTTGGAGGCACCGCCGGGCGAGCCCAGCTCGTCGAAGAAGTCGACGTTGGCCTTGGTGTAGTCCGACCAGTTGTCCGGGACGTCGTCCTCGTAGTAGATCGCCTCGACCGGGCAGACCGGCTCGCAGGCGCCGCAGTCGACGCACTCGTCGGGGTGGATGTACAGCATCCGCTCGCCCTCGTAGATGCAGTCCACGGGGCACTCGTCGATACACGCCTTGTCGAGCACGTCGACGCAGGGCTCGGCGATCACGTAGGTCACTGCGCACTCCTGCTTTTCTCTGCAAACAGCCAGACCGTGCCGACATTACGCGGCAGCGGCACCCGTTCGGTTGGTGAGGCAAGCCTTAGCCATACCCAGGGTATGGAGCTCACCGCTCGCGGCGGCGCGGGGGCGGGGTCGCCCGGGCGTCGCCGGTGATGACGAAGCGGGGCTTGGGGGCCTCTTCGTCGGCCTTCTTCTCCCCGACGGCCCGGTTGAACCCGTCGGAGATCTCGTCGACGAGCTTCTCGTTGTGCCGCTCGTCCTTGCGCTGGATGCCCACGGCCACCTCCTCAAGAAATCCGCTCCGCGACTTTCACCGCCTCGGTCCACAATCTAGCGGTGAACGCACCCGAGACGCTCGAAATCGCCTGCAGCAGAGCATGGCCGCCGGTGGTCGAGGAGTTCGCCGGCGAGTGGCGCCTGCGCTGGGCGGACGGCTTCACCGGGCGCGCCAACAGCGTCCTCGCCGTCGGCGAGCCCGATCGGCCGGTGCCGGAGGCGCTGCGGACGGCGTGTGACTTCGCCCACGATCGGGGGATCCCGCCGATGGTGCAGGTGATCCGCGACAGCCCGAACGAGCACGCGATCGCCGCGGCGGGCTGGGTCCCGGCCACCTCCCACGGCGCGGGCCACGAGGTCGTCGTCCTGACCGCCCCGCTCGCCCCGAGACGCAACTTTCCTAGGGAAAGTGCCGCCTCCGGCCCTCCGGACGCAACTTTCATAGGGAAAGTGCGGGATGAGCCGACGGCGGGCTGGTGGGAGCTGGCGCTGGGGTCGGACGCCGGCACCGCGGCCGCGCGCGCCGTCCTGACCAGTGGGAAGGTCGGCTACGGCGTCGCGACCGACGGCGAAGTCACGACGGCCGCGGTCCGGGGGGCGCTGGTGGACGGCTGGCTGCACGTCGGACGGCTCGCCGTGCGCCCGGAGCACCGGCGGCGAGGGCTGGCGTCGGCGCTGATGGCGGCACTGGGAACCTGGGGTGTGGAACAGGGAGCGGACCGCGCGGTGTTGCAGGTGGCGGAGGGGAACACGGGCGCGCTCGCGCTCTACGCGGGGCTCGGCTGCGCCCCGCACCACAGATACCGGTACTGGGTGCCCGCACCCGGCTCGTGCGAGGATTCGACGTCGTGAAGATCGTGGTAGTGGTCGGCGGAGTGGGCGGGGCCCGTTTCCTGCTGGGTGTCAAGGCGGCGCTGGGTATGCCGGCGGAAGGTTCCGGGGACTCGGAGCACGAGGTGACGGCGCTGGTCAACACCGGCGACGACGTCTGGATGCACGGGCTGCGGATCTGTCCCGACCTGGACACCTGCATGTACACCCTGGGCGGCGGGATCGACAAGGAACGCGGCTGGGGGCACTCGGGCGAGACCTGGGTGGTCAAGGAGGAGCTGGCGGCCTACGGCGCCGACCCGGACTGGTTCGGGCTCGGCGACAAGGACATCGCCACCCACCTCATCCGGTCGCGGATGCTGCGGGCGGGCTACCCGCTCTCGGCGGTGACCGAGGCGCTGTGCGACCGCTGGCAGCCCGGCGTCCGGCTGCTGCCGATGTCGGACGACCGCGTCGAGACGCACGTCGTGATCGACGACCCGGAGCAGGACGGCCAGCAGAAGGCCGTCCACTTCCAGGAGTGGTGGGTCCGGTACCGCGCCGAGCCGAAGGCGCACTCGATCGTCGCGGTCGGCGCCGACGAGGCCAAGCCCGCGCCCGGCGTGCTGGAAGCCCTCGAGGACGCGGACGCGGTGCTGTTCGCGCCGTCGAACCCGGTCGTGTCGGTGGGCACCGTGCTGGGCGTGCCGGGGGTCCGGGACGCGCTGCGCGGCGGCAAGTCCCAGGTCGTCGGGGTGTCGCCGATCATCGGCGGCAAGGCGCTGCGCGGGATGGCCGACGCGTGCCTGACCGCGATCGGCGTCGAGACCTCCGCCGAAGCGGTGGGCCGGCACTACGGCTCGCGCAAGGACGGCGGCGTGCTCGACGGCTGGCTGATCGCCGAGGGCGAGACCGCCGACGTGCCGGGCGTGACCGTCCGCGACGTCCCGCTGCTGATGTCCGATGTGGACGCGACCGCGGCGATGGCCCGCGCGGCGCTCGAACTCGCCGGAGCCCCTGTTGAGTGACCACGCTTCCGCCAAGCTGGAGATCCTGCCCGTTCCCGGCCTCCCGGAGTTCCGGCCCGGCGACGACCTGACCGGCGCGATCGTGGCGGCGGCACCCTGGCTGCGCTCCGGCGACGTCCTGGTCGTGACCAGCAAGATCGTCTCCAAGGTCGAGGGCAGGCTCGTCCGCGTGCCGACCGACCCCGAAGCCCGTGACACCGAGCGCCGGAAGCTCGTCGAGCAGGAAGCCGTCCGGGTGGTCGCGCGGATCGCGCGCACGGTGATCACCGAGAACCCGCTGGGCATCGTGCAGGCCGCGTCCGGGATCGACGCGTCCAACGTCGCCGGCGACGAGGTCGCGCTGCTGCCCGCCGACCCGGACGCCTCCGCGCTGGCCCTGCGCAACGGGCTGCGCGAGCGGCTCGGCGTCGAGGTCGCCGTGGTCGTCACCGACACGATGGGCCGCGCCTGGCGCGTCGGGCAGACCGACAACGCGATCGGCGCGTCCGGCCTGCGCGTGCTGCACGCCTACCGCGGGCAGATCGACGGGCAGGGCAACGAGCTGGCCGTCACCGAGGTCGCCGTCGCCGACGAGCTCGCCGCGGCCGCCGACCTGGTCAAGGGCAAGCTCGGCGGGACGCCGGTCGCGGTCGTGCGCGGGCTCGCGATCGAGGACGACGGCTCGACCGCGCGGTCGCTCATCCGTCCCCTGGAAGAGGACCTCTTCCGGCTGGGCACCAACGAAGCCATCGCGCAGGGCCGCCGGGAAGCCGTGCCGGCCCGGCGGTCGGTGCGGCAGTTCGCCGACGAGCCGGTCGACCCCGACGCGCTGCGGCGGGCGGTGGGGTCCGCGCTGACCGCGCCCGCGCCGCACCACACGCACCCGGTGCGGTTCGTCTGGCTGCGCGACGGCGGAACCCGCGAGAAGCTGCTCGACGCGATGCGCGAATCGTGGCGGGCCGACCTCTCCGGCGACGAATTCACCGAGGAACAGATCGCGAAGCGGCTCAGCCGCGGCGACATCCTGTACCGGGCGCCGGAAGTCGTCATCCCGTTCCTCGTGCCGGACGGCGCGCACACCTACCGCGACGAACGCCGCAACGCGTGCGAGAAGACGATGTTCACGGTCGCGGGCGGCGCCGCGGTGCAGGGCCTGCTGGTCGCGCTGGCGGCCGAAGGGCTCGGCTCGTGCTGGATCGGGTCGACGATCTTCGCCGCCGACCTCGTCCGGGACGTCCTGGGCCTCGACGAACGCTGGCAGCCGCTCGGCTCGGTCGCGATCGGCGTCCCGCTGGATCCGCCGCCCCCGCGTGGCGAAGTTTCGCCGGGCGAAGGGTTGCTGGAGCTGTGACGTTGCACGCGGACGCCGTCACGACGCTGGATTCGTGGCGGCCGGCCGATCCTTCGCAGGAGTCGCTGCGGCAGGCGTTCCTCGGCTTCCTGGCCGCACGGGAGGACAGCTGCCAGCGCTCGTGCGCGGCCGGGCACCTCACGGCGTCGGCGGTGCTGCTGGACCACACCGGCACGAAGGTGCTGCTGACGCTGCACCCGCGCGTCGGCCGCTGGCTGCAGCTCGGCGGGCACTGCGAGCCGTCGGACACGTCGCTGGCCGGGGCCGCGCTGCGGGAGGCCACCGAGGAGTCCGGGATGGCGGGGCTGCGGATCTCCGCGGAGCCGGTGCACCTGGACGTCCACCCGATCACCTGCTCGCTCGGCGTCCCGACGCGCCACTTCGACGTCCGGTTCGCGGTGCACGCCCCGCCGGGCGCTTCGCCGGTGCGCAGCAGCGAGTCCGACGACCTGCGGTGGTGGCCCGCGGACGCGCTTCCCGAGGGGTCGGAAGATCTCGCCGATCTGGTGAAAGCGGCCGTTCCTGTCGGTGCCGGGCACTAGCCTGGATCGCGGACAGGGAGGGGACCACATGGCCACGCAGTTCCCCGAGCGGGTGCACTACCACTCCGGCAGCGGTGGGGACACCGGGGTGTTCGGGTACATCGTGCTCGGCTTGATCATCCTCGGCGTCATCGTGTTCATCGTCGCGGTGATCGTCCGGGTGTCGAAGATGCGCCGCGAAGAGGCGATGAAGAACAGCGGGCAGTTCCCGAACTTCCCGCCGCAGCAGGGGTTCGCGCCGCCACCGCAGGGTGCTTCGCCGCCGTCGCAAGGGTTCGCGGCGCCGCAGCCGGGGTTCGCGGCACCGCAGCCCGGGTTCGCACCCGCGCAGCCGGGGTTCGGTTCGGTGCCGCAGCCGGGGTTCGCGCCGGCGGGTGCCGCGCCGCAGCCGGGGTTCGCACCGGGACAGGCGGGTTCCCCGCCGCCGCAAGGGTTCGCGCCGCCGTCGCAGGGTTTCCCGCAGCAGCCCGGCTACCCGCCTTCGCCGCAGCAAGGGTTCCCGCAGCAGCCGGGGTACCCGCCCGCGCCGCAGCAGTACGCGCCGCCGGGGCCGTCCTTCCCGCCGCAGCAGCAGCTGCCGGGTCCGGGCGCGGGACCGCAGAGCTGGTGATCGTCCCCTTCGACAGCAGCTCGCCGGTGCCGCCGTTCGAGCAGGTCCGGTCCGGCCTCGCGACGCGGATCAACGACCGGAGCCTGGCCGTCGGCACGAAACTGCCGACGGTCCGGCAGCTCGCGGCCGACCTCGGCATCGCCCCGAACACGGTCGCGCGCGCCTACCGCGAGCTGGAAGAAGCGGGGCTGATCGAGACCCGCGGCCGCGCGGGCAGCTTCGTCGCGGCGTCCGGCGACCAGAGCCGCCGCCGCGCCCAGGAGGCCGCCGCGGAGTACGCGAAGATCGCTCGTAAGCTGGGCCTGGATTCCGGCGAGGCACTGTCGATCGTCCGCGCCGCACTCGACGAGGGGACCTCTTGACGTGAGTGTGCTGATGCTGCTGATCCTCCTGGTGGTGCTGGGGGGCATCGTCGGGGTGGTGCTGCTCGTCGTCAACGCGAGCAAGCCCAAGCAGCCGCCGTACCCGCCGCAGTACCCGGGCTACCAGCAGCCGGGATACCCGCCGCAGCAAGGCTTCCCGGGCCAGCAACCCCCGGGCTACCCGCCTCAGCAGCCCTACCCGCCCCAGCAACCGCCGTACCCGGGCCAGCAACCCCCGTACCCGCCCCCGCCCGGCGGCTACCCGCCGCCGCCCTCGCAGTAGCCGGCGCTCACATGGCGCGGTAGTCGCGCAGCTCGATGCGGGGCCCGAAGCGCGGCCGCGTGTGCCCGGCCGCCGCCAGGTACCGCACCGCCCGCTGCCGGTGCGGGGCGTACGGCGCCAGCAGCTCCGCCATCCCGGCGTCGTCGGTCTTCGTGCCCGCCAGCGCGTGCCCGACCATCGACGGGACGTTGTAGTCGCCGAAGCTCACCGCGTCCGGGTCGCCCCAGGCGCGCTGGGCGATCTCCGCGGCCGTCCACACGCCGATGCCCGGCACCTGGCGCAGCCAATGCCGTCCCTCGAGCCCACGCAGCTCCACGGCCCGCTCCAGGTGGGGCGCGACGCGGGCGGCGTTGAGCAGCGCCGTCCGGCGCTTGATGTCGACGCCCGCGCGGTGCCAGTGCCAGTCCGGCAACGAGCGCAGCGCCACCGGCGTCGGCGGCACGCGCAGGCGGTCCGGCCCCGGTCCGGGCGCCGGCGCGCCGAAACGGCGGCACAGCTCGGCCCACGACCGGATCGCCTCCTTGCCGGCGACCTTCTGCTCCAGCACGGCGAGCACCAGCCAGTCCCACACGACACCCGTGGCGCCGAGCCGCAGGCCGGGGTGCGCCCGCCGGGCCCGCGCGACGACGTCGTGGTGCGCGACGAAGCCGGAATCGTCGTCGTCGGCCCCCAGCAGCGCCGGGACGCCGCTGAGCAGCCGGTCCTTGCCGTCGCCCCAGGCCGCGGCCTCGACGCGCCCGTCCGCGTGCCGCCGCAGCGCGAGCGTGCCGGGGCCGTCGGGGGTGTTCATCGCCAGCCAGGTGATCCCGCGTTCGTCGGTGAGGATGTTCTGCGACCCGCGGCCGCGCTTCAGCGGACTCAGGACCTTGCCCAAGTCGACTTCGAACGCGGGACGCCAGAACATCGGCTACGCGTCGCTCGAGAAGCGGATGGCGCCGTCGGGCAGCACGGTGTCGGGCCAGACGCGCGCGCCTTCGAGCAGCTCGCAGCCGGCGCCGACGGACGCGCCGTCGCCCAGGACCACGCCCCGCAGGACCGCGCCGGCGCCGACGCGCGCGCCGTGCCCGAGCACCGAACGCTCGACGATGGCGCCCTCGGAGACGGCCGCACCGTCGAACAGGACCGAGCCGTCGATCTTCGCGCCCGGGCCGACCACCGCGGCGACGCCGATGGTCGAACCACCGGAGAGCTGGGCGTCCTCGGCCACCGAAGCGCCGTCGAGGACCAGGAAGTCGCCGGGACGGCCGGGCAGCGCGGACGTCGGCGCGACGCCCCGCACCAGGTCCGCCGAGCCGCGGACGAACGCTTCCGGCGTGCCGACGTCCAGCCAGTAGGAGGCGTCGATGAAGCCGTGGATGTGCGCGCCCTGCTCCAGCAGCTGCGGGAACGTCTCGCGCTCGACCGACACGCGGCGCCCGGTCGGGATGGCCTCGATCACCGGGCGGCGGAAGACGTAGCAGCCGGCGTTGATCTGGTCGGTCGGCGGGTTCGGCGTCTTCTCGAGGAACGCCTGCACCCGGCCGGTTTCGTCGGTGGGCACCGAGCCGAACCGGCTCGGGTCCGGCACGCGCTGCAGGTGCAGGGTGACGTCGGCCCCGGACTCGCGGTGCACGCGCAGCTGCTCGCCGAGGTCCGAGCCGGAGATGATGTCGCCGTTGAAGACGATCACGTGGTCGGCGCGCAGCTTGTCGTAGACGTTGCGGATGGCGCCGGCGGTGTCGAGCGGTTCCTCCTCGACGACGTACTCGAGGTCCAGGCCGATCGACTTGCCGTCGCCGAAGTACTCCTCGAACACCTCCGCCCGGTAGCTCGTCCCCAGCACGACGTGCCGGATGCCGGCCTCGCGGACGCGCGAGAACAGGTGGCTCAGGTAGGGCGTCCCGGCGGTCGGGAGCATCGGCTTCGGCGCCGACAGGGTCAGTGGCCTCAGCCGGGTGCCCTTGCCCCCGACCAGGACGACGGCGTCGACAGCGTCGGTTCGGACCTCGGACGTCACGGAAATCTCCTCCTGTATCACGCACCGCTGAGCGACAAGCCGCGGGAAACCCTGACGGAGGTCGCCCGGAGGGCCTACCCTAGACAGGAAACAGGCGGGCCCCTCCCCAGAGGGCCCCCGGGTCAGTCGGGAGGCCGAGGGGATGGACCCCCGCGATCGGGCGGACGCCCTGCTCGCACGAGCCCAAGCGCGTGGTGTGTTCGTCGTGACACCCGACAGCGCGACGTCACCGATGGACTCGTCGAACACCCAGCAGATCCCGCGCGCGGCGATCGACGGCCTCGACCGGAGCCGGGACCCCGACACGACGACGCAGCTGCCGGCGTCGCTGATCGAGGAGAACGACCACCCGCTGGCCGGCTCGTCCCCGACGCGCCGCCTGGAGGTCCCGGGCGGCCGCCGCCCGCAGCCGACGACGCCGTTGAGCACGCCGACGCCGACCACGCCGATGCCCACGCCGCTGTCCCGCCGTCCGCAGGCCGAGCCGATCACGAGCCCGCTGAAGGAGCCCGACCCGGAGGACACCGGACTGGTGCCGACGGTCACGCAGACCAACGGCAAGTCCGACCTGTCCCGCCGGCTCGACGGGATCTAGCGGGTTTCGAGCTTCAGCCGCAGCGCGAGCCCGAGCTTCGTCGCGGCCAGCACGGGCTTCCAGAGCAGCCCCGGGTGCCGGTCGGCGAGGTACTGGTAGGCGCTCGCGTGGTGCGCGGCGAGCATCTTCTTGGACGCCTGCGACGTCGAGTGCCCGCCGAGGTGCATGACGCCGGCCGAGGGCACGTAGACGTTGAGCCAGCCGGCCTTGCCGAGCCGGTCCCCGAGGTCGACGTCCTCGAAGTACATGAAGTACCGCGAGTCGAAGCCCCCGACGGACTCGAAGGCCTCCCGGCGCAGCAGCAGGCACGACCCGGACAGCCACTCGGCGACGCGCTCGACGGGCGTCCCGGTCTCCTGCCGGTACTGCTTGGTCCAGGGGTTCCCCGGCCAGATCTTCCCGAGCGCGGCGTGCCCGATCCCGCGGCCGAACGAGGGCAGCAGACGCGCGGAGGGGTAGGTGGTCCCATCGAGCTCGTGGATCAGCGGCCCGAAGGACCCGCCGCGCGGCCACCGCTTCGCGGCTTCGAGCAGTGCGTCGAGGGAACCGGGCTCCCATTCGAGGTCGGGGTTGGAGATGACGACCCACCCGTACCGGTCGTCCAGTTCGGCGACCCCGCGGTTGCACCCGGTCCCGTACCCGACGTTCTCCCCGATGCTGAGCAGGTGCACGTTCGCCCGCTTCGCGGCCTTCTCGGGAGCCCCGTCGGTGGAGACGGTATCGGCGACGACGACCTGCACGTCGCGATCGGTGGCCTTTTCGAGGGTGTCGAGGAACCGCTCGAGGGTCTCGCCGGAGAAGTACGTCACGGTGACGACGCCGATCTGGTCGCCGTAGCGGGTCTGCTCAGTCACCGGGCCATTGTCCCTTCGTCACGCAGCGCTTCCCCGGCGCCCCGGCTCAGGGGCACGCTGAGAGAAATCAGCGGCTGCGCAGGTGGCGTGACCAGGCCTTCCCGTACGCCTCCCGGTGACGCTCCGCCGTCGTGGCCCAGGAAAACTCCTTCGCCCGCTGCTGCGCCGCCGTCGCCAGTTCCGCCCGTCGCCCCGGGTCGGCCAGCAGCTCGCTGATCGCCGCCGCCACGTCCCCGGCGCCCACGCCGCAGTACGCCACCGCGTCCCCGCCGACCTCCGGCAACGACAGCCGCCGCGTGGTCAGCACACAGGCGCCGCAAGCCATCGCCTCCAGCACCGGGAGCCCGAACCCCTCCCCCAGCGACGGGTACGCCACCAGCTCGGAACCCCCCAGGAACCCCGCCAGCGTGCCGAACGGCAGGTACCCCGCCCGGATGACCCGCAGCCGGTGCGGCACGGCGTCCAAAGCCCGCTCGACCTGGGTGTCCCACCCCGGCTGCCCGGCCAGCACCAACGCCGGCGCGTCCGGACGCCCCGCCACCGCCCGCGCGAACCCCCGGATCAACGCCGGCACGTTCTTCCGCGGCTCCAACGCCCCCAGAAACGCCACGTACGGCGTCCGCCCCAGCCCGACGGCCGCCCGTGCCGCGGCGATCTCCGCCGGGGACGGTGGGTGGAAGCGTTCCGTGTCGACCCCGTGGTGAATGACTTCCAAAGACGCGTGCCGCACCGGGCCGACGCGGGCCAGCTCCGTCGCCGTCGCCGCCGACGGGACCACGCACAGCGTCGCGCGGCGCAGGGCCGTCGCCGTCCACGCGCGGAAGAAGCGGGCCTTCACCGACGAGTGCAGGACCGCGTCCGTGAAGAACGTCGCGTCGTGCAGCGTGACCACCGAAGCCGCCGACGTCGCGAGCGGCATCGTGTAGTGCGGGGAGTGGACGACGTCCGCGCCGAGGCGGCGGGCCAGCCGCGGGAGGGTCGCCTGTTCCCAGGTCAGGCGCGCCGTGCGGGTGGTCGTCGACGGCGATGCCGGGACGACGCGTGAGCGCGGCGCCAGCCGATCGTAAAGCTGCAGGTCGCGGGGCTGGCAGACGACCGTGAGCCGCGCGCCGTCCGCGTCCAGGGCGGCGACCAGCGAATCCACGTACCGGCCCACCCCGCCGCGGTCCGCGGGCACCGCGGTCGCGTCGATCAGCACCCGGGGGTCATCGCTCACCCCTGCAGGGTACGGCGGCGACCCTCCGTGCTGGTGGGGAACTGGCAAACCGGGCTAGTCGTGGGCCCGCCGGTGGATCGCCCAGACGGCTTCCGCGGCGCGGCGCCAGGTGAACGCCTTCGCCCGGTCCCGGCCCGCGCGCACCAGCTCCGCCGCGCGCGACGGCGAGCCGAGCACCTCGCGCAGCGCCGCCGCCAACGCCGTGGCGTCGCCGCGCGGCACCGTCACGCCCGCGCCGCCGGCCACCTCGACCAGGGCCGGGACGTCGGTGTGCACCACCGGGACCCCGGCCGCCATCGCCTCCAGCAGCCCCAGCCCGAAGCCCTCGGCGAGGCTCGGGACCGCCAGCACGCTCGCGTGCCGCAACGCGGTCGCCAGCTCCGCGTCCGACACCTTCCCGAGCATCCGCAACCGCTCCGCCGGGAGGCCGCGCTCGGCGGCCACCGCGACCGGGTCGACGCCGCCCCAGCCCGGCTGCCCGGCGATCACGAGCATCACGCCGTCCAGCTCCGCGACCGCGTCGATCAGCACGTCGATGCCCTTGCGCGGCTCGATCGTGCCGACCGCCAGCACGTACTCGGCGGGCAGCTCCAGGTCCGCTTCCCCGGTGGGCACCCGCACGCCGTGCGGGACCACGCGCACCGGGACGTCGAGGTCGATCAGCACCGCCAGCTCGTCGGCGACCGCCCGCGTCGGCACGACCAGCCCGGACGCCCGCCGCGCCGCGCGGGCGATCATCGACCGGTGCCAGCTGACGCCGCGCGCGGTCAGCGTCTCGGGGTGGGTCCACGGCACGGTGTCGTGCACGGTCACGCTCAGCGTCTTCCCGGCCGGGGCGCGCGGCGGCGCGAACGGCGTCGGCGCGTGCACGGCGTCGCCGCCCGGCCACCAGCGCAGGCCCAGCTGCCACGCGGCGACCAGCCCGCGCGGCGGGATGCGCAGCACCCGCGGGCCCTCGACGCCTTCGAGCTCGGCCGCGGTCACGTCGGCGTGCCGCGCGACGACGCTGGAGACCGACCAGCCCGGCGGCGCGGTCTTCGCGAGCGCGGGCAGCAGCTCGGCCGTGTACCGCCCGGTGCCACCGGGCACGGGCGCGAGGAGCTGCTCGGCGAGCACGACCAGTCTGGGCACGCGGCTATTGTGCGGGACGTGACCGCGAATCCCGCCACCACGGTGGTCGTCGTGACCTGGCGGGGTGCCGGGCACGTCACCGCCTGCCTCGACGCGCTCGCCGCGCAGACGCGTCCACATCGGACGCTCGTGGTGGACAACGCCTCCGACGACGGCACCGCCGCCCTGCTCGAAGCCCATCCTTCGCGTCCGCAAGTAATCCGCCTCCCCCGCAACACGGGGTACGCGGGCGCCCTCGCCGTGGCGCTGAAAAAGGTCGGGACGCCGCTGATCGCGTGGCTGAACGACGACGCCGAACCGGCCCCGGACTGGCTCGCGACACTGGAGGACACCCTCGAAAAGGCGCCGCTGGCCGCCGCGGCGACGTCGCTGCTCGTGCGGCCCGACGGCACCACCCAGTCCGCCGGGGTCCGGCTGACCGCCGACGGGCACGGCGCCGACCTGACCGAGCCGGCCGGCGAGGTGTTCGCCTTCTGCGGCGGCGCGGCCCTGCTGCGCACGGACGTGCTGAGGAGCGTGCGCGGCGTCCCGGCGGCCTTCTTCTGCTACTACGAAGACACCGACACGGCGTGGCGGCTCCGGCTGGCCGGGTGGGACGTCGTCGCGGTGCCCGGCGCCCGCGTCCGGCACGCCCACGGCGTCAGCAGCAAGCCCGGTTCGCCGCTGTTCCACCGCTGGAACGAGCGCAACCGGCTGCTCATGCTGCTGCGCTGCGCGCCCCGCGGCGTCGCGGTGAACCAGCTGCTCAGGTTCGCCGTGGTGACAGCGGTGCTGCCGCTGCGGCCCGGGCGGCCGGCCGCGCCGAACTTCCGGTTCGGCCTGCGCTGCCGGGTGCTGGCCGAGGTGGCCGCGCGGCTACCAGCGACGTTGCTCGCGCGGCGCGAGATCGGCCGCGGCGCGGCGCTCGGCCGAGGCGCGGTCTGGGAGGCTTGGGCGGGCCTTTAAGCTGACGCCCATCCGACGAAGGAGCTGCTTTGGCGCAGGGGGAACCGCAACCGCTCGTCTCGGTGATCGTGGTGAACTACCACGGCGCCGACGACACGATCACCTGCCTGCGCGCGCTGGCCGACCACGACTACCCCGAGCTCGAGCTCATCTGCGTCGACAACTCGGACGAAGCCGCGCGCATCCGCGAGGCCGTGCCCCAGGCCCAGGTGATCGAGGCCGGCCGCAACACCGGCTTCGCGGGCGGCTGCAACCTCGGCGCGAAGCACGCGAAGGGCACCGTCCTCGGCTTCCTCAACAACGACGCCCGCCCGGCCCCCGGCTGGGTCTCCGCCGCGGTCGCCGAGCTGCGCGCCCAGCCCCGCGTCGCCGCCGTGGCCAGCAAGGTCCTCGACTGGGACGGCACCGGCACCGACTTCGTCGACGGCGGCCTGACCTGGTTCGGCATGGGCTACAAGCGCCACGCGGGCTCGCCGCTGGCCGACGTCCCGGCCGCGGAGCACGAGGTCGCGAAAGACGTCCTGTTCGGCACCGGCTCGGCGCTGTTCGTCCGCGCTTCGGTGTTCGCCGAGCTCGGCGGCTTCGACGAGCGCTTCTTCATGTTCTACGAGGACGTCGACCTCGGCTGGCGGCTCAACCTGCGCGGCTGGCGCGTCCGGTACGTCCCGGAATCGCTGACCTACCACCGCCACCACGGCACGATGGCGGCCGTGGACGCGCCGGAGACCGGCCGCGAGACCTTCCTCCTCGAGCGCAACGCCCTCGCGGCGCTCTACAAGAACCTCTCCGACGACACGCTGGCCCGGGCGCTGCCCGCCGCGCTCGCCCTGGCCGTGCGCCGGGCCACGGCCCGCGGCGAGCTGGACGCCACCCAGCTCGACCTCGAACAAGGCGTCGGCCCGATCGAGTCCGGCGACGTCGCCGTCCCGCGGACCACGCTGGCCGGGCTGCTCGCGATCGACCAGTTCGTCGAGCAGCTGCCCTCGCTGGCGGCGTCCCGCGCGGTCGAGCAGGCCGCCCGCGTCCGCACCGACGCCGACCTGCTTCCGTTGCTGCGCAAGGCATTGGAGCCCGCGTACCCGCTGCCCCGCTACCTCGCCGCGCACGACATCCTCGTCGAGGCGTTCGGCATCGAAAAGGCGTTCGGGCAGCGGCGCAAGATCCTCGTGCTCACCGGCGACGCGCTCACCGAGCGGATGGCGGGCCCGGCGATCCGCGCCTGGAACATCGCGCTGGCGCTGGCCGCCGAGCACGACGTCCACCTGGTCACCACCAACCCGCTCGCCACGCCGCCGCCGGCGCCGTTCCGCGTCAGCGCCGGCAAGCACCGCGAGCTGGACGCGCCGATCGCCTGGGCCGACGTCGTCGTGCTGCAGGGTCACGTGCTCGAACTGGCGCCGTCGCTGAAGAAGCAGCACAGCGGCAAGATCGTCGTCGCCGACCTCTACGACCCGATGCACCTCGAACTGCTGGAGCAGGGCAAGGGCGTCGCCGACGACCAGCGCGCGGCCGACCTCGCGGGCGTCACGAAGGTGCTGGACGCGCAGCTCGAGCGCGGCGACTTCTTCCTCTGCGCGTCCGAGCGGCAGCGGCACTTCTGGCTCGGGCACCTGGCCGCGCTGGGCCGCCTTTCGCCGCGACTCTACGACGCCGACCCGACGACGCAGTCGCTGCTCGCGGTCGTCCCCTTCGGACTGTCGCCGGAGCCGCCCACGCGGACCGGGCCGGGCCTGCGCTCGTCGCTGGGCATCGGCGGCACCGACCACGTCGTGCTCTGGGCGGGCGGGGTCTACAGCTGGTTCGACCCGCTGACCCTGGTCCGCGCGATCGACGAGCTGCGCCGCCGCCGCGGCGACGTCCGGCTGGTGTTCCTCGGGATGAAGCACCCGAACCCCGAGGTCGCCGAGATGGACATCGGCGCGCGCACGATCCGGCTCGCGGATTCGCTGGGCCTGACCGGCAAGCACGTCTACTTCAACGAGCAGTGGGTGCCCTACCACGAGCGCCAGAACTGGCTGCTCGACGCGAACTGCGGCGTGACGACGCACTACGAGCACGTCGAGACGACGTTCGCGTTCCGCACCCGCGTCCTCGACTACCTGTGGGCCGGGCTGCCGATCGTCACCACCGACGGCGACGCGTTCGCCGACCTGGTGCGGGCGGAGAAGCTCGGTGTCGTCGTGCCGGCCGAGGACGCTTCGGCGCTGGCCGACGCGCTCGAGAAGTCGTTGTACGACGAGGAGTTCGCGGCCGGCTGCGTGGAGCGGATCGCCGTCGTCGCGCAGCGGTTCGCCTGGCCCGAAGCGCTCAAGCCGCTGGTGGAGTTCTGCCGCGACCCGCGCCCGGCGGCGGACCGGCTGCCCGGCTCGGCCGACCTGGTGACGACGCCGGCGGTGCGCGGGCGGGCGATGCTGCGCCGCGACGTCGACCTGGTGCGGGAGTACCTGGCCGCGGGCGGGGCGGGCGAACTGGCCCGGCGCGTCGGCGGGCGTGCGGTGAAGGTCGCGAAGCAGCGGTTGCGCCGTGGGTAGGTCCCTCAGCGTCCTCCTCGACGGCACCCCGCTCCTCGGCTCGCGGACCGGGATCGGCCGGTACACGTCCGCGCTGATCGAAGAGCTCGTGTCGATCCCCGAAGTGGACACGCGCGCGGTGGCGTTCACGCTGCGCGGCTGGCGCCGGCTGCGGCACGTGCTCCCGTACGGCGCGCGGGCCCGCGGGATGCCGGTGGCGGCGCGGCTGCTGCGGATGGCGTGGGTGCGCTCGGAATTCCCGCCGGTGGAACTGTTCGCCGGCCCGACGGACGTCGTCCACGGCACGAACTTCGTGCTGCCGGCCCGCTTCCGCGCGGCGGGCGTGCTGACGATCCACGACCTGGCCTTTTTGGACAACCCGGCCGAGCTCGCGCCGAGCGACCGCGACCTGCCGGAACTGGTCCGCCGCGGCGCCCGCCGGGCCAACGTGATCTGCACCCCCACGGCGGCGGTCGCCGACTCGGTGGCGGAGCGCCTCGACGTCTCCCGCGACAAGATCGTGGTGACCCCGCTGGGCGTCAACCCGGCGTGGTTCACCGCGCGTCCCCCGGACGACGAGCGCCGCGCCCGCCTGGGCCTGCCCGCGCGCTACCTGCTGTTCGCGGGCGCGGCGGGCCCGCGCAAGGGCCTGGACTGGCTGACCCGGGCGCACGACGCGGCCCCGGACCTCCCGGACCTGGTGTTCGCCGGCCCGGGCCCGTTCCCCCACGGCCCCCGGCGGTCCCAGACGGGCTATCTGTCCGATGTGGACCTGCGCACCGTGGTCGCGGGCGCGTCCGCGGTGGTGCTGCCGTCTCGTGACGAAGGTTTCGGCCTGCCGGTCCTGGAAGCGATGGCGTCGGACGTCCCGGTGGTCTGCACGGACATCCCGGCCCTGCGCGAGGTCGCGGGCGACTGCGCGAGCCTGGTCCCGTACGGCGACGTCGACGCCCTGGCTTCGGCCCTGCGCACGGCGGTGACCGACCCGCACGCGGTGGCGACGTCGGCGGCCCGCCGCACCCACGCGGCGGGCTTCACGTGGCGCACGTGCGCGGAACTGACGGTGGGCGCGTACCGCCTGGCTTCCGGCCGTCACTGACCTTTGTAGACAGCGAGGACTTCGCCGAGCGGGCCGCTCGCGCGGATCCGGCCTTCGTCCATCCACAACGCGGTCGTGCACAGCTCGTTGAGCAGTTCGTCGGAGTGCGAGGCGAAAACGAGGACCCCGGAGCGGCGGGCGAGGTCGACCAGTCGTTCGCGAGCCTTGGCGAGGAAAGCGGCGTCGATCGCGCCGAGACCTTCGTCGAGGATGAGGATTTCGGGGTCGATGGTGGTGACGACGCCGAGCGCGAGCCGGACGCGCATGCCCGCGGAGTAGGTGCGCAGCGGCAGGTGCAGGTAGTCGCCGAGTTCGGTGAACTCGGCGATGTCGTCGACCCGCTTTTCCATCTGCGCACGGTTCATGCCGAGGAACAGGCCCCGGATCAGGATGTTCTCGCGCCCGGAGACCTCGGGGTCGAGGCCGACGCCGAGGTCGAACACCGGCGCGATCCGCCCGGCGACGCGGGTGTGGCCCCGGGTCGGCTCGTAGATGCCGGCCAGCAGGCGCAGGAGGGTGGACTTGCCGGCGCCGTTGTGCCCGACCAGCCCGACGCGGTCGCCGTCCTCCAGCGACAGCGTGATGTCCTGCAGGGCCTCGATGACCGGCGTCTTCGCGCCGGCGCCGATCTTCCCGCCGACCTTGCCCAGCACGCGCTTCTTCAGCGACCGGGTCTTGGCGTCGAAGATCGGGAAGTCGACGTAGGCGTTCCGCACCTCGATGCTCACCATGCTGTCACCCCTCCACGGCTCGGATGCGAATGCAAGTTATCATTCGCATTCGAGCCGTTCTGAGGAGGTATCCGTGCAGCAGGGCTTTCACCCGCCCCAGCAGGCCCGCAGCCGGGCGTCGCTGGAGAAAGTTCTGGCCGCGGCCGAACACGTGCTGGCGCACCAGGGGCACGAAGAGTTCACGATCGGCGCGGTCGCCGAGCGGGCCGGGCTGTCGGTCGGCGCGATCTACCGCCGGTTCGACGGCAAGGACCAGCTCCTGTACGCCGTGAAGGACCAGCTGCTCACCCGGCTCGAAACGAACGTCGCCGAAGCACTCGCCGAGTCAGGACCGCACGACGTCGTCGCCGCCTTCACGCGAGCGCTGGCGGCGACGTTCGCCGCCCACGACCGGATCTTCCCCGAGCTGCTCGACGGCCAGCGCGCCGACGGCCGCGACCGCGGACTCCAAGCCCTGGCGGCGATCCAGCGGACCTTCGTCGAAACGGCCGGAGACAGCCCGGCGACGAGAACCGCCGCCCGGACCGTCATCGGCGCCTGCGTGCACCGCGCCGCGACCTGCCGCTACTGGCCGGACGGCCTGGACTGGACCACGTGGGCCGCCGAGACGACCAAGATGACGCTCGCCTACTTGGCGGCCGCGAAGTAGGCGTCCAACGCCTCTTCCCACGGACGCATCGGCGTCAGCCACGCCTCTTTCCACGACGACGGCGACAGCACCGAGTACGCCGGACGCGCTGCCGGACGCGGGAACTCCGCCGTCGTGCAGGGGTGCACCCGGGCGGGATCCGCGCCCAGCCGCGTGAAGACCGCGCGGGCGAAGCCGCACCAGCTCACCGAACCGGCGTTCGTGCAGTGCAGGATCCGGGCCTCCGGGCCGTCCCCGCCCGCTACCCGGGACGCCAGCTCCAGCAGCCCCGCGGCCAGGTCGGCCGTCCACGTGGGACCGCCCACCTGATCGTCCACAACGGACAGCGTGTCCCGCGAAGCCTCCAGCGAGGCCATCGTCTTCACGAAGTTCGACCCGGACTTCCCGTACAGCCACCCGGTCCGCACCACCCACGACGACGCCCCGGACCCGAGGACCGCGTCCTCGCCGGCCGCCTTCGTGCGGCCGTACGCCGACCGCGGCCCCAGCTCGTCGGAAGGCTCGTAGGGCACCGAACCGTCGCCCGCGAAGACGTAGTCCGTGGACACGTGGATCAGCGGCACGCGCCGCGCCGCACACGCGGCGGCCAGGACCCGCGGGCCGTCGGCGTTCACCGCGAACGCGCGCTCCTCGTCCTTCTCCGCCGCGTCGACCGCCGTGTACGCCGCGGCGTTGACCACCACCGGCGCCGAACCCGTCTCCCGCGCGCGGTCGGCCAGCGCGCCGACCGCCGCCAGGACCTGGCCCGTGGCCGTCACGTCCAGCTCCGCGGAACCGGGCGCCACCACGTCCACCGAAGGGGACGCCAGCGCGGCGAGATCCCGGCCGAGTTGTCCGGAACCACCGGGCACGAGCACCGTCAGCCGCACAGGAAAGTCCCTTACTTCTTCAGCGCGGCCCGCTCCGCCAGGGGCTCCCACCACGCGCGATTGTCCGTGTACCAGGCCACTGTCGCGGCCAGACCGTCCTCGAAGGACACGCGCGGAGCGTACCCCAGCTCCGCGCCGATCTTCGTGATGTCCACCGAATACCGGCGGTCGTGGCCCTTGCGGTCCTCGACCGGTTCGACGCTGTCCCAGCCGGCCCCGACCGCGGCCAGCAGCTTTTCGGTCAGGGACCGGTTGGTCAGCTCGGTGCCGCCGCCGATGTTGTAGATCTCGCCCGGCCGGCCACTCTCGGCGACCAGCTGGATGCCCTGGCAGTGGTCGTCCACGTGCAGCCAGTCACGGACGTTCAGCCCGTCGCCGTAGAGCGGCACCTTCCGCCCGTCCAGCAGGTTCGTGACGAACAGCGGGATGACCTTCTCCGGGAACTGGTACGGACCGTAGTTGTTGGAACACCGCGTGACGCAGACCGGCAGCCCGTGCGTGCGGAAGAACGACCGCGCCACCAGGTCCGACGACGCCTTCGACGCCGAGTACGGCGAGTTCGGCTCCAGCACGTGGTCTTCGGTCCACGAACCTTCCGCGATCGAGCCGTACACCTCGTCGGTGGACACGTGCACGAACTTGCCGACACCGGCTTCCACGGCCGCCTGCAGCAGGTTCTGGGTGCCGAGCACGTTCGTCAGCACGAAGTCCGCGGAGCCGAGGATCGAGCGGTCCACATGGGACTCGGCGGCGAAGTGCACGACCAGGTCCACGCCCCGCATGACGTCGGTGACCAGCGCGGTGTCGCAGATGTCGCCGCGGACGAAGCGCAGCCGCGGGTCGGCGGCGACCGGGGCCAGGTTGGCCTCGTTGCCGGCGTAGGTGAGCTTGTCCAGCACCACCACTTCGGCGTCACGCAGCGCCGGGTAGGCGCCGGTGAGCACCTGCCGGACGTAGTGCGACCCGATGAAGCCCGCACCACCGGTGACCAGGACCCGCATAACCCCGCCTTTCTCCGCGCCCCGGACGGGGCAATCCGCCCCCAGCCTACGGAGGTCCTACAACACCCTCAGTAGAGTCTCACTCGAGGCACACTGGTGCCCTGGGGGAAGCACGGGGTTCACAGGGGAGGAAGCGCGTGACCGAATGGCCTGCGCCGCCCGTCCCGGCGCGCCGCGGCACCGGCGCCGCGATCTTCGCGCGACGCGGTGGCAAGGTCGTCGTGTCCCTGCTCTCCGTCGCGATCCTGGCCCTGACCTGGTACGGCTGGCACTTCATCGGTGACCCGAACACCGGCCTGACCACGACGAACGTCTTCGCCGACACCGAGGCGCACGCGAAGCCGCTCGACGGCGCGATCGACATCCTCCTGGTCGGCCAGGACAGCCGCACCGACGCGCAGGGCAACCCGCTGCCCCGCGAAGTGCTGGACATGCTGCACGCCGGCGTCTCCGACGGCGAACTGAACACCGACACGATGATCCTCGTGCACATCCCCCAGAACGGGAAGCACGCGATCGCGATCTCGTTCCCCCGCGACTCCTGGGTGGAGCTCGCCGGCGGCTACGGCAAGCACAAGCTCAACAGCGCGTTCGTCTACGCGTACACGGACACTTACAAAACGTTGCAGCGCCAGGGCATGACCGACCTGAAGCAGGCCGACGCGGAAGCGAAGGTCGCCGGGCGCAAGAACCTGATCGCCACGATCGAGAAGTTCATCGGCAAGCCGGGCATGATCGACCGCTACGCCGAGGTCAACCTGGCGAGCTTCTACGAGATCACCAAGTCGATCGGCGGCGTCGAGGTCTGCCTCAACGGGCCGGTCAAGGAAGTGAAGTCCGGCGTGGACCTGCCGGGCGGGCGCCAGACCATCGAAGGCGTGCAGGCACTGGCCTTCGTCCGCCAGCGCTACGGCCTGCCCAACTACGACCTCGACCGGATCGCCCGCCAGCAGGCGTTCCTGTCCGGGCTGGCCCGCAAGGTCATCTCCTCCGACGTGCTGACGAGCCCGGGGAAGATCGCCGATCTGGTTTCGGCGGTGAAGAAGTCGGTCGTGCTCTCGCTGGGCTGGGACCTGACCGAGTTCGCCGAGCAGATGCGCGGCCTGACCGGTGGCAACATCGAGTTCCACACCATCCCGACCCTGGGTAACGCGGTGATCGGCGGCGCGGACGTGCTCCGCGTCGACCAGCCGTCGGTGGCGGCGGAGGTCGCGCGGCTGACGTCGGACGGCGACACCCCGGCGGCCCCGGCGTCGCCCCAGCTGCCGGGCGCGAAGGCCGTCACGGTGGAGCTGTTCGACGGCACGGGTTCCCCGGCGCTGACCGCGCAGACGCACGCGACGCTGCAGGGCAAGGGCTTCACCCTCGCCGCGGACCAGAAGCTGAGCACCCGCAACACGACGATCGTCCGGTACAACCCGGCCGACGACGCCGCGCTGGCCCTCGTCAAGCAGGCGCTGGGCGCGGGCCTGCAGGCCGAACCGGACCGGGACGTCACCGCCGGGCACGTGCGCGTGCTGCTCGGCAAGGACTTCCGGAACTCCGCCGCCGCCCCGGGCGGCGCGCCGACGTCCACGGCCGCGAAGCCGCCGGCGTCCAGTGCGACGCCCACCACCCCCGCCGCGCCGCCGATCACGGCGGGCGACGTTCCCTGCGTCAACTAGACTGCGTACGCAGGGTGGTCGGGGGAGGTAGGCCAGGGTGGATGACGAGCAGGAAAAGCCGGACGCGGCCGCCGAGCCGGTGACGCAGAGCGACGAGTGGAAGCCGTCGCCGTTTCCGCGGACGGCGCCGGCTCCGGTGCCGTCGCGCGCGCGACGGGCCGGCCGGGTGACCCGCCGGGTCGCGCTCGGCCTGGTGTCGCTGCTCGCGCTCGGTGCCAGCGGCTACGCGTACGTGACGAAGGACCAGCTGCAGAGCACGGTCCCGACGACCGACGCGCTGACCCCGCGCGCGGGCGAGCCGGCGCCGCCCCCGGCGGACGACGGCGCCGACGACATCCTCCTGGTGGGCAGCGACGCGCGCACGGACGCCCAGGGCAACCCGCTCCCGGCGCGGCTCCTGCGCCAGCTGCGCACGGAAGCCAACAACGGCGCGGTGAACACGGACACGGTGATCGTCCTGCGGGTGCCGAAGAACGGCGGCAAGCCGTCGGCGGTCTCGATCCCGCGTGACACGTGGACCGACGTCCCGGGCCGCGGCAAGGCGAAGATCAACTCGGCGTACGGCATCGCGAAGGCACACTTCGCGCAGGAGCTGCGCGGCCAGGGCGAGCGCGACCAGGCGAAGATCGAGCGCGATTCGGACACCGAGGGCCGCCGCGTCCTCGTGCAGGCGGTGCAGGACCTGACGCAGGTAAGGATCGACCACTACGCCGAGGTCAACCTGCTGGGTTTCTACCTGCTGACCGAGGCGCTCGGCGGCGTGAAGGTCTGCCTGAACCACGCGACCGAGGACAAGGACTCGGGCGCGAACTTCCGCCGCGGCGAGCAGACGGTGTCCGGCGGCGAGGCGCTGTCGTTCGTCCGCCAGCGCAAGAACCTCCCGCGCGGCGACCTCGACCGGATCGTGCGCCAGCAGGCGTTCCTGTCCTCGGCCCTGCACCAGGTGCTGTCGGCGGGGACGCTCACGAGCCCGGGCACGCTGAACGGCCTGATGGACGCGGTCCACCGCGCGCTGACGATCGACCCGGGACTCGACCTGCTGCAGTTCGCGCAGCAGGCGAAGGGGATCGCGTCGGGCGACCTGGCGTTCGCGACGATCCCGGTGATCACGGCGAACGGGCGGAGCGAAGACGGGCAGAGCATCGTGGAGATCGACCCGAAGGCGGTCCGCGAGTACGTGGCGGGCTTGGCGGGCCGAACGGCGGCCCCGACCCCATCAGGCGGCGGCTCGGGCAGCGGCACCGCCCCCACCGCGGCACCGCTACTCCAACCCTCCCCCAGCGTCCCCTGCGTCAACTGACCCGAGCGCACTTTCACATGAAAGTGCGCTCACCTCACACGGATTTAACGCCACTTTCCCTACGAAAGTGCCGTCACCTCACACGGACTTCACGTCACTTTCCCTACGAAAGTGCCGTCACCTCACACGGAACCGACGTCCGCCGGTCAGGTGAAGTCGGCGCGGTGGTCCTCTGCCCACTGCCGGAACGTTCGCGGTGCGCGGCCCGTCACCTCGCGCACCACGTCCGTCACCGGTGACGGCTCCCGCACCGTGCGCGCCCACGCGCGCAGGATCTCCGGCGGGACCTCGGGCGGCCAGCCCAGCGCGGTCATCCGGCCGGCCGCCTCCTCCGCCGTCAGCTCCTCGACCGGCAGCGGCCGTCCCAGGACGTCCGCGAGGGTCGCCGCCTGCTCGCGGAAAGAGATCGGCTCCGGGCCCGTCAACGCGAGCGCTTCCCCGACGCGCGAACCGTCGATCAGGATCCGGGCCGCGACCGCCGCGATGTCACGCTCGTGGATGGCGCCGATGCGCGAGTCCGGGTACGCCGTGCGGACGACGCCCTCCGCGATGTCCGCGCGCCAGCCCAGGGTGTTCGTCGCGAACGCGCCCGGGTTGAGCACCGTCGAGGCGAACGGCGCCGCCGCCAGCGCCTGCTCGACGGCGTGGTGCAGCTGCGCGATCCGGCTCTGTGCGGACTCCGGTTCGAGCGTCGCCGCCGACGACAGCAGCACGACGTGCTCGACGCCGGCCGCGTGCGCCGCCTTCACGAACCCCTCGATCCCCTGCGGCCGCGTGTACAGGAAGACCGCCGACACGCCCGCCACCGCGGCGTCCAGCGTCGAGGGGTCTTCGAGGTCCGCGCTCACCTTCGTGACGCCGTCCGGCACCTCGAGCGCGGTCGCGTCCCGGCTCGCCGCGCGCACGTCCTGACCTGCGGCGACGAGCTCGTCCAGCACCGCTCGCCCGACGTTCCCCCGGGCTCCGGTGACGAGAATGGTCATGGTTGTTCCCCAGTTCCGAACTATATTTGCTTGCAAAGCAAAGCTACTCAGCTCGGCGATCAGGTGTCAACCGGCGAGGCCCCTGGTCCGCGCTTTAGCCTTGTCCCCATGAGCCTGACCGACGAGCTGCTGCGCCCGCTGCTGGCCTCGCCCGCCCGACCGTTGATCACCCACTACGACGACCAGCTCGGCAGCCGCGTCGAACTGTCCGTGGCGACCACCGCCAACTGGGCGGCGAAGACGGCCAACTGGCTGACCGAGGAGTTCGACGTCGAACCGGGCGACGCGGTGGCCGTGCAGCTCCCGGCGCACTGGCAGACCGTGGGCGTGCTGCTCGGGGCGTGGTGGTGCGGGGCGCGCGTGGTGGCCGAGGGCGCCGGCGCGCGGGTGGCGTTCGTCGGGCCGGACGACCCGGAACCGACCGGCGCGACCGCGACCGCCGTCGTCACGCTCGACCCGATGGGCCGCGGCCTCTCGGAACCGCCCGGCGGCGGCGCGTTCGACTACCTGACGGAGTCCCGGCTGGCGGGCGACCAGTACCGCCCGCTCTTCCCGATCCCGGGCGACACGGCGGCGCTCGAAGGCTCCACTGTGGACGAAGCACTGGCCGAAGCCCGCGCCCGCGCGGCGAAACTGGGCCTGTCCGGGGACGACCGCGTGCTGTCCACAAGAGACTGGGACGGACCGGAGGGCATCCTCGACGGCCTGCTCGTCCCCCTCGCCGCCGGCGCGCACCTGGTGCACATCAGCAACGCGGACCCGGCGAAACTGGGTGCCCGCCGTGATGCGGAGCGCACCACGGCGGACCTCCCCGCTTAAGCGTTCTGCAGTTCCCCGGCTTCGGCGCGGCGGGCGCGCTTGCGGCCCCACAGCAGGTGGTCCAGGGAAAGCCGCCCGCCGTTGAAGCCGAGGGCGAGCCCGGCCAGCGCCAGCACCAGGACGAGCTCGTAGCCGCCCTGCCCGGTCAGGCCGTTGTCGATGTGCACCGACAGCAGCGCGCCGACCGAGATCACGACGTAGCCGATGCCGACCAGCGGCAGCAGGAACCCGGCGATGAACGCGATCGAGCCGAGGATTTCGACGGTCATCGCGAAGACCGCGGCGGCCGTGGGCATCGGGATGCCCGTCATCGAGAAGAACTTCGCCGTGCCGTCGATGCCGTTGTTCCACTTCTGGAGCCCGTGCGCGAGGAAGACGACCGCGACGCCGATCCTCCCCAGCAACAGGGCCACGTCCTTGAATCGTCCGAACATCGGTTTCAGCTCCCCGGTGGGTGAATTTTCAACTGACCCGCCCCAAGTTAGGGCCCCGGAACCCCCGACCGAAGCATCGGAGGGTGATCGACAGGGAACCGACAGGGACCGGAAAAGTGATTGGCGGCGGCCGCCGCGAGCGCTATCTTCGCCCTGACCTGCGCCAACGAACGTGAGGAGACCCCGATGCGCCGACAGACCGATCCGCCCGGCCTGTCACCCGCATCACAAAGGATTTCCCACGACCGTGAAAACCCTGAACATCGGCATCCTGGCCCACGTCGACGCCGGTAAGACCAGCCTGACCGAGCGCCTGCTCTTCGAAGCGGGCGTCATCGACCACCTCGGCAGCGTCGACCGCGGCGACACCCAGACCGACACCCTGGAGCTCGAACGCCGCCGCGGCATCACCATCCGCTCGGCGGTGGCCTCCTTCGTGACCGGCGGCACCCGGATCACGCTGATCGACACCCCGGGCCACTCCGATTTCATCGCCGAGGTCGAGCGGGCCCTGCGGGTGCTCGACGGCGCCGTCCTGGTGGTGTCGGCCGTCGAGGGCGTCCAGGCCCAGACCCGCGTGCTGATGCGCACGCTGCGCCGCCTGGCCATCCCGACGCTCGTCTTCGTCAACAAGGCCGACCGGATGGGCGCGCGCGACCAGCTCGCCGACATCCGCGCGAAGCTGGCGCCGCGGGCGTTCGCGCTGAACGCCGCCAGCTCCCCCGACGAGCTGGGCGAACTGCTGGCCGACGGCGACGACACGTTCCTGGAGTCCTATGTGGACGACCGGGCCGACGCCGCCGCCTGCCGCGCCGAGCTGGCCCGGCAAGTCGGCGCGGCCACGCTGCACCCGGTGCTGGCCGGCTCGGCGATCACCGGTGACGGCGTCGCGGACCTGGTGACGGCGATGGCCGAACTGCTCCCCACGACCGAGCGCACCGGCGACGGGCCGCTCGCCGCGACCGTGTTCAAGATCGACCGCGGCCGGGCCGGGGAGAAGATCGCCTACGCCCGGCTGCACTCGGGTTCCCTGGCCGCGCGGCAGCGAATTTCTTTCTACCGCGGCGGAACCGAGCTCACCGGCCGGGTCTCCGCGGTCGAAGTCGCCGGCGACGACGTGGCGCTCGCCGGGGACGTCGCCCGGGTGCGCGGGCTGCGCGAGGTCCGGATCGGCGACCGGCTCGGCACCCCGGGCACCGCGAGTGACGGCGTGTTCGCGCCGCCGAGCCTGGAGACCGTCGTCCGGCCGGTCCGGCCCGAGCAGGCCGCGGCCCTGTTCACGGCGCTGACCCGGCTGTCCGAAGAGGACCCGCTGATCGATGTCCGCCGGTACGGCCACGACGTTTCGGTGCGGCTCTACGGCGAAGTGCAGAAGGAGGTGCTGCGCTCGATGCTGGCGGACGGCGCCGGCATCGACGTCACCTTCGAGCGGACGCGGACGCTGTACGTCGAGAAGCCGGTCGCCCGCGGCGAGGCCCTCGAAGAGCTGGATCCGGAGCAGCGCCTGTACTTCTTCGCGACGGTCGGGCTGCGGGTCGAGCCCGGTCCCGGCGTCACGTTCGGCCTGTCGGTGGAGCTGGGGTCGCTGCCCCTGGCGTTCCACAAGGCGATCGAGGAGACCGTCCACCACACGCTCGAACAGGGGCTCTACGGCTGGGAGGTGCTGGACGTCGCCGTCACGCTGACGCACACGGCGTTCTTCAGCCCGCTCAGCGCCGCGGGCGACTTCCGGAAGATGACGCCGCTGGTGCTGATGGCGGCGCTGAAGGAGGCCGGCACCCGGGTGCACGAGCCGGTGCACCGCTTCGAGCTGGAAGTGCCGGTGACCGCCGTCAGCGCGGTGCTGCTCAAGCTGGCCGAGCTGCGCGCGCTCCCCGGCGAACCCGTCACCGGGCCCGGTTCCTGCACGCTGCGGGGCACCATCCCGGCGGCGCACGTCCACGAGTTCGAGCAGGCGCTGCCGGCGCTCAGCCAGGGCGAAGGCGTCTTCCTCGCCGAGTTCCACGAGTACCGGCCGTACCCGGGGCCGCCGCCGGTCCGTCCCCGGACCGGCGACAACCCCTTGGACCGCAAGGAATACCTGGCGCAGGTGGCCCGGCGTTAGCGCTTGTGGGCCCAGGCCGCGCCGAAGCAGTACGCGCCGAACGCGGCCAAGCCGAGGGCCACCACGACCAGCAGCACCGGGCCGAAGGGCTGGGCGACGAGCGTCTTGAGCGCGGCGTCCAGCCCGCCGGCCTTGCCCGGGTCGGCGTTGAACCCGGCGATGGCGAGGAGGATCGCGACGATCGCCAGGACGACGCCCTTGGCGAGGTAGCCCGTGGTGCCGACCCCGCCGATCCAGCGCTTGGTCTTCCCGGGCAGCTCGTTCGTGTTCAGGTCTTCGAGGAACTTCTTCTTGGCGCCCTTCACGCCGGCGGCGATCGCGACACCCAGCACGCAGGCCGCGGCGATGACCACCAGCGCCGGCCCAGCCGGCAGCTGGAGCAGCTTGGCGGTGAACTCCTGCTGGCTCTGGTTGCTCGAGCCGCCGCCCCCGCTGCCGGTGGCGATGCGGATGGCGGTGAAGCCGAGCGCGATCACGACGACGCCGCGCGCCGCGGCCCCGATCCGCTTGCGCGTCCGCTTGCCGCCGCTGACCCATTCGTAGCCGGTGGCGGCCATCAGGAACTGCCACAGGCCGAACAGGATCAGGCCGACGGCGACGATCCAGAGCAGGATCTGGCCGAACGCCGTGGAACCGATCTGCTGCAGTGCACCCTTCTGGTCGGCCTGCTCGCTGTCGCCGAAGGCGACCTGCAAGGCGAGGTAGGCGATGACGAGGTGCACGACGCCGTAGCACGCCATGCCGATGCGCCCGAGCAGTTGCGCGGTGTCGCTCTTCTCGCCTCTGTCGGCGGTGGCCTCTGTCCGGTTCATGACTTCTGGGGTACCCAGTCCGGACCGGCTTGCGCTGGGCTATGCGGCGGAATTCCGTGCGGCGATGGGAGGATCCCGGTATGGACGCGCGACTGATCGGCTACTGGTCGGAGTCGGAAGTGCACCCCGGCTCGACCGAGTACACCGAACTCGGCTTCCGCGCCGACGGGACGGGCTGGCAGTACTGGTCGAGCTGGAGCACGGAGTTCGTCGTCCACCGCTTCACCTGGGACGGCGCCGCGAGCCGCCTCGCGCTCCGGCTCGGCATGGTCCTGGACGGCACCTGGTCGCTCGACGGCGAACGGACGCGCCACCGCGTCGAACGCCGCGAGCACGTCGACACGCAGCTCACGCTGGGCTGTTCGCTGACCGACGAGCCGAAGCTGGAGCTGGACCGCCCGATCGACGAAATGCTCGGCGGCACGCAGTTCCTCTTCGTCCCCGGCGGCGGCGCCGACCCGACGCTCGCCTAAGCGGGGCGGCGCCGGACCTCGTCGAGCCCCGTCCAGCCGCCGTTGACGGCGAGCAGCGTCAGGACCTGCTCGGCCTGTTCGGCGAACCGGGCGAGGTCGTCGTGCAGCAGGGCGGCGCGTTCCCCGTCGAGCTGGTCGACGTCGTCGAACCAGAGCGAGATCACCGAACCGGCGGTGACGGCGAGCCCCTGCGTCAACCGGAGGAAGCCGTCCGACGGCTCATCGGCGTCCGCGCGGTAAGCGGTTTCGATCTCGTCGCACGCGGCGAGCAGCTCCCGCAGCTGACGAACGGCCCCGGCCGGCGTCCCGTCCCAGGCGGCCGTCGGCCAGGCACGGTCGGACAGCTCGAGCCACAGCCGCCAGCCGGCGACCAGCTCGGCTTCGTCGTGGGGCGTCCAGGACGCCGGAACCGGCCAGTACATGCTTCGAGGGTGACACCGCCGGAGCGGAAATCCGCCCCGGCGGTGGGTTATGTCTCATGTGGCGAAACTCAGCTGATCACTCAGCTGATCACGGGTGGCACCGGCACGCAGGGCGGCGTCTTGGCGTGCGCGGGGTCGAGCGCGTTGAGCACCAGTCCCTGGGCGACGGGGTCGTAGGTGATGCCGAGGTGGTCGGTGAAGTCGAGCCCGCAGACGTTCTGCAGCAGGATGTTCTTGACGTTCGGTTTCGCGGGCAGGAACGCGCTCGTGTACGGCGTGACGACGTCGTCGTACCGGGTCTGGATGACGGTGTACTGGATACCGTCGACGGTCTCGCCCCCGGCGTTCAGGTCGGCGAGGAAGTCCGACCCGACGGCCTGTTCGTTGCACGCCTGGCAGACGGTCCCGAGCGCGGCGGGCACCCCGGGGATCAGCTCGAGCGTGCTGAGCAGCCCGAAGAGGTCGGTCCCGTGGTTGGACGGCGACAGCCCGACCAGCCGGCTGATCTTGTCCGCGCCGCCGAGGTACTTGATCCAGTACCGGACGTTCATCCCGCCCTGCGAGTGCCCGACGACGTCGAGCTTCTTCGCACCGGTGGCTCGGAGGACCTTGTCGCCGAAGGCCGCAAGCGCTTTCGTGGTGTCGGCGACGGGCCCGACGGTCTGCAGGAAGGCCCCGGGCGCCCCGCCGAAGTTCCCGGCGAAGACGCAGTACCCGGCGTTGGCGAGCTTCTGCGAGAGGTTGGCCCAGTTTTCGTAGGCGTTGGCGGTGGTCCCGTTGGAGAGCAGCACGGGATTGGGGTGCTGCGCGGAGGGCTTGCAGTTCCAGTCGTTCGCCCCGGGCGGTGCGATGGTGGGCGCCCCCAGCGAGTAGACCGCGGCCGTGAGGATGTTCGGCTGCACGGGCCCGGTGGGTTCCCGTTCGGCAGCCCGGCCGGTCCCCGCCCCCAGCACCAGCACCGCCACCGTGGCAGCGGCCGCCGTGAGCCACCTGCGCGTCGTTGCGCCCATCCGCTTCACCTCTCTGTGAACCGATGGTGATCCGCGTCACCGCAGGTTTAACGCGCGAGTAACTTGTCCGGACACTCCCCCTGGTGAGTGATTTTCTTTCGGCGTTCGGGCTGGTAGGAGCCACTACGCAAAACGCCCCCGGCACCAGTGGGGTGCCGGGGGCGTCGTTCGCGCGGGGGTCAGCCCTTGAGCAGGGCCCGGGCCATCACGACCTTCTGGATCTGGTTCGTGCCTTCGTAGATCTGCGTGATCTTCGCGTCGCGCATCATGCGCTCCACCGGGAAGTCGCGGGTGTAGCCGGCGCCGCCGAACAGCTGGACCGCGTCCGTCGTCACCTCCATCGCGATGTCCGACGCGTACATCTTCGCCGCCGAGGCCATGAAGCCCGCGCGCTTGTCGCCGCGCTCCGAGGCCGCTGCCGAGGCGTAGACCAGGTGGCGGGCCGCTTCGATCTTGGTGCCCATGTCGGCCAGCATGAACTGGACGCCCTGGAACTCCGCGATCGCCTTGCCGAACTGGCGGCGGTCCTTCACGTACGCCACGGCCGCGTCGAGGGCGCCCTGGGCGATGCCCAGTGCCTGGGCGCCGATCGTCGGGCGGGTGTGGTCGAGGGTGCGCAGGGCCGTCTTCAGGCCGGTGCCCGGCTCGCCGATGATGCGGTCCTCGGGGATCGTGCAGTTCTCGAAGTAGATCTCGCGCGTCGGGGAGCCCTTGATGCCGAGCTTCTTCTCCTTGGGGCCCACCGAGAAGCCCGGGTCGTCCTTGTGCACGACGAACGCCGAGATGCCGTTGGCCTTCTTCTCCGCGTCCGGGTCGGTCACGGCCATCACCGTGTACCAGGACGACTCGCCCGCGTTGGTGATCCAGCACTTGGTGCCGTTGAGCACCCAGTGGTCGCCGTCGAGCCGGGCGCGCGTGCGCATCGACGCGGTGTCCGAGCCCGCTTCGCGCTCCGAAAGCGCGTACGACGCCGAAGCCTCGCCCGACGCGATCGAGGGCAGCACCAGCTTCTTCACGCTCTCCGAGCCGGACAGGATGATCGGCTGCGTGCCGAGCTTGTTCACGGCCGGGATCAGCGACGCCGACGCGTCGACCCGGGCGACCTCTTCGATCACGATGCAGGCGCCGACGGCGTCCGCGCCCTGGCCGTCGTACTCCTCGCCGATGTGGACGGCGTTGAAGCCCGACTTGACCAGCGCGTTGTACGCCTCGATCGGGTAGCGCTCGTTCTCGTCGACCTCGGCCGCGTAGGGCGCGATCTCCTTCTCGGCCAGAGCCCGGACCGCGGCCCGCAGCTCCTCGTGCTCCTCGGCAAGCTGGTACAGGCCGTCGGTCACTTCGGGTCACCTTCTCTGCAACGTCGGAAGAGTTCTGTCGATGTTAGCGCTCGTTCACAGCAGGTGGCGCCCTCGTCCTTGTGTCGTTGACCGCAGAATTCGTATGGTCGAGTGATGCCGCTCACCGCGCCGACGACGCCGCCCGGTTTGCCCGCCTCCCTCGACTACCCCGAAGTCCCCGTCGGTTCGATCCTCGCCGCGGGCGCCGCCCGCTGGGGCGACCGGACCGCCTTCGAGCACGACGGCCGAAGCCTGACCTTCACCGAGACCTACCGCGCGGCCTGCCGGTTCGCGCACGCGCTGCGGGACCGCGGCATCGGCCGCGGCGACGTCGTGGCGCTGCACCTGCCGAACTGCCTCGCCTTCCCGGTCGCCTACTACGGCACGCTGCTGGCCGGGGCCACCTTCAGCCCGGCGAACCCGCTGCTCCCCCCGGCTGACCTCGCGTTCCAGCTCGCCGACTGCGAGGCCGCGGCCGTGGTGACGTTCGGCCCGGTCGCGGGCGCGCTGGCCGCCGTGGCCGACCGGATCCCGGCGCGCCTCACGGTCGTCGTCGCCCCGGCCGGCGACCTGGCCGAGGGCGCCGTCGAGTTCGAAGCGTTCCAGGCCGGGCAGCCGGAGACGCGGCCCGACGTGGACACCGACGTCCACGAAGACCTCGCCCACCTCGCCTACACCGGCGGTACCACCGGCCGGTCGAAGGGCGTGCGGCTGACGCACCGCAACGTCGTGGTCAACACCCTCCAGCACGCCTGCTGGGGCTCCGGCTCGGTGCCGGCGCTCGACGAGCGGGGCGACATCACCCTCGACCAGATCGGCAGCGAGGAAGAGTGGGTGACGCGCCTGGGCACCGGCGTCGCGATCAACCTGACGCCGTGGTTCCACGCGATGGGCATCATCGGCGGCCTGAACGCGGCGGTCATCGCGGGCACCAAGATCGTGCTGCACACCCGCTTCGACCCGGCGGCCTACGTCGCCGACGCCGAACGCCTGCGCATCACGGGCATCGGCGGCGCCCCGGCGCTGTTCGCCGCGCTGCTCGCGACGCCGTCGTTCCACACGGCCGACCTGTCGTCGGTCCGCTCGATCGGCTCGGGCGCGGCGCCGATGAACCACGCGATGATCAACGCACTGCGCGAGCGCTTCCCGGGCGTCGTCGTCAGCGAGGGCTACGGCCTCACCGAAGCGACGATGGGCGCGGTGATCTCCCCGACGTACCAGTCGGGCACCCGCAAGGTCGGCTCGGTGGGCGTCCCGATCTTCGACACGCAGGTCAAGATCGTCCCGGCCGAAGGCGGCGAAGACCCCCTCCCGGCGGGCGAAAAGGGCGAGGTCTGCCTCCGCGGCCCGCAGATCATGCAGGGCTACCGCAACCGCCCGGAGGAAACGGCGGACGCACTGGTCGACGGCTGGCTCCACACGGGCGACATCGGCATCCTCGACGCCGACGGCTACCTGTCCATCGTGGACCGCAAGAAGGACATGCTGCTGTACAAGGGATACAACGTCTTCCCGCGCGAGCTGGAGGAGCTCCTGGTGACGATGCCCGGCGTGGCGGCGGCCGCGGTGGTCGGCCGCCCGGACGACGAGGTCGGCGAACTGCCGGTCGCGTTCGTGGTGCCGAACGGGCCGTTGGACGCGGACGAGCTGATGGCCGCGGTCAACGAGAAGGTGCTGCCGTACAAGCGGTTGCGGGAGGTGCACGTGGTCGAGCAGATCCCGGTGTCCGCGGCGGGGAAGGTGCTGAAGCGCGAACTGCGGGAGCAGCTGTCAGGTAACTGACCAATATCGAATCCGCATCAGACCGCGGGCGGTGTAACAAAACCCGGGCGGACCGCGAAGCGCTTCCGAAGCCGGGGCGAACTGCCTATCATGGCGAGAACGACGGCGGCCGGGGGAATTGCATGGAGCAGACGTTCACGGCGATCACTCTGCCCGAAGCAGTGCGCTGGCTGTTCGAGACCAACGGCTACGACGTCGCCGGCCCCGTCGAGTTCGACGGGGCCGCGGTCGATCTCGTCGCGACCCAGCTCTCCGGCTTCAGCGAGCAGAACGTCTACATCGAGGCCACCATCCAGCACGTGGACGGCGCGAAATACGAAGAGCTACTCGCGAAGTTGACGCGTTTCCGCACCCAACTGGGCGCGCAACGAATGATAATTTCCCCGGCGGGGTTCGCGGCGGGCGTCAAGGAAAGCGCCGGCGCCGAGGGGATCCTCACCTTCACCTACAACGAACTGTTCGCGAACTTCGAACGAGTCCAACCGTACCTGTCCTACATCCTCGGCGATTCGCGTCAGGCGAAGACCCTGCAGGCGCTGGACGAGGTCTACGAAGAGCCGAACTTCGACGACAAGTACGGCAACCAGTGGGCGACGAAACACCTCACCGACTGGCTGCACGACGAGGACAAGGACCGGTCCTGGCTGATCATCGTCGGCGAGTACGGCACCGGCAAGACCGCGCTGACCGAGGTGCTGCAGAAGCGGTGGGCGGAGCTGTACCAGAAGGGCGACAGCCCGCGCCTGCCGTTCCGGATCGAACTGCGTGACTTCGCCAAGCAGTTCGACTCCCGCGGGCTGCTGCACCACTTCCTCGACCGGAACGAGCTGGCCCACCTCCCGGTCTCCTTCGTCGAGAGCATGATCTCCAACGGCCGCGTCGTCCTGCTGCTGGACGGCTACGACGAAATGGCCCAGTACCTGAACGTGCGCGAGCGGCGCGCCTGCCTGGAGGCGCTCGCCGACCTGGCCAGCAACGGGGCGAAGGGGATTTTGACGAGTCGCCCCAACTACTTCACCGAAGCCGAAGAGCTGCGGGTGTTCGAAGTCCTGTACCAGAAGCTGGGCTCGCACCGCCAGATCAACGTCCTGGACCGCGCCGTCGTCGAGCAGGAACGCGAGGTCGATTCGCTGCTGGAGCGGTTCGTCCTCAACCGCGTGGAACGCAGCCTGCGCGACCTGACGTACGAGCAGACCATCGAGCTGGTGCGCCGGCGTCTGAAGGACGACCCCGAAGGCGCGAGCGTCGTCACCGGGTTGCTGTCGAAGGTCTTCCGCAACGAAGAGGACCGGAACGTCTCGCTGTCGGGCAAGCCGGTGATCATCACCTACCTCCTCGACGTCGTCGAAGAACTGAAGAAAGACGACGCCGGAGACCCCGAGCAGAAGATGTCCGAGTGGGACATCTACAACCTGATCGTCCACAAGCTCATGCTCCGCGACTGGGCCCGGACGTCGACCCTGTTCCCGACGGAACGGCTGCTCTTCCTCCAGAAGCTCGCCCTGTACACGTCCACGAGCCAGCAGAAGAGCGTCAACGAGTCCAGTTTCCGCGAGGTCATCAGGACGGTCTTCGAATCGAAGATGACCAAGAAGCGGGTCGAAGGCGTCACCGACGCGGAAGACTCCCTCTTCGACGACCTCCGGTCCTCCACCACCCTCACTAGGAGCACCGACAAGGTCACCGCGCAGTGGCAGTTTTCCCACAACTCCCTGCGTGAGTACCTGCTGGCCGGCTACCTCATCGACTGTCTCGTCGACGGTCGGCCGGAGCCGCGGTCCGTCCCGGTGACGGACACCATGATCACCTTCGTCAACTCGATGCCGCAGGACAAGCTGCAAGAGGCCTACACGCAGCTGTCCGCCCTCTGGCCGTCGCGGAAGATGCACAAGGGCATCGACCAGATGCTCATCCTGCTTTGGGGCGCGAAGCGGCACAACGAGCGCAAGAACCGCAGCGTCCCCGAGAGCCTGACCGACCTCGTCGGCGACAGCCTCGACCTCTCGAACTGCACGCTCAGCGGCATCAACTTCAGTTCGGAAGACAACGTCACCCTGCGCGGGCTGAACGCGTCGAGCAGCATCATGACCGACACCGACTTCTCCCGCACGGACCTGACCGGTTCGAACTTCTCGGACTCCGCGATCGACGCATGCGTGCTGACGAATGCCGACGTGACCGGCGCGGACTTCTCCAACCTCCTGATGCTGGACACCGAGATCACCGGGCTGGTGTGCACCGGAGCGAACTTCACCAACCTCACGAAGGACTCGACGGCGCTGTTAAAGGTCGGCAAGGACCTGCACGTGCTCGACGCGACCAGGCTACGGGGCTACCTGAAGCGGCGAGGTGCGATCACCGATCCCGTCAACCCGTACTTCATGTTCTGCCTGGACCAGAACTTCGACATCTGCGAGAAGATCTGCCGCGTCCTGCTGGACGGCGCCTGGCACCAGCGCCTCGGCCTGGAGCAGCGCGGCGCCTCCGAGCGCAACGTCAAGCTGGCCAAGAAGTTCGTGCAGTTCCTGATCTCCATCGGGCACGTCCAGATCAAGAACGGCACCGGCGGCAAGCTCATCGGCACCACGCAGAGCGGCCGCCCGGTCGTAGCGCGGCTGAGCGAGAACGCCCAAATCGACGAAACGCTGCTCCCCTTCTTCGAGGAGAACTTGCGCTAGCCGCGGCCTCAGTGACCGGTCTTGGTCCGCAGGGCCGCGTCCTTGTCCAGGACCAGCTTCTCCAGGTCCTGCTGGAACTTCGCCATCTTCGAGCGCAGGGCTTCGTCGGACGCCGCCAGGATGCGGACGGCCAGGAGGCCTGCGTTGCGGGCGCCGCCCACCGAGACCGTGGCCACCGGGACGCCTGCCGGCATCTGGACGATCGACAGGAGGGAGTCCAGGCCGTCCAGGTACTTCAGCGGGACCGGGACGCCGATCACCGGGAGGACCGTTGCCGAGGCGACCATGCCCGGGAGGTGGGCCGCGCCGCCGGCGCCCGCGATGATCACGCGGATGCCGCGGGCCACCGCCGACGTCGCGTAGTCCAGCATGCGCTGCGGGGTCCGGTGCGCCGAGTAGACGCCGACCTCGTACTCGACGCCGAACTCGTCCAGCGCCGCGCCGGCCGCCTCCAGGGTCGGCCAGTCCGAGTCGCTGCCCATGATCACGCCCACCTGCGGCGCCATACCCGTCACTCCCGTCAGTGGATCTCGTAGCCGTCGAGCCAGACGGCGTGGGACAGCCAGTGCGCCGACAGCAGCGCGCGGTTGCGCAGGTCTTCCATGCGCTCGCCGGTGAAGTTGACGTGCCCGAGCTTGCGCCCCGGGCGCTCCTGCTTGCCGTACAGGTGCACGCGGACCTCCGGGTACCGCGCGAACAGGTGGTGCAGCCGCTCGTCCGGACCCATCTCGGGCAGCACCGCGGCACCCAGCACGTTCGCCATCACGCACGCCGGCGCGACCAGGTCCGTGCGGCCCAGCGGGTAGTCCAGGACCGCGCGCAGGTGCTGCTCGAACTGCGACGTGCGCGAGCCGTCCATCGTCCAGTGGCCCGAGTTGTGCGGGCGCATCGCCAGCTCGTTCACCAGCAGCCCGGTGTCGGTCTCGAACAGCTCGACCGCGAGCAGGCCGGTGACGTCCAGCGTCGCGGCGATCCGCAGCGCCAGGTCCTGGGCCTCGTGCACCCGCGAGTCGTCGAGCCCCGGCGCCGGGGCCAGCACCTCGGTGTTGATGCCGCCCTCCTGGACGGTCTCGACCACCGGGTACGCCGCGCCCTGGCCGAAGGGCGAGCGGGCGACGAGCGCGGACAGCTCCCGCCGCATCGCCACCTTCTCCTCGACCAGCAGCGCCGTGCCCGCTTCGAGCAGCTCCGGCACGGTCTCGCGGGCGTGCTGCGCGGTGTCCAGCATCCAGACGCCGCGGCCGTCGTACCCGCCGGTCGACGCCTTGAGCACCACCGGCCAGCCGTGGTCGTCGCCGAAGGCCACGACGTCGTCCACTGTGGACACCTCGGCGAAGGCCGGGCCCGGCACGCCGAGGCCCGCCATCATCTCGCGCATCACCAGCTTGTTCTGCGCGAAGCCCAGCGCCGTCGGCGCCGGCCGGATGACGTAGCCCTCCATCGCCAGCGTCAGCAGGTGCTCGCCCGGCACGTGCTCGTGGTCGAAGGTGAGCACGTCGACCGAGGCCGCGAACTTCCGCAGCGCCTCGAGGTCGGTGTGGTGGCCCAGCGAGACGTCGCCCGCGACGAGACCCGCGGCTTCGTTCTCCCCCGCGGCGAGCACGCGCAGGGACTGGCCGAGGGAGATCGCCGCCTGGTGGGTCATCCGGGCCAGCTGCCCGCCGCCCACCATGCCCACGACGGGCAGACCGGTGTGTTTGTCCATAGCGCCGATCAGCCTACTGCGCCGATTTTTTGACAATCCGACCGGCAGCCACGCCGGAACAAGTGCGGTGAGCTGCCAGCTCCGGTGAGTGTCCGCCTGCTTTCGGCCGGATTGTCAAACGGTCACCAGGCCGGCCGACCGCCGGACCAGGCGTAGCTCACGCACCGCCAGCCCGAGGATCCCCGCCGCCGCCGCGAGCACGTAGACGTTGCCGAGGAGTGACCAGCCCAGGCCCCAGCCGAACTCCCGGTCGCCGCCGTTGGGCACCAGCATCACGATCTGCGAGGCGAACAGCACCGCGACCGCCGCCGCGGCCCACCAGCGGGCCTTCACCACGAGCAGCGTGAGCAACGGCACGCACCAGACCCAGTGGTGCGACCACGACACCGGCGACAGCAGCAGCCCGTAGAACGCCGTCACGAGCAACGCGGCCGCGTCCTCGCCACGCCGGTGCAGCCGCACCACCAGCCACACCGCGGGCACGGCCAGCACCGCCGCCACGCCGACCGCGACCGCCAGCGACCACGGGGCCAGCGCCGAAGCCCGGTTCACCAGCCCGTTGAGCGACTGGTTGAAGATCCAGTGCACCGACCCGACCCGGCTCGGGTCGGTCGCCGAATCCCGCCAGAACCGCGCCGCGTCGACCGGGATGACCGCGAACATCACCGCCTCGAGCGCCACGAACGTGCCCACCGCCCGTAGCCCGTCCTTCCACCGGCCCGTGAAGAACAGGTGCGGCACGAAGATCAGCGGGGTCAGCTTGATCGCCGCCGCCACGCCGATCAGCACGCCCGCCCAGCGCGACCCGCGCACCGAGAGCACCAGGACGTCCAGCACCACGAACGCCATCAGTATCAAGTTGATCTGGCCCAGGAACAGCGTCTTCCACACCGGTTCCAGCGCCAGCGCGATGGCCGTTCCCGCCGGCAGCGCCCACCGGCTTCTTCCCAGAAGCGGTGCGTGCCCCGGCGACGACGAAACCACCGTGATCACGACCATAAGACCGACCACCGACAAAACCGCGATCACGCCCCAGACCAGGCCCGACGGCACGAGGGCGAGCGGCAGGAACAGCGGCGCCGCGGCGGGCGTGTAGGTGAACGGCAGCCGCACCCAGTCAGGCAGCGCGGTCAGCACGTCCCGCGTGTAGAGCGGGTCGCCGTGCAGCAGCGTCAGCGCACCCGCGCGGTACACGGCGCTGTCCGCGCCCAGGTGCCACCCGGCCAGCCAGCCGACGACCCCCAGCGCCAGGACAGCGAGCGCGAGGACCCCCGCGAGCACCCGGCCGGTGCGCGCCTCAGACGCCGGCTTCGACGTCGACACGCGCGGCCGCCTTCTTCCGCGCCCGCCGCTGCAGGCCCCAGCGCAGGATGAGCGCCACGGCCAGCACCACCGGCATCAGGATGTAGGCGTCCCCGAGGATGTTCTGCCAGACCGTCCAGTGCAGTTCGACGTTGCGCCCGTTCGGCAGGATCAGCAGCACGCAGCTGACGAACACGAACGCCGCGAGGAACGTCCCGACCCAGCGCTTCCACGCCGTCTTCGGGGTGGTCTTCGGCAGCCGCGAGACCAGCAGCACGATCAGCGGGATGACCCACACCCAGTGGTGGGTCCACGAGATCGGCGAGATCAGCAGCGTCCAGAAGGCCGTGACGAGCAGCGCGGCCAGCGCCTGCCCCTTGCGGTGGAACCGCATGAGCAGCCACAGCGCCGGGATCGCGAGCAGGAAGCCGATGCCCATCGCGGCCTTCGACGCCCACGGCGCGAGGTCGGTGGCCCGGTTCATCAGCGCGTTCAGCGACTGGTTGCCCGCCCAGTGCACCGGCCCGATCCGGCCGGTGTCGGGCAGCGTCACGGTCCAGTACTTGGCCGCGTCGTGCGAATTGATCAGGAACATCAGGCCCTGCAGCAGCAGGAACGTCGCGAAGCCGCGGATCGCGTCCATCCGGCGGCCGGTGACGAACAGGTGCCCGAGGAACACCAGCGGCGTGAGCTTGATCGCCGCCGCGACCCCGACGAGCACGCCGCCCCACCGGCTGCCGCGGGCGCCGATGACCAGCATGTCGAGCAGGATCATGGCCATCAGGATCAGGTTGATCTGGCCGAGGAAGATCGTCCGCCACACCGGCTCGAGCCCGAGGAAGACCAGGAAGAACACGATGGTCGAGCGGGCCGGCGAGGCCCACCAGCGCGGCCCGTCGGCGGACGGGCGGGGCAGGGCGCCGATCGCGATCCGGATCGACAGCGCCATCGCGCCCAGCGAGACGGCGGTGATCAGCCCCCACGAAATCTGCGTCGGGAAGGCCGCGAGCGGGACGAAGATCAGCGCCGCCGTCGGCGGGTAGGTGAACGGCAGCAGCGCCCACCACGGTTCGTTGGGCAGGGTGTTCGCGTCGTAGAGCGAGTCGCCGTGCAGCAGCGTCAAAGCGCCCGCCCGGTACACCGCGCTGTCCACGCCGAGCACCCAGTCGTGCTGCCAGCCGTAGATGCCGTACCCGATCGCGACCAGCGGGATCACCGACAGGATCAGGATCGACCGAGGGCGGACGGACAGGCGGGCGAGTGACTTCCGCAGGGCCAGCCGGTGGTGGGAGCTGGCCGCGACTTCGCCGTCGACGTCGGTGGGTACGGTCCTGGTCACCGCACCAGGAAATCATGACCGGCCCGGTCCAGGTCAGCGAGGTCCGGGCGGAAGCGGACTTTTCGGGCGTTCTACGCTCGCGCGAGCTGCGCCAGCAGGTCGCAGGCGAGCTCGTGGGTGGCGGGCAGCCGCACCGCGGACACGCGCGGTTGCCCCGCGTCGGCCAGCTGCGCGTCCACCGACAGGCGCTCGTTCAGCGCCCGCCGCAGCGCCACGCCGTGCGAGCCGACCCGGTCGTCCTTGGGGACCAGCGCGGCGACGACGGACGGCCCGAGCGAAGCGACGCTCTGCCCGCTGTCGAACACCGCCCGCAGCGCGTCCGCGACCAGGATCATCCCGGTCAGCCGCGGGAACCCGGCGACGGTGCTGAGGTCCAGCGAGACGACCAGGAGCACGTGCTCCTCGGCCGCGGGCCGCTCACGCGCGGCGGCCGCTTGGTAGACCTCGTAGAGCCGGGTGCGCAGGTACGCGGCCGAGGGCAGGCCGGTCAGCGGGTCGGTGACCTCGGTGTGCACGAGCTGGTCGGTGGCGACGTCGGCCCAGGCCAGCGCGGTGGTCCGGAGCAGCCGCGACGGCGTGGCGTCGACGTCCGGCGAGACGAAGCCGTCGCCGACGTGGTCGAGGACGGCGTGCAGCGCGGCGAGGTCGGCGAGGGTTTCCGCGAGCCCCGCGCCGGCCGCCGCCCGCGCCCTGGCCAGCCCGGCCAGCGCGGTTTCGGCGGCTTCGACGCGCCCCTTGGCCATCACGGCAGCGCAGACGGCGTCGACCTCGGGCAGGGCCCAGTCGCTGGGGAACCGCCAGCCCGCGGCCAGGCTCGCCGTGCGCCAGCGGGCGCGCAACGCGCGCAGGGAGCGATCGCGCTCGGACTGGGCCTGGGGCGGGACGTCATCGGGGCCGGAGCGCGTAGCCGGAACGTCCACTGGCCCCCCATCCCTTTCGTCCGGTGCGTGTGGATCTTGATCGGTGCTTCACGGTGAGGACGTGCCTCGCCGGACCCCGTGACGCGTACTGGCGAGTTTTGTTAAGAAGCTTTTCCACGCCGAGACCCGGGGGTGGGTGATTTTGCTGCGCCGTCGGAGTCAACACCCCGACCACCGCGTGACGGCCCGGGGTGGGTCAGTCACACTTGTCTCGCGCCCCGGACCGGCCTGTAATGGCAGGTCCTGGCCCTAGCCGACCGAGGAGTGCCGTGTCCACCGTTCCCGCCGATCTCAGCGGAAAGAGTGACGCCGAGCTGATCGCCGAGGTCCGCTCGGGGAAGATCGCCTCCTACGGCGCCCTCTACGAACGGCACACCGGCGCGGCCCACAACCTGGCCCGTCAGCTGGCCCGCTCGAGCTCCGAAGCGGACGACCTCGTGTCCGAGGCGTTCGCCAAGGTGCTGGACACGCTGCGTGGCGGCAAGGGCCCGGACACCGCCTTCCGGGCGTACCTGCTGACCGCGCTCCGTCACACGGCGTACGACCGCACGCGCAAGGAACGCCGGGTCGACCTCAACGAGGACATGTCCGACGTCGGCGGGGCCGCCGCCGAGGCGCTGACCGTCCCGTTCTCCGACACCGCCGTCGCGGGCCTCGAACGGACGATGGCCGCGAAGGCGTTCGCCCGGCTGCCCGAACGCTGGCAGGCGGTGCTCTGGCACACCGAGATCGAGCAGCAGAGCCCGGCCGAGGTCGCGCCGCTGCTCGGGCTGACCGCGAACGGCGTCTCCGCGCTCGCCTACCGCGCCCGCGAAGGCCTCCGGCAGGCCTACCTCCAGGTCCACCTGCAGGAGAACGCCGAGGAACGCTGCCGCGCCTGCGCCGACCGGCTGGGTGCCTGGACGCGCAACGGGCTGTCCAAGCGCGAACGCAACCAGGTCGAGAACCACCTCGACGAGTGCGAGAACTGCCGGGCGCTGGCCGCCGAGCTCGCCGACGTCAACGGCGGGTTGCGCGCGATCATCGCCCCGATCGTCCTGGGCGGCGCGGCCCTCGGCTACCTCGCCACCATCGGCGCCGCGAAGGCGAGCGCGGCCACGGCGGCGGCAGCCGGTGCGGCTGCCGCCGCGGGTGCGGCCGCCGGGGGCAAGGCCGGTGCGGCCGCGGGCGCTGCCGCGGCCGGACCCCGCCAGTTCGCCGGGGTGGCCGCCTCGGGCGCGGCGGTCGTCGCGGCCGTCGTCGTCGCGCTCACCGCCGGCGGCGGGGCCCAGGAGATCCCGGTCGCGGCCGCCGTGCCGCCCTCGGTCGTCCAGCCCGTCCAGCCGCCCGCGCCGAAGCCCCAGCCCCAGCCGGTTCAGCCGCCCGCACCGCAGCCGCCGCAGCCCCCGGCCCCGCCCGAGGCGCCTCCGGTGGAACCCGCGCAGCCGCCCGTCCAGCCGCCCGCACCCGCGCCGCCGGCACCCCCGGCGCCGCCCGCGCCGGCCCCGCCGTCGATGTCGGCGACGACCCCGCCGGACGGCGTCGAGCTGAGCCCCGGCTCCGCGACGAACCTGCCGATCACCGTCCGCAACGACGGCGGCAGCGTGTCCGAGCCGGTGGCCGTCGCGCTGAAGCTGCCGCCGGGCGTGCACGCCGTCGACGCGGCGGGCGGCGGCGCGCCGATGGCGTTCGCGCAGGGCAGCAGCGCGCCGATCTCGGTGAACTGCCCGGGCGGTGACGGCACGGTCGTCTGCAAGACCGGCAGCGGCCTGCAGCCCGGTCAGAGCGCCACCCTGAACTTCCGCCTGCGGGCCGACGACGACGCCGAGGGCGGCACGGTCACCGGGACGGTCACCGCGGGCGTGCAGGTCAACGTCCGGGTGAGCGTCGAGGTCACCGTGAAGCAGCCGCCGGACGCCGTGGTCCTGGAAGCGCAGGGCGACGGGCTGTCGGCGTTCCCGTGGACCCGCAACCCGCTGGTCTACGTGCGCGTCCGCAACACCGGCGAGACGACCAAGCCGGTCACGGTCACCTTCGACCACCCGCTCTGGCAGTGGTGGAGCCTGCGCGGCTTCCCCTGCGAGCCGTCCGGCGACGGCGCGACCTGCACGACGAAGAGCGCGCTGGCGCCCGGGCAGCACGTCAACCTGTGGGTGCGGCTGAAGGGCCGCCCCGACGACGGGCGCGTGACGATCACGGCGCAGCTCGGCAAGGCGTCCGCGCGGCCGGTGACGGTCGACTTCGGCTGCTGGCACCACTGGTGCGGCGAGGACCCGCTGCCGACGACCACACCGCCGTCGTCGTCGACCACCCCGACGAAGCCGTCGAAGCCGAAGCCGTCGAAGCCTTCCCCGACCCCGCCGACGACGACCGAGACCGAGCCGTCGGCCGAGCCCCCGGCGTCGACGACCACGTCCAGCGCGCCGCCGCGGCCGGGCACGAACCCGGGCCCGAAGCAGCCGACCGTCACCCCCGAAAAGGCTTTCGGCTGGCTCACGGGGTAGCGTCCGCGCGGTGCGCGAGCTGCTGAAAAAGCATCGCGAGCTCCTCCGCTTCGCCGTTGTCGGCGGGATCAGCTTCGTGATCACGATGTCCGTCAACTACGGCTTGAAGTTCACCGTGCTGCGGACCCACCCGGTGACGGCGCTGATCCTGGGCGTCCTGGTCGCGACGATCTTTTCCTACGTCGCCAACCGCGAATGGTCGTTCCGCACCCGCGGCGGCCGCGAGCGGGCGCACGAAGCGGCGTTGTTCTTCCTGTTCAGCGGCATCGCGCTGGGCCTGAACGCGCTGCCGCAGTGGTTCTCGCGGTACGTGCTGGACCTGCAGGCGCCGCGGCTGTCGCCGTTCGGCGTCGAGGTGGCCGACTTCGTCAGCGGCATCGTCATCGGGACGCTGCTGGGGACGGCGTTCCGCTGGTGGGCGTTCAAGAAGTGGGTGTTCCCGGACGAGTCCGGGCGGGTCGCGGCGGTCCTGGAGGATCCGGACATTCAGGACCGGAAAGCCGCCTGAACCACAGGTCACCGCGGTGTGCTCCTAGACTGCGTGGTGTGACCGTTGTGGAAACCGTGCTCAAGCGCACGCCGGAACCACTGCGTTCGGTGCTGATCAAGCACCGGGAGCTGCTGAAGTTCGCAATCGTGGGCGGCACGACGTTCCTGGTCGACAACGGGGTCTGGTACGTCCTCAAGCTGACGGTGCTGGAGCCGAAACCGACCACGGCGAAGGCGATCGCGATCATCGTGGCGACGATCGTGTCGTACATCCTCAACCGCGAGTGGTCCTTCCGCACCCGCGGCGGCCGCGAACGCCACCACGAAGCGGCGCTGTTCTTCGTGATCAGCGGCATCGCGGTCGTGGTGAACCTGATCCCGCTGTACGTGTCGAGGTACGTGCTCCACCTGGAGATGCCGCACGTGACGCGGCTGGTGCAGGAGGTCGCGGACTTCGCGAGCGGGTCGATCATCGGCATGCTGCTCGCGATGTTCTTCCGGTTCTGGGGCTTCAAGAAGTGGGTGTTCCCGGACGAGCTGGGCGAGCGGCGCCGGGACAGCGACACGGTGACGCGGCTGCGCTGAGCGCTTGCCCGAGCTGATCCCGCCCGACGTCCGGTGGCACGCCGCCTGGCGGGACGCGCACGCCGAGTGGGGCCCGGGTGCGCACGAGGACGGCTTCGGCCTCCAGGCGGCGGACCGGGTCGGCACCGCCGCGGGCTTCGCGGCCTGGCTGGCGCGGCTGAACACCGAGGCCTGCACCTACCGCTGGATCGTCGAAGGCGAGCGGGTGCTCGGCGGGATCGCCCTGCGGCACGGCTTCGGTGAGTTCGTCCGGCAGTTCGGCCACGTCGGCTACGGCATCCGGCCGTCCGCGCGGGGACGCGGGCTGGCGAGCTGGGCGCTGGGCCGGATCCTGGGCGAAGCGCGCACCCTGGGCATGTCCCGCGTCCTGCTGGTCTGCGCGGCGGACAACGTCGCCTCGGCGAGAACCATCGAGCGCAACGGCGGGGTACTCGAAGCGTCGCCGGATCACCGGGTCCGCCGGTACTGGATCGAAAACTCCTTGTCTTCCGACATGTAGTTGTCTAAAGTCATCCTCGTCAGTGTTCCTCCGTGAGGACGCCGCCCGGGTTCGGCCGGGCGAGCGGGACGATTCGAGGTGGTTTCCGAGCGCGAAGAGGTCGCACCCGCCCAGCGGGTGACGATGGAGCCTTTTCCCGACTCGACGGGACGCGTTTTTTCGCGCGTCCGCACCTCTCGTCCCTTCTGACGAAACAAGGACTTTGTCTTGAACACCATCGCGCCTCAGCGCGCCCGAAAAACGGCTCTCGTGGGCCTGTTCCTGTCCGTTTTCCTCGCGATGCTCGACGCCCAGGCCGTCGCCACCGCGCTTCCCCGGATCTCCGCCGAATTCGGCGGGACCGGCGCCTACGCCTGGGTCACCACCGCCTACCTGCTCGCCGGCAGCGTCACCGCTCCCCTGTACGGGAAGCTCGGCGACGTCCACGGCCGCAAACGCGTGCTCCTGGGCGCGCTCGCCCTCTTCCTGCTCGGCTCGCTCGCCTGCAGCCTGGCGCCGTCGGCCGCGTGGCTCATCGCCGGGCGGGTGCTGCAGGGTGCCGGTTCCGGCGGCCTCTTCGTCTCCGTCGGCGCTTCGCTCGGCGAGCTCTTCTCGCCCCGCGAAGGCGCGAAGTACTTCGGGTGGTTCTCGGTCTGCTTCGCCGTCGCCTCCCTCGCCGGACCGGTCGCGGGCGGTTTCCTGACCGGGCTCGCCGGGTGGCGGTCGATCTTCCTCGTCAACCTGCCGCTCGGGCTGCTCGCCGTCGCCTTCCTCACGACCCTCGACCTACCGCGACGGCGGAAAGACGCGCCGTTCGACTTCGCGGGCGTCGTCCTCCTCGGCGTCGCGATCACCGGGTTCACCCTGCTCACGCCGTGGTCGGCCGGGCTCGGGACGGTCGCGGCCCTCGCGTTCGTGGTGGTCGAACGCCGGGCCGAAGCGCCCGTGCTCCCGCTCAGGCTCTTCCGCGACCGGACCTTCACCGTGTCCGTGCTGCTCAGTGTGCTCGCCGGGTTCTCGTTCCTCGGCTCGGTCAACTACATCGCCGGTTACCTGCAGGCCGACGCCGGCCCCGGGGAAGGCGGGCTGCGGCTGGTCCCGATGACCATCGCCGTCGCGCTTTCCTCCGTCGTCGCGAGCAAGGTCATCGCCCGCACCGGCGCCTACCGGTGGGCGCCGCGGCTCAGCATGGCGCTCGGCCTGCTCGCGGTGCTCGGCCTCACGACGTTGCACGGGCTCGCGGAAATCTTGGCCTGTCTGGTCGTCTTCGGCCTCGCGGCCGGCCTCAACCTCCAGGTGCTGGCGCTGGCCACGCAGAACACGGCGCCACCGGGCGATCGCGGCGCGGTCGCCGCCGCGATCAACCTCGCCCGCTCGCTCGGCTCCGCGCTCGGGCCGGTCGCGCTCGGCTTCGCCTACACCGCGGGCGCGCACGGCGTTTTCCTCGCCCTGCTGCCCGTCCTCGCGCTCGCCCTCGTCACGGCGTTCGCGCTCCCCCACGTCCCGCTCCACCGCTAGGAGAACCACGATGATCTTCGTACTCGGCGCCACCGGCAAGGTCGGCCGCGCCCTCGTCCCCGCCCTCCTCGACGCCGGCGCCGCCGTCCGCGCCCTGACCCGCGACCCGGCGAAGGCCCGGATCGACCCGCGCGCCGAAGTCGTCCAGGGCGACCTGGACACCGCGGACCTGCCCGCGCTGCTCGACGGTTCGGACCGCGTGTTCGTGCTGACCCAGGGGCACAGCGCCGACCGGGAAGCGGCGGTCGCCCGGGCGGCCGCCGAGGCCGGGGCCACCCACCTCGTCAAGCTGTCCACCACCGGTGTCCACTTCGGACAGCCGGACCCGATCACGCGCGCCCACGCCGAAGCCGAGCAAGCGATCCGGGAAGCCGGGCCGTCCTGGACGATCCTGCGGCCCGGCGCCTTCATGGACAACCGGTTCGCCTGGCGCGGCTCCATCCGCGAGGAGAACGCCGTGTACGTACCCGAAGGCGATCCGGCTTCCGCGCTGGTGCACGTCCGGGACATCGCCGCGGTCGCGACCCTCGCCCTCACGACGTCGGACCACGAAGGCGCGACCTACGAACTCACCGGCGGCGAAGCCCTCACCACCCGGGAGCAGGTCGCGCTCCTTTCCGAAGCTGTCGGTCGCCCGATCGAATACGTCGAAGAACCGCGTAGCGCGGCTCGTGCGCGGATGATGCGCGAGTACGGCTGGCCCGCCGAAGCCGTCGACGGTTTCTTCGCGCTCAAGGAGGCGTCCGCCGGGCGCGAACACGTCGTTTTCGACACCGTGGAACGCGTGCTCGGCAGGCCGCCGCTGAACTTCGCGAAATGGGCACGTGAGAACGCGGCCGCATTCCCCTACCCTTACAGGGGGTGACGGCGGGGAGGTGACGGGATGGGCCTGCGCGTCCTGGTCGTGGACGACCACCCCCTGTTCCGGTTCGGCGTGGTGACGCTGCTGGGGAACGAACCGGGGATCGAGGTCGTCGGCGAGGCCGCCAGCGGCGCGAACGCGGTCGACGCCGCCGCCGCGCTGCGGCCCGACGTCGTCGTCATGGACCTGCACCTGCCCGACCTCTCCGGGATCCAGGCGGCCCGGCACATCGTGACGGCCAACCCGGACACCGGCGTGCTGATGCTGACGATGGCCGACGAAAGCGAGTCGGTCTTCGCGGCGATGCGCGCCGGTGCCCGGGGCTACCTGCTCAAGGACGCCGAGCCGGACGAGATCCTGCGGGCAGTGCGCTCCGTCGCCCGGCGCGAAGCCATCTTCGGGCCCGACATCGCCAACCGCGTGCTCGGCTTCTTCAGCCAGTCCGCGCCCGCGAGCGAACCGGTGTTCCCGGAGCTGACCACGCGCGAGCGCGAGGTGCTGGAGCTGATCGCGGCCGGGCACAGCAACGGCGTCATCGCGAACACCCTGTGCCTGAGCCCGAAGACCGTCCGGAACCACATTTCCAACGTCTTCGCCAAGCTGCACGTCACCGACCGCGCCGAGGCGATCGTCCGGGCCAGGGACGCGGGCCTCGGCCGGTCCTGACGGGCAGCCGCCCGGGCAACATCGGGACGCCGGTCCCATGCGCCCGGGACACCTCTACGGGCACTGTGGTGACGTGGGGGGTGTACCCCTTCGCACCGTTCGAGGGGAATGGGTGACGATGTTCGAATCCGACAGGACGCCGGTGGTGGTCCGCGCCACCGATCCGATCCTGCACAACGGCGTCTGCGTGGCGCTGCGTTCGCGGGACGAAGTCCGGGTGGTGGACGGGGACGCGGCCGGCCCGGCCGTGGTCGCGCTGCTGGTCGCCGACCGGCTCGACGAGACGATGAACCAGCTGCTGTCCGCGTTGCACCACCAGGGCTTCACCCGCATCGTGCTGATCGCGGGCGAAGTCGACGACAACGAGGTCCTGAACGCCGTCGAGCACGGCGTCTGCGCGGTCGCCCGCCGCGCCGACACCGGACCGGAGGTGCTCGTCCGGCTGATCAAGGCGGCCGCGGCGGGCGAGGGCGCCCTGCCGCCGGACCTGCTCGGCCGGCTGCTGAACCGCGTTTCCCGCCTGCAGCGCCAGGTCCTCCAGCCACGCGGCCTGCAGATGGGTGGCATGAGCAACCGGGAGACGGAGGTCCTCCGGCTGGTCGCGGCCGGGTACTCGACGCAGGAGATCGCCGACCAGCTGTGCTATTCGCAGCGCACGGTGAAGAGCATCCTGCACGACGTGACCAACCGCTTCCAGCTGCGCAACCGGTCGCACGCCGTCGCTTACGCGCTGCGGGAAGGGTTGATCTGAGCCGTGATCGTCCAGGGCTGTTCCGCTTCGCGCTGTGGGAGCAACGTCGCAGGTTGTTCGACGGCCGGGCCGAGCGCCCCCATGTGGCCTTCGGTGCGTCAGCCGCAACCAAGGCCGCATTGGGGCGGTAGCTCGTCAACGCACGGTTTGCGGCAAACCCGCGAGCCGCGACCCGCCCCGCGCGTGACCGCTAGCGCGGGACGCGTTCGGCGGGCCACCGGACTTCCGGCACATCGCTGGGTCGCGGCACCTTGAGGAAGAGGCTGAAGACGGCCGGGCGGCGGTGGGACAGTTCCAGCCGCCCGCCGTCGGCCTCGACCAGGGCGCGGGCCAGTGCCAGGCCGACGCCCGTGGAGCCGCCGCCGGAGAAGCCGCGTTCGAAGATGTGCGGGGCGAGTTCGTCCGGCACACCCGAGCCCGTGTCGCTCACCTCGATGACCACCGTGCCCTCGGCGTCGCCGCGGCGCGCGGCCAGCGTCACCGTTCCCGAGCCGTGGCGCAGCGCGTTGTCGAGCAGCACCCCGATGACCTCGCGGAGGCGGCCGGGCGTGGCTCGCGCCATCAGGCCCTCGGCCACGCGCATCCGCAGGTTGCGGCCCTCCGAGCGAAGCAGCTCTCGCCACTCCTGGGCCATCTCGGGCAGCTGCGTGGGCAGGTCCACCGGTTCCGCGCCGACCTCGCGGGCCGCGCGCGCCGCCGCCAGCAGCTCGTCCAGCGCCTCCGCGAGCCGGTCGGCCTGTTCCTGGGCGGCCTTCGACTCGTCGGCCACCTCTTCGTCCGGGTGCACGGTGAGCGGTTCCAGCCGCAGCTGCAACGCCGTCAGGCGGCTGCGCAGCTGGTGCGAGACGTCGCCGACGAGCTGGCGTTCGCGCTGCACGAGCTGGGCGAGCGCGGTGCCGGACGCGTCCAGCGCTTCGGCGACCATGTCGAGCTCGCCGACGCCGTAGCGGCTCGGGTCGGGCCGGAAGTCGCCGCCGCCGAGGCGGGCCGCGCGTTCGGCGACGTGCCGAAGCGGCTTCGCCAGCCGCCGCGCCGTCGCGATCGCCACCACCGCGCCGGTCCCGATCGACAGCAGCACCAGCAGGACGACGACGAGCGTCACCGTCGTCTGCCGCTCGTGCATCGGCCCGGCGGGGACGGCGATCTCGACCTTGCCGTCGCGGGCGAGGTCAGCCGTCTCGGTGACCGTGTCGCGGCCCGGGTCGCTGCCGTAGCGCTTCTCGATCTGGCCGCTGGCCCGGACGGTGAGCAGCCCGTTCACCGGGACCGCGGCGCGCACCTGGTCGAGGTCGATCTCCTGGCCGTTGGCGATCTCGGTGTCGAGGATCGCCGCGGCCGCGCGGGCGTTCTCGGCGAGGGTCTCGCGGTAGCTCGACTCGATCTGCCAGCTCGCCACGATGCCCAGCGGGATGCCGAGGACCGCCGCGGTGACGGCGACCGCGAGCAGGATGGCCAGCAGGATGCGACGGCGCACGGCTTATTCGGCGTTGAACCGGAAGCCGACGCCGCGGACGGTCGCGATCCGCCGTTCGCCGTCGTGGGCCTTGCTGGTGCGGCCCGCGGCTTCGTCCGCGGCGATGGAGAGCTTCCGCCGCAGCCACGACATGTGCATGTCGAGCGTCTTGGACGTCTTCGACTCGAGGTCGTTCCAGACCTCGGCGAGGATCTCGTCGCGGCTGACGACCTGCCCGGCGCGGCTCATGAGCACGCGCAGCAGCTCGAACTCCTTGTTCGCCAGCTGCACCTCGTGCAGGTCGACGGTGACCAGCCGGGCGCCGACGTCCATCCGCACCCCGCCCGCCTCGAGCACCTCGGGCACCCGGCGGCGCAGCAGCGCGCGGATCCGGGCCAGCAGCTCGGCGAGCCGGAACGGCTTGGCGACGTAGTCGTCGGCCCCCGCGTCCAGGCCGACGACGAAGTCGACCTCGTCGGTGCGCGCGGTGAGCATCAGGACGGGCAGCTCGGTTCCGTTGGCGCGCAGCCGCCGGCACACCTCCAGGCCGTCCATCCCCGGCAGGCCGAGGTCCAGCACGAGCAGGTCGACGCGCTGGGCGGCGGTGGCGTCGAGGACCGAAGGACCGTCGGTGACGACGTGGATCTCGTATCCCTCGCGTTCGAGGGCGCGGGAGAGCGGTTCGGCGATGGCCGGATCGTCTTCGGCAAGTAGGACCATGCTCACCTGGTCGACTCTACGGCGCCGGGGCGTGAAACCATCGTGACCGTGCCTGGCTACGGAGATGATCTGGCCCTCGCCACCCGGCTGGCTGACGCCGCCGACGCGATCACGACGGCGCGGTTCCGCGCCCTGGACCTGGCGGTCTCGCGCAAACCCGACCGCACCCCGGTGACCGACGCGGACACCGCGGTCGAGGACGCGATCCGCGACCTGCTGGCGGCGGAACGCCCGGCCGACGCGGTGCTCGGCGAAGAGCGCGGCGGCTCGGCGGCGACCGGCCGCGCGTGGGTGCTCGACCCGATCGACGGGACCAAGAACTTCCTCCGCGGCGTACCCGTCTGGGCGACGCTGATCGCGCTCGTCGAAGACGGTGACCCGGTGGTGGGCATGATCAGCGCGCCCCTGCTGGGCCGCCGCTGGTGGGCGGCGACGGGCTCCGGCGCGTTCTCTTCGGACTCCTCGGGGACGCGCCGGCTGGCGGTCTCCGGCGTTTCGTCCCTTTCGGACGCTTATCTGTCCACAACGGACTTGAACTCGTGGGTCGAGTACCACTCGCGCGAGAAGTACCTGGACCTGGTGAACGCGTGCTGGGAATCGCGCGCGTTCGGCGACTTCTGGCAGCACGTCCTCGTCGCCGAAGGCGCGCTCGACGTCGCGGCGGAGTGCATCGTGAACCCGTGGGACGTGGCGGCGGCGCAGGTGATCGTCACCGAGGCGGGCGGACGGTTCAGCGACCTGGACGGCGGCGGCCGCTACGACAACGGGAGCGCGCTGTCGACCAACGGCCTCGTGCACGACGAAGCGCTGGCGATCCTCAAGCGCTGAATGCCATGAGGGGCACCTTCATGGACTTAAGAGCCATGAAGGTGCCCCTCATGGCACATCACGAACCCGGGAGCAGGCCGACCGCGCCGCGCGCCACCTGGGCCCAGGCCAGCCGGCCGAAGAGGTAGTGGCACGCGACCTGTTCGCTGGTGAACCGCGCCCAGTCGTAGCGGTTGCCCTGCTCCCGCCAGAACACCTCCCACGCCTCGTCCTCGCCCTGCATCAGGCACCAGGCGTTGTCGACCTCGGCGCCGAGCGAAACGACCTCCGGCGGCACGCCCAGCACGCCTAGCCAGCGCTGGATCGACTGGGTGTTCATCAATCCTCTTCCCCCTTGGCCTCGGCGAGGTAGCCGAGGGTCACGAGCTCGTCCGCGGCCAGCAGCGCACGGTACCGGGTACCCCCGCCGACCTGGCCGAACCAGTTCGCCGTTTCCGACCGCCACATCGGTACTGCGCGCACCACGACGTACCGGCGGTACTCGGCGTCCAGCATCCCCGGCGGCAGCGAGCGCTCCGCGAACGGCGTGCCGTCGGCGAAGAACACGCGCCCGTGCGCCGGGCCGAAGCGGTCGAGCACGGTGTTCATCGGGACCATCACCGGCTCGCCGTGGTCGACGCTGCCCTCCGGGTAGTGGTCGCCCGGCGGCCACGCGTACTCGGGCCCGAGCTCGCTGTGCCCGACGACGAACCGGCGGATCCACACCGCCTGCGTCGCGTGGGCGTACGGCACGTACCCCTCGGTCAGGTGCCGCGGCACCGGCCGCGACGGGGCGGTCGGCGACCGGCGGAAGCCCGCCGTGACGTTGGTGAGCGCCTGGTCGTCGAAGATCAGCCGGGCGTCCGGGTGGTCGTTCGGGGCGAAGCCCTCCGGGTCGTCGTCCGGCAGGGGCAGCTGCCGCGCCGGCTTGTCCATGGCGACCGGCAGGTGCCCGATCGGGAACATGTGCACCAGGAACAGCGCGACAACGCTTTCCCGCTCGGTGCGCGGCGAACCCAGCGGCGGCAACGGCGCCGGGGAAACCGGCGCGGGTGCGAGCGGCGCCGGCGACACCGGGGGCGGCGGGGCCGCGGGCATCGGCGGTGGCGGGGGCAGCGGGAACGGCGGCAGCAGCGGCGACACGGCGTGCGGCCACGCGGCGGGACTGCCCGAAGGCGGCGTCGGGGCGTCCTCGTACCCACCGGGTCCGGGCAGTCGCACCGGTCCCGTGTCGAGGTCGTCCTCGCCCGCCTCGGAAGGCTCCGTCACCCACATCCTCCGGCTCGGTTGTGCACGGTGGTCCGCGTCAGCTCAGCGCGTTGACCACGCGGGACGGGCTCGGGCGGCCCAGCTGTCCCGCCATCCAGGAGCTGGCCGCCACCAGCACATCGAGGTCGACACCGGTCGCCACCCCGAGGCCGTCCAGCAGCCAGACCAGGTCCTCGGTCGCCAGGTTCCCGGTCGCCGACTCGGCGTACGGGCAGCCGCCAAGCCCGCCCGCCGAAGAGTCCACAGTCGACACTCCACATCGGAGCGCCGCCAGCGTGTTCGCGAGAGCCTGACCGTAGGTGTCGTGGAAGTGCACGGCCAAAGTACCGACATCGCCGAACAGCCCGATCAGGTTCTCGACCTGGCCGGCGGTCGCGACGCCGATGGTGTCGCCCAGCGACAGCTGCGAGCACCCCATGTCCAGCAGGCGGCGGCCGGCGTCGGCGACCTGCTTCGCCGGCACGACGCCCTCCCACGGGTCGCCGAAGCACATCGAGAGGTACCCGCGCACGTCCACGCCCGCTTCCCGGGCCCGCGTGACGACCGGCTCGAACATCGCGAACTGCTCGTCCAGCGACGAGTTGAGGTTCTTGCGCGCGAACGTCTCCGTCGCGCTGGCGAAGATCGCGATGTGCTCGACACCGGCCTCGAGGGCCCGGTCCAGACCTTTTTCGTTCGGCACGAGCACCGGGTACCGGACGCCTTCGCGGCGGTCGAGCCCGGCCAGCAGCTGCTCGGCGTCGGCGAGCTGCGGCACCCACCTGGGGTGCACGAAGCTCGTCGCCTCCAGCGTGGTGAGCCCGGCGCCGGCGAGCCGGTCGAGGAACTCCAGCTTGACCTCGACCGGGACGATCGTCTTCTCGTTCTGCAGGCCGTCCCGCGGGCCGACCTCCCAGATCGTGACCCGCTCCGGCAGCTCGCCCGCCGCGGGCGAGCGCTCCGGCAGGCCCAGTTCGCGCGTGCCCATCAGCGGCGTCGCTCGCCGCGCGGCGGGTGCGCGCCACCCTGGGGCGGCAACGGCGTGGTCTGCTGGGTGCCCGGCCGGTAGTCGTCGTACGGGTTGTCGTTGACCTCGCGGTAGATCACCGTGTGCACCTTTTCCACGTGCGGGATGTCCTCGAACCGCAGCGGCTCGTCCGACGCGGACTCGATGATCAGCGTCCCGCAGCCGAACACCCGGTCCAGCAGGCCGTGCTCGAACTGGACGCTGTTGATGCGGCCCATCGGGATGTCGATGCCGGTGCGCTTGAGCACGCCCTCGCGGGCGATGAGGCGGTCCGTCGTCACGATGAAGTGGGTGGTCCGCCAGCGCACCAGCGGGGCCAGGAACAGCCACACGATCAGCACGAGCGCGACCACCGCGATGGCGATCAGCCCGACCGTGTTCCACGGCGAGCCGGCGTCCTTCGCGAGGATCGCGAGCCAGGTGCCCGCGCCCAGGGTGACCAGGAACGCGAGCGTCGGGAAGATCAGCATCTTGAAGTGGGGGTGACTGTGCACCACGACGTGCTCTTGCTCGCTGAGCAATTCGTCCGGATAAGCCACGGCGGACGCTCCCAAGGTCGGTGCGGCGGTATCGCCTCACCGTACCGGCGAGACGCTCGGCCGGTGAGTGCAACGCCCCGAGAAATCAGGCGGGGCGGACGTGCACCACGTCACCCGCGAAGACCGTGTGCCGCTGGCCGCCCGCCATGTCGACCTGCAGCTGCCCGGCGGCGTCGATGTCGGCCGCTCGCCCGGTCAGCGACGTCCCGTCCGGCAGCTGGACCTCGACGTCCTGGCCGAGGGTCGCGCAGTGGGCGCGGTAGTCGCCGAGCAGGCCGGCTTCGGTGAGGTCGCCGCCGGCCAGCCGCCAGCGCCGTTCCAGGTCGGCGAACCCGGTGAGCAGCGCGACGGCGACGTCGGTGCGGTCGGTCGTGGTGGCGCCCTGTTCCGCGAGCGACGTCGCGGGCAGCCCGCCGGGCCCCGGCGTGACGTCGCCGAGCGGCAGCACGTTGAGGCCGATGCCGAGCACGATCGACGGCTCGGTGCCGGCGACGGCTTCGGCGAGGATCCCGGCGCACTTGGCGCCGCCGACGAGGACGTCGTTCGGCCACTTCAGCGCGGCGTCGACCCCGACGGACGCGGCGGCCGCGCGGACGGCGAGCCCGGCGACGACGGACAGTGAGCCGAGGGCGGCGAACGGGACGCCCGGCCGGAGCGCGACGCTCAGGTACAGCCCGGCACCCTTCGGCGAGCTCCACGGCCGGGCCCGGCGGCCCACCCCCGCGGTCTGCTCCTCGGCGAGGAGAACGGTCCGGTCCGGAGCACCCTCTTCGACCGCTTTCCGCAGGTCGGCGTTGGTGGAGCCGGTCCGCTCGACGACGTCGATCTTCGCGTACCGATCTTGGAGCGCCGCTTGCAAGCGGGCAGCGTCGATCTCAGCCATGTGTCCACCATATGGGAGTCCCCCTAACGTGCAAGCTACTCAGTCGTTCACCAAGAGGTGCGCTCTTCTAAGTTGGACCCCGTGACGACGAAGCCGAGTTCCTGGGCCCGTGGGGCGGCCCTGCGCGGGCTCGTCGCCCTGCCGCTCGTCGCGGGCCTGGCGACGGCGGGCTGGCTGCTGGCCGACCGCTCGCCGGAGCCCGCGCCCGCCCCGCTGCCGGTGGCGCGAGACGTGGCTTCGGGGCCGTCGGTCCTCGAGGTCAGCGCACCCGTGAAGGCGCAGGAACCGGGCCAGGGCGCGTCCGGCCAGGGCGGCAAGAGCCCGCTGCAGCAGTGGGCCGAGCAGCTGGCCGGCCCCCTCGACATCCCCGCGAACGCCCTGATCGGCTACGCGAACGGCGAGCTGGCGCTGCGGAAGGAAGACCCGTCCTGCCACCTCTCCTGGGTCACCCTCGCGGGCGTGGGCTCGGCGGCGTCGAACCACGGCCGCAGTGGCGGGAACCTGCTCGGGCTGTCCTCGGCGCAGGCGAAGAAGTACGGCGACGACGCGCCGGTCGCGGCCGGCCGGGCGCTCTGCGCGGGCGGCACCGACCTCGGCGCCGGCACCGGCTGGTGGAAGGCGATCGCCGCCTACCACCCGGGCGGCGACGCCGAGCTGTTCCGCCAGCGGGTTCTCGGCACGGCGCAGCTGTACGCGACGCTGTCGCTGGACCCGGCTTCGGCGAGTTCGCCCCGGGTCCAGGCGACCCGCTTCGCGCTGGGCCAGCTGGGCCTCCCCTACGTCTGGGGCGGCAACGGCCCGGACGCGGGCGCGGCGGGCTTCGACTGCTCCGGCCTGACGAAGGCGTCCTACGACAGCGCGGGCGTGAACCTGCCGCGGACGGCCGACAGCCAGTTCCGCGCGCTGCCGCCGGTCCCGGCTTCGGAAGAGCCGCGCCTCGGCGACCTCGTGTTCTACGGCAGCCCGGCGACCCGCATCCACCACGTCGGCCTCTACCTGGGCAACGGCCTGATGATCAACGCGCCGACCGAGGGCCAGGCCATCCAGATCCACACGTACCACTCGAAGGGCGACGACTACGCGGGCGCGGGCCGCCCGGCCTGAGGCCCCGGCGGCACGAGACCGGACTCGTAGGCGAACACCACCAGCTGCGCGCGGTCGCGGGCCCGCAGCTTGGCCATGGCCCGGTTGACGTGCGTCTTCGCGGTCAGCGGGCTGATCACCATCTGCGCGGCGATCTCGTCGTTGGACAGGCCCCGCGCGACCAGGGCGACGGCCTCGCGCTCGCGGTTGGTCAGCTCCGCGAGCCCGGCGCCGGGTACGGGCGGCTGGGTGACGTACCGGTCGATCAGCTTGCGGGTGATCGACGGCGCGAGCAGGGCGTCCCCCCGGGCGGCGACGCGGACGGCGTGCAGGAAGTCCTCCGGCCGGATGTCCTTGACGAGGAACCCGGCCGCGCCGGCGCGCAGGGCTTCGAAGACGTATTCGTCCAGGCCGTAGTTGGTCAGGATGACGACGTGCACCGCGGCCAGCGCCGGGTCGGCGGCGATGCGGCGGGTCGCTTCGAGGCCGTCCACGCCCGGCATCCGCACGTCGAGGAGCACGATGTCCGGCAGGTGTTCCCGGGCCAGTTCCACGGCTTCGCGGCCGTCGGCGGCTTCGGCGACCACCTCGACGCCGTCCTCGGCGTCCAGGAGGGCCCGGAAACCGCTGCGGATGAGCGGCTGGTCGTCGGCCAGCAGGACGCGGATCATGCCGGGTGGTCCACGGGCAGTTCGGCCTCGACGCGGAAGCCGCCCTCGGTGCGGGGAGCGGCCTGGAGGCGTCCGCCGAGCGCGGTGACGCGTTCGCGCATCCCGAGCAGGCCGACACCCGGTACCGGCGCGGTGTCCACAGTGGCCCGGCCGTCGTCGTCGACGCGGATGACGAGCGCGCCGGGCCGGTGGTCGATCCGGACCGACGCGGTGGCCGCGGCGGCGTGCCGGGCGACGTTGGTCAGCGCCTCCTGGACGATCCGGTAGGCGGTCCGGCCGACCGCCGCGGGCACGCCGGTGCCGTCGCCTTCGACGGTGAGCCGCGCGTCGAGGCCCGCGGTCCGGGCCTGGCGCACGAGTTCCGGGACGTCGTCGAGGCCGCGCGGCGGGTTCTTGTCGTCGTCGCGCAACGCCTCCAGGGTCGCGCGCAGTTCCCGTGCGGCTTCGCGACCGGCGTCCCGGATCGCCAGCAGGGACTCCGGCACGTCCTCGCCGCGCTTGTGCGCCAGGTGGACGGCGACTTCGGCCTGCACCTTGATGACGGAGATCTGGTGGGTGAGCGAGTCGTGCAGCTCGCGCGCGATGTGCAGGCGCTCCTCGTCGGCCCGCCTGCGCGCGGTTTCCTCCCGGGTGCGCTCGGCTTCGTCGGCGCGGCGCTCGGCCTGGCGCAGCGCCTCCCCCGCCGCGCCGGCCGCGATCAGCCACGCCAGCTGGAGGACGTCCCGAGATTGCGTAAAGGCCTGGCTCGCGTCGGGCAGCCCGGAAGCCAGGAGCGCGAGCGGGACCGCGGCCAGCATGATCACCGACGCCACCACCGCGGCGACCCGGTGCCCCGCCCGGACCGCGGCGTACACGGCGAAGAGGTAGGCCACGACGGGCACTTCGAACCCGGCGGCCTGGTAGACCAGCGCGCACGCCGCGGTCGCCCCCAGCACGACGACCGGCGCCCGGCGACGCGCGGCCAGCGCCAGCCCGCCCGCGACGAGTGCCGCGTACCCCAGCGGGTCGAGCGCCCCCGGCTGGTGGCCGGTGGACAGCCCGGCGCTCAGCAGGGCCGCCGCCACCCCGGCGGCGATCACCCCGTCCACGATCCGCGCGCGGCTCACCCCCGCACCCTAGCCGCGCGGAACTGCCGCGCAGGGAGCATTTCCCGGCTACCGCGAACGCGGTAGCGCGGTGCCGACGTCCGCACGACGACCGGCGGCGCCCGCGCGGACATGCTCGGAGACGTCCGGTCCGGCAATCGAAGGAGCAGCTCGTGGACGTCCAAGACATCGCCGCCGTCAGCACCTACGCCGTGACGCCCGGACGGCTCTGGTCCCTGCTGGGAGCGGCGCTGGGCATCGCCGGCGTGCTCGCGGGCGGGCTGGCCCTCCGCCGCGGCAAGGGAGCGCTCGTCGCACTGGTCACCGGGGTGGCGGGCGGGGTCGTCGGCGGCTGGGTGGTGGCCGCCGCCGAGGGTGGCCCGGGCACCGGCTACGGGATCGTCGGCGGCTACGCGGCGCTGGCGATCGGGCTGGTCGCGGTGGCCCTCGGCGGGCTGGCCGTGGCTCGCTCGCGCGGTTTTGTCGGTGGTCGCCGCTAGCGTCGGCGGCATGTACGAAGTCGATTTCACCGAGTTCCCGTCCACCTCGGCCACGGTGTCCGGGCAGTTCTTCGAGCGCGCGTTCGGCTGGAGCGTGACCCCGTACGGCCCGCACTACACCGACGTCCGGGCCCCCGGCCTCACGTTCGGGTTCCAGTCCGACGCGGCGGAGCGGACGAGCGCACCCCTGATCACGATCCGCACCGACGACCTGACCGCCGCCCGCGAGGCGGTGGTGTCGGCGGGCGGCGTGGTGACGAAGGAACCGTTCTCCTTCCCCGGCGGGCGGCGGTTCCACTTCCGCGAACCCGGCGGCAGCGAGCTGGCGGTGTGGTGCCAGGAGGAGTAGCCCGACGTCCGATTCCCGCCGGTGGCGCGCCCGCCGGTGCGGCACGGTGGCGGACATGCGCACCGATCCCGTCGCCGTTCTCGAAGGCATGTACGCCGCGGAGGCGGCGTACCTGAGCGAGGGCGACTTCGCCGCTCTGGCCCCGTTCTTCGCCCCCGACGTCGTGCTGCACCAGGCAGCCGCCCTGCCGTACGGCGGCGACTGGCGCGGGCACGAGGGCATGGCGGCGTTCTTCGCCGCCATGAGCCACACCTGGGACGTCTTCGAGCTGGTGGACCAGGCGTTCCTCGCCACGACCTCGCCGCTCGTCGTCCTGACCCACGTGCACGCGCGGGCCCGCGCCACCGGCCGGGAGCTCGACTTCCCGATCCTCCAGACGATCACCGTGACCGGCGGACGCATCACCGAGGTCCGGCCGTTCTACTGGGACACCGCCGCCATCGCCGCCGCCTGCGGCTGATCGACGTACCCGGCCGCCCCGCCGCCGTAGTACGTCGCCGGGTCGCCGGGGGCGAGCGGGAGGTCGAGCGCGAACCGCGTCACCAGGTCGGGGTTCGCGACGAAGTGCCGGGCGAACGACACGGCGTCGGCGATCCCCGCGTCGAGCACGGCGTTCCCGGTGTCGCGGCCGAAGCCGTTGTTGACGATCACGAAACCGTCGAACAGCCGCCGGTAGCGGGCGAAGGCGGCGAAGTCCGGTCCGGTGTCGGGCCCGCGCAGGTGCAGGTAGTCCACGTCGAGCGCGGCGACCAGAGCGTCGTACTCGGCGCGCAGCTCTTCGTCCACAGTGAACAGTCCGCCGGTCCACCACGGCGACAGCCGGACGCCGACGCGGCCGTGCTCACCGACCGCGTCGACGACTTCGGTGAGCAGCCGGCGCCGGTTGGCCGCGGACCCGCCGTAGGCGTCGGTGCGGTGGTTGAGCCGCGGGTGCAGGAACTGGCCGAGCAGGTACACGCCGTTGGCCGCGATCTCGACGCCGTCGAACCCGGCGCGGCGCGCGTTCTCCGCCGCCGCGCCGTAGTCCGCGACGGTCGCCCGGATTTCGGCGACGCTCAGCTCGCGCGGCGTCCCCGTCGAACGCCGTCCGGCGGCGGTGTGCACCGGCTCTTCCGGGTTCACCGCCGACGGCCCGGCCGGCCGTGCGCCAAGCAGGTCGGGGTGCGAAACCGCCCCGGTGTGCCACAGCTGCACCACGATCCGCCCGCCGAGCGAGTGCACGACGTCGGTGACCCGCCGCCAGCCCGCGACCTGCGCTTCGGTGTACAGGCCGGGAACGTTCTCGAAGCCGATGGCCCGTTCGCTCACCCAGGTCCCTTCGGCGACGACGAGCCCGGCGCCGGCGCGCTGCGCGTAGTACGCGACCTGGAGGTCGCCGGGCACGCCGCCGGGGACGCGGGCGCGGGTGGTCGGCGCCAGCACGACGCGGTTCGGCAGGCGCCAATCGCCCAGCTCGGCGGGGGTCAGCAAGCTCATTCGGTCACCTCTGCTTGTCGGTGTTCGTCCATAAGGCGACGGTGGGTGGCGGCGAAAGGTGACCGATGGACGAGCTGGCGGAGTTGTTCGAGGCCGAACGCGGCCGGCTGCGCGGGCTGGCCTACCGGATGCTCGGCTCGGCGGCCGAAGCGGACGACGCCGTCCAAGAAGCGTGGCTGCGGCTCACCCGGACCGGGTCCGTCGACAACCTGGCGGCGTGGCTGACCACCGTCGTTTCCCGCGTCTGCCTCGACGTTCTGCGCTCCCGGAAGGCGCGCGGCGAGGAGCCGTTCGCGGGGGTGCCGGAGCCGGTCGACGACGCCGATCCGGCGGGGGAAGCCGAGCTGGCCGACGCGGTGGGCCGGGCGCTGCTCGTCGTGCTGGACGCGCTGGGGCCGGCCGAGCGGATCGCGTTCGTGCTGCACGACTTGTTCGCGGTGCCGTTCGACCGGATCGCGCCGGTGCTGGACCGCACCCCGGTGGCGGCGAAGAAGCTGGCGAGCCGCGCGCGGCAACGGGTGCGGGGCACGTCCCCGCTGCCGCCTGCCGATCGGGCGCGGCACCGCCGGGTGGTGGACGCGTTCTTGACCGCGGCCCGCGGGGGCGACCTCGACGCCCTGCTCGACGTGCTGGCACCGGACGTCGTCCGTCGCGCGGACGCGGCCGCCCTGCCGCCGGGGGCGGCGCCGGAGGTGCGTGGCGCGCGGGCGGTGGCGGCGGAAACGCAGCTGTTCGGGAAGCGGGCGCGGTTCGCCGAAGCGGCGTTGATCGACGGCTCGATCGGGGTCGTCGTCGCCCCGCGCGGGCGGCTTTCGCTCGCGCTTCTCGTGGTGGTCGACGGCGATCGGGTGGCGGCGTACGAGGTGATCGCGACCCCTTCCCGACTCGCGGCGCTGCACGTCGCGGTCGACCACTCGAACAGGTGATCGATGGTTCGTCGCTTGACGGGCAGCCCGCTCGCGGGCCACGATGAACACATGTTCATGAACATATGTTCATGAAGGAGGGGACGCGATGACCGGGATCGTCAACACCGCGCAGGCCGAGGCGTGGAACGGCTACGAGGGGGACCATTGGGCGACCAATGCCGACCGCTATGACGCGGTGAACAGCGGTTTCAACGGCTACCTGCTCGATCAGGTGGGCCCGGCCGACCGGGTGCTCGACATCGGCTGCGGCAACGGCCAGCTGACCCGGCTGGCCGCGGCGCGCGCCCGCTTCGCGACCGGGGTGGACCTTTCCGTGCCGATGCTGGCGACCGCCCGAGCCCGGGCGGAGGAGGTGCCGAACGTGGAGTTCGAGCAGGGTGACGTCCAGGTCCACCCGTTCACCGAAGGCGCGTTCGACTTGGCGGTCAGCCGGTTCGGCGTCATGTTCTTCGCCGACCCGGTGGCGGCGTTCGCCAACGTCCGGCGAGCGCTGAGCCCCGGCGGGCGCCTGGCGTTCCTGTGCCTGACCGCACTGTCCGGCACGGACCTCGGCCGCCTGTTCGGCGCGATGGCGGCGTACCTGCCGCAGCCGACCGGCCCGGACGGCAGCGGTCCGACGTCGTTCGCGGACCCGGACCGCACGAAGGCGGTGCTGACCGAAGCCGGCTTCGAAGACGTGGCGTGCACCCACGTCGAGGCGGACCAGGTCTGGGGCCAAGACGTCCCGGACGCGGCAGAGTTCATCGCCGGCTGGGGCCCGGTCCGCCACCACCTGGGCCTGGTCGACGGCGCGACGGCGGCCCAGGCGACCGACGCACTGACAGCGGCACTGGAACCATTCGCCACCCCGGACGCGGTCCGCCTGCGCGGCACGGCGTGGCTGGTCACGGGAAGGAGGTCGTGACGAGGGTCCCCGTACGATGGCGGTGATGTCACCGAGGAAAGCCGCGGCCCAGAAGGACGGGCAGTCCCTGCACGACCTCCTGGTCGAAGCCGCCGAGAAGCTGATCGCCACCCGCGGCACGACGGGGCTGACCGTGCGCGAGATAGCGCGAACGGCCGGCGTCGCCGACGGCGTGCTGTACAACCACTTCTCCGACAAGGAGGAGCTGGTGGCCTGGGGCCTGGACCGGCACGTGCGCGCGGCGGAGTCGTTCCTGGGCGAGCTGCCGGTGGCGGGCGAGGGAACGGTGGCGGAAAACCTCCACCGTCACCTGGAGTACGGCCTCGGCCTGCACCGCGTGATCGTCCCGGCGTTCAGCGGCCTTTACGGCAACCCGGAGGTCCTCCAGCGCTTCGCCGACCTCGGCGAGCGCCCGGGCCACTGGCGCGATCGCCTCCTGGCGTACCTGAAGGAGGAGCAAGCCCTCGGCCGGCTCCACCCCGAGTCCGAAGTGGACGCGGCCGCGGCCCTCCTGGTGGGCTACTGCCACGAGACGGTGCTGGGCACGATCTTCCCCCACGCGAGCCGGACGAACCCACCCGAGCCGGCCGCGGTGATCCGAACCATCCTCAACGGCATCGCCCCGTAGCTGCACCCCGCGCCCCCTCACCGCACCGTGCCCCCGGCCGCCCGCGGACCCGGCCCGGCTAAACCACCGGGTTCCCGCTCGCCGTCACCTCAGGCACCTCCTGCACCACATCCCAGTGCTCCACGATCCGCCCCTCCCGCACCCGCATCACGTCCGCGATCGCGCTCCCCCGCGAATCCGGCGTCAAGCGCATCAAGCTGTGCGTGCACACCAGATCGTCCTCCGCCACCACCCGCCGGACCTCCAACCGCAACTCCGGAAAACCGGCCACGAACCGCTCCAGGTACCCGGCCGATTCCGACGCACCTCCCGGCGCGTGCGGGTTGTGCTGGACGTACCCCTTCCCCACGTACAACTCGAACGCCTCCACCGGCCGCTTCTCCTCGAACGCCACCCGGAGGAAACCGAGGACCACTTCCTTGTTCCGCTGCGCTTCCGTCATCACTATCCGTCCTTTGTGGAGTTATCGACACCAACTCCACCATTCGCGAAACAGAAAGGGAAAGACCTGTGGACTCTGCCGCGATACTCTCCCGGTATGGACGATGTCGAGGTCCGTGAGCTGCGGTATTTCCGCGCGGTCGCCGAGGAGCTGAACTTCTCCCGCGCCGCCGAGCGGCTCGGGATGGCGCAGCCTCCCCTCTCCCGGGCGATCCGGTTGCTGGAGCGGCGGCTGGGCGTGCAGCTCTTCGAACGCACCAGCCGGCACGTGGCGCTCACGCCGGCCGGGAACGTCCTGTTCGCCGAATCGGCGAAGGCGCTGGACGCCGTCACCGCGGCGGTGCGGCGGACGCGGCGGGCCGCGCAACGGTTGCCGGCGCTCGTCGTCACCGCCAAGCCCGGGGTCGCGACCGATCTGCTGCGGCGGATCGCCGACGCCCACCCGGATCCGGTGGACATCCGGGTCAGCGGGTTCGGTGAGCAGGCCGACCTGCTGCGCGATGGCCAGGCCGACGTCGCGGTGCTCGGGTGCCCGGGTGACCACGACGGGCTGGACGTCGAAGTGCTCGTCAGCGAGCCGCGGGTGGCCGCGCTGCCTTCGGGGCACGAGCTGGCTCGGCGGTCGGTGCTGACCTGTGCCGACTTCGCCGGGCGGGCGACGCCGCGCTGGCCGGGGTCGTCCGACGCGGAGCGGGCGTACTGGTCGGGGCAGGACGTCACCGGTGGGCCGGTGACGCCGGGGCCGGTGGTGCGGGACAGCTCCCAGCTGCTCGAAACCGTCGCGCTCGGGCAGGCGATCGCGCTGCTGCCCGCGTCGGTGGCCGATCTGCGGTCGCGGCACGACGTCGTCTACCGGCCGGTGGTGGACGCGACGCCGTACGCGCTCGCGCTCGCCTGGGCGGCCGGCGCGCGAGACCAGCGGATCGCGCGGTTCGTGCGGACCGCCGTCGAGATCAGCGAAGCACTACCTCGACCGGGAGCTGTACCGGCGGGGTGAACGAGCGGATCACCGGCGGCACCCGGACGTCGTCGGCCTCGAACGCCACCCGGAGCTGATCGACGTCGGCGTCGGCCATCAGTTCGGCGAGCTCGTCGGCGCGGGCGAGGGCTGCCGGGGCGAGCTCGGGGGCGTCGTCGAGGTCGCCCCAGGCGTCCCACTGGAGCATCTCGTGCTTGTTGAGCGCGGCGAGGTCGAGCACGAGGTTGTGCCGCGCGTACGGGAGGCCGCGCAGGAACGGCGCGTCCAGGTCCGGGGAGACGACCAGCCGGGCCGGGTCGAGGTCGCCCGCGCGGGCGGCCGTCCACGCGTCGGCGCCGGTCAGGAAGTGGTCGCGGGGGACGTCGAGGAGGTCGAACCCGACTTCGCCCGGCTCGGCGAAGCCCGGTTCGACCAGGTGCCAGTCGGTGCCGTCGTGGACTTCGGCGACGACGTGGTCGAGGTACCAGCCGGGCATCAGGTAGCCGGCGAAGCCGACGCGGACCCGCGCCGGGATGCCGTGGTGGCGGGCCATCGAGACGAACAGGAGGGTGTGGTCACGGCAGCAGCCGACGATGCGGTGCAGCGGCGGGCGCGGTCCGCCGGGTGGTGCCGGGTCGAGTTCGCGCAGGCGCGCGAACATGTCCGACGCGTAGCGCAAGGTGATCTCTTCGTGGCGCGACGCGGGAAACCCGTGCTGCGTGATGTCGCCGTGGGCCCAGTAGTGGAACACCAGCTGGAACGCGGCCGCGCGCAGAGCCGCGACGTCGCGGGGTGTCGCGTCGAGCCAGGACGCCTGCGCGCCCGGGTCCGAGAACCGGCTGTGGCTGACGTAGAAGTCGTCCATGCGCCGACGCTAGCGGGATTTACCCGGCTTGCGCCGCCAGTTCGCCGCGGAACGTCGAGCGGTACGCGCTCGGGGACACCCCGAGCGCGGCCTGGAAGTGCTGACGCAGGGAGGCCGCCGTGCCGAAGCCGGCTTCGGTGGCGACGCGGTCGACCGGGAGGTCGCTCTCCTCGAGGAGCTGGCGGGCGCGCTCGACGCGTTGCTGGGTCAGCCACTGCAGGGCCGAGATGCCGACCTCGTCGCGGAAGCGGCGGGTGAAGGTGCGGGTGCTCATGGCCTCGCGGGCGGCGAGTTCGCGCAGGGTCAGCGGCCGGTGCAGGTTCTCCAGGGCCCACGCGCGGGCTTCCTTCGTCGACGACGTGCGCGGCTCGGGCACCGGGCGGCGGACGAACTGGGCCTGGCCGCCCTCGCGGTGCGGGGAGACGACCGTGCCGCGGGCGACTTCGTTGGCCACGGCGGCGCCGTGGTCGCGGCGGATCATGTGCAGCACCAGGTCGATGCCGGCGGCGACGCCCGCCGAGGTCAGGACGTCGCCGTCGTCGGTGTAGAGGACACAGGGGTCGACGTCGACCTCGGGGAAGCGGTCCTGCAGTTCCTCGGCGGAGCGCCAATGCGTGGTGGCGGGGCGGCCGTCGAGGAGCCCGGCCGCGGCGAGGACGAACGCGCCGGTGCAGATCGACGCGATCCGCGCGTGCTCCGGGATGCGCGCCAGCGCGCCCTTGAGCGGCGGGGTCAGCACGCGGGCCATCGGCTCGTACTCGGCCAGCGACGCCGGCACGAGCACCGTGTCGGCTTCGGCCAGCACCTCCGGGCCGCGGTCGACCGGGATGGTGAAGTCCGAGTCGGTGCGCACCGGGCCGGGCTCGAGCGTGCAGGTCACGACCTCGTACAGCGGCTCGCCCGACGCCGAACGCGCTTGGCCGAACAGCCGGTGGACGATGCCGAGCTCCATCACGAGCATGCCGTGGCGGACGAGCACGGCGACGTGGTGGCGGTCCGGGTGCACGAATGCGGCCATGGCCCGATTCTTGCACAGGTTGGCCATCGGGCCACTCGAATCGGCCCGCGAACCGCGTGACCATCGAGGTCATGAACGTCTTGTGGGTTTTCGCGCACCCCGAGCCGCGCTCGCTGAGCGGCGCCCTTCGCGACGACGGGCTCCGCACGCTGCGGGCGCTCGGGCACGACGTCCGGGAGTCGGACCTCTACGCGATGAAGTGGAACCCGGTGGTCGACGCCGCCGACTTCGGGGCCGAGGCCGGGGACGGGCGGCTGGTCGTCGGGGCGACGTCGGCCCGGGCGCACGCGCGGGGCGAGCTGAGCCCGGACATCGTCGCGGAGCAGGAAAAACTGGACTGGGCGGACGCGGTCGTCGTGCAGTTCCCGCTCTGGTGGTACGGCCTGCCGGCCATCCTGAAGGGCTGGTTCGACCGCGTTTTCGTCAAGGGCTTCGGGTACGGCGTCCGCGGCGAGGACGGCCGGACGCTGCGCTACGGCGAGGGCCGGCTCGCGGGCAAGCGCGCGGTGGTGGTGCTCACCGCGGGTGCCCGCGAACCGGCCATGGGGCCGCGCGGGGTCAACGGCGCGCTGGCCGACGTCCTGTTCCCGCTGCACCACGGGACGCTGTTCTACGCCGGGATGTCGGTGCTGCCGCCGGTCGCGGTCCACGGCGCCGACCGGGTGTCCGGCGAGGAGTTCGCCGCCGCCCGCGAGCTACTGCGGACGCGCCTGAGCACGCTGGAAACGGCCGAGCCGATCCCGTTCCGCACCCAGAACGGCGGCGACTACGACGACGACCTCGTCCTGCGCCCCGACCGCGCGCCGGGCGCGGAGGGGCTCGCCGTGCACGTCAAGCGGGCGGGGTGAGGCGCTGGCCGAGACCGCCGTCGACGGGGAGGTCGGCGCCGGTGGTGAACGTCGCCTCGAAGGCCAGGAACAGCACCGCCGCCGCCACTTCCGCCGAAGTCGCGTGGCGCTTCAACGGCGTGATCTCGTCGCCGGCCGTCTTGAACTGCGCCAGCACTTCGGCCGGGACGCCGGTGACGCCCATCGTCGGCGTGTCCGTGTAGCCCGGGCTGACCACGTTGACCCGGATCCCGCGCGGCGCCAGCTCGGCCGCGTACGTGCGCGCGAACGACCGCACCGCCGACTTCGCCGCCGAGTACAGGCCCATCCCGGCGATCCCGGCGCCGGCCGCGACCGACGTCGTGAAGACGAACGAACCACCGGCGCGCACCAGCGGAGCCAGCTTCTGCGCCGTGAAGTACGCGCCCTTGGTGTTGACGTCGAAGGTGCGGTCGTACACCTCGGGCGTCGCCGACTCGTACGGCGTCAGCGTCGAAAAGCCGACGTTGACGAACACCAGGTCCACGTCGCCGAGCGTCGAAGCGGCGACCGCGCCGAGCTCGTCGACGTCGGTCAGGCGGGCCGCGTCCGACGACAGCAGGTGCGCCTTGCCCGGCAGCTTCCCCGCCAGCGGCGAAACGTCGCGGCCGGTCAGCAGGACCTCCGCGCCGCCGTCGAGCAGGGCGCGCACCACCGCGAGGCCCATGCCGTGCGTGCCGCCGGTGACGACGGCCGTCTTGCCCAGGTACTTCACCGGATCTCCTCGATGACGCTCGCGATCGCGTGCGCGCCGTGGCCCGCCGCCACCGCGCGGTCGAACAACGCCCGCAACGCCGCGGGCACCTCCGTGCCGATCCCTTGCGAACGGCTCGTCTCGACGAGCAGGCCGAGGCCGGCCGCGTTGATGTCCAGCGCGGACACGTCGGTCTCGTAGTCGCCGCTGGCCACCTGCGCGCCGATGCCGGTCAGGAATCCGCCGACCGACGACAGCCAGTCCAGGGCCATCGGCGTGAACTGCGCCGGCGTGACGCCTTCGGTGCCGACGAGGGCGAGCGCGTGCAGGTAGCCGCCCATCGCCGACCACATCACCCCGAGCAGCGCCAGGTCGTACAGCGCCGCCAGGCCGGCGTCCTCGCCGAGGAACACCGGTTCGCCCAGGACTTCCAGCACATCCCGCTGAGCCGCGAACGCCGTTTCCGAGCCGCTGTAGAGGATCCGCGCGCCCGGCGTCCCGATGCCCTGGGGCACCGCCATGATGACGCCGTCCACGTAGTCGATGCCCTCCGACGCCGCCCACTTCGCGACACCGCGGGCGTGCTCGGGCGTCCCGGACGTCAAGTTCACCAATGTCCGGCCCCGCAACGCGGCCGCGTCGAGCACCGGCTGCTGTGTGTCGTATGTGGACAGGCAGCTGACGACGACGTCCGCCGCGGCCTCCGCCGGGGTGGCCGCCAACCGGGCACCGCGGTCGAGCAACGGCCCAGCCTTGAGCGGCGACCGGTTCCACACCGAGACGTCGTGTCCCGCCCCCACGAGCGCGCCGGCGAGGGCGGACCCCATCCGCCCCAGGCCGAGCACGCCCACCTGTTTCTTGCTTTCTCCCATGGGTTCCATGCTGCGGGCAGCGCTTTACACTGGACAAGTACCGACTAATAAGTCAGGTACCCACCAAAACGTAAGGATCCTGCATGCAGGCTCGAACGTACCGCTGCGGACTGGACGCGGCCGTGGACGTGATCGGCGGACGCTGGAAGGCCCTGATCCTGTGGGCGCTGCACGCCGAGCCGCTGCGGTTCGGCGAGCTGAAGCGGAAAGTCAGCGGGATCAGCGAGAAGATGCTCATCCAGGCGCTGCGGGAGCTGGAGGCGGACGAGGTGGTGCACCGCGAGGTGTTCCACGAGATCCCGCCGAAGGTCGAGTACTCGCTGACCGAGCTGGGTCAGCGGCTGAACACGGCGTTGCTGCCGTTGGGCGACTGGGGCGAGGAGAACATGGCCGGCATCGCGAAGCGCCGCGGCGTCACACCGGCGCCCCCGCATACCGCTTCAGCGTGATCGCGTTGCCCGCCTTGAGCGGCAGCTCCTCGATCAGCTCGCGCCACGGCAGGTGCGGCAGCAGCCGGTAGTTCAGGTTGCGGAACTTCAGCCACGCGCGCGTCGGCGGGACGAACCACTTCTCGTTGCCCTGGGCCAGTTTCTGGCACGCGTCGATGACCACCAGGCTCGTCCCCATTCCGAAAGCGGCGCGGGCGCAGTAGGCGGCGTCGCCGACCAGCGCGCCTCGCAGCCGGATCTCGACGACAACGGGAGCGACGTGGCCCGGGCCGTCGGCACGGTGCACCAGGCCCTGCTCTCGGGCGTGACGCTCCAGTGGCTGATCGACCCGGGCCACGCGCCGTCGGGCGCCGACCTGGTCGGCGGCCTGCGCCGGATCGCGCAGGCCGTCCTGGACTAGGCGGTGACCAGGTCCGCACCGGTGAAGAACGCCGGCGCGGCCGCCATCGCGGCGTCGTCCAGGAGCACGTCGCCGGGGCGGCTGCCGTTGCCCAGCAGCACCCCGCCCCAGTTCATGCCCAGGTACTCCGCGCAGAGTTCGAGCGTGCCGATCAGCGGCTGGGCCTCGCGCGCGGTTTCGCTCAGCACGCTGACGCCCCACAACGACTTCCCGCGCATCCGCGGCTTGAACTCCACCGGCAGGCGCATCCAGCCGGACCAGTAGTCGAGGTAGAGCTTCACGCTCGCCGCGACCGAGTACCAGTACACCGGCGACACCACCACGATGTCGGTCGCGGCGAAGGTCGCGTCCATCAGCAGCTGCTCGTTCTCGCCTGGCTCGGGGTGCGAACCGGCGCCGTGGCGGCGGTCTTCGAACGGCGGCAGCGGCACCTCCGGCAGCCGGATCCAGCGTTGCTCGACGTCCGGCGGCAGGGCCTTCGCCGCCCGCCGGGCCAGCATCTCCGTGTTGCCGCCGGCCCGCGCGGCGCCCACCAGGAACAGGAAGCTGCGGTCGCTCATGTCCGAACCCCTCCAGTTATTTGCATGTACATATAAAGACTGCCCATGGACTATCCTGGCGTCAAGAGGAGGGCGGGAAATGACCGTCGACGAACAGTCCTGGGGCCGCATGCTCGTGCTGCACGCCCGCATCGAGCAGGACCTCGCCAAGGCCCTGCAGCGGCGCCACGGACTCGGCCTGTCCGAGTACCGCGCGCTCGGCAAGCTGGTCGCCGGGCCGCGCGGCGGCCTGCGGATGCAGGAGCTGGCCGACGCGATCGGGCTCAACCAGAGCTCGGTCAGCCGGATGTGCGCCCGGCTCGAGGACGCCGGCCTGACCATCCGCGACCTGTGCGAGGACGATCGCCGCGGCGTCTACTCGGTGATCACCGACGCCGGCCGCAAGCGCTACTCCGAAACCGAGCCGACGTACTGCGCGGTGCTGCGGACGGCGCTCGACAAGGCCGCGAGCGACCCGGAGCTCGCCGGCGCGGTGGCCGCCGTCCGCGGCGCTTGACCCTTATATGCCTCGGTGGTTATATGCAGGCATGCCCGCGAAACTGCTGACCGACGAGGACCGCCCCGCCCTCCGGCTGGAACGCCGGCTGAAGCACGCCCCCGAGCAGGTCTGGCGCGCCATCACGGACCCGGCCGAACTCGAGCACTGGTTCCCGGCGAAGGTCGACGTCGAACTGCGTGCCGGCGGCGCGATCCGGTTCACCTTCCCCGGCGAGGACACCTCGACGACCGGCCGGGTCGTCACCGCCGACCCGCCGCGCGAGTTCACCTTCGTCTGGAACGACGACACCCTGCGCTGGCTCATCACCCCGGACGGCGACGGCAGCCTCCTGGTGTTCACGCACACCTTCGGCCGCGGCGAACCGGCGATCGCGAAGCTCGCCGCCGGCCGCACCGCCGCCGGCTGGGACAGCTGCCTCGAAGCGCTCGACGCGCGGCTGTCCGGCCGCGAAGCCGGGCAGCCGGCGGACTGGCACGCCCGGATGGCGTCCTATGTGGACGAATTCGGCCTCGGCGACGGCGAAGTCCTCGCCGACGGCACCATCCGCTTCCGCCGCGACCTCGTCTGGAAGCCGGTCGGCGAGGTCCGGGCGCTGCTGCCGGACGAGCCCGGCTGGCACGTGCACCAGGATCCCCTCGACGGCACCCGCGTCGAACTCACCGAGGCACCGGAAGCCGACGTCCCCGCCCAGCTGGCCCGGCGGCACGAGCAGCTCGACAAGCTGTTCGCCGCCACCCACGGCGTCACCCTGCCGGACTGGGCACCCGACCGCGTCGAGGCCGTGCGCAAGCACTACGCGGAGCGTCCGACCCAGGGTTGACGCGCCCCGCCGGGGTCCGCATTACGTTCGGTGCATGCGCATCCGCGTGGTTATCGACGTGCTGGCGGTCCTCGTCCTGGCGATCGGCGCCGGCGGCAACCTCGCCGCCGGCGCGTGGACGCTGCCGCTGTGGCTGCCCGCCTGGCTCGGCTGGACGATCCTGCTGACGGGCGTCACCCCGATCCTGCTGCGGCGCTGGTGGCCACGGCCCGCGTACATCCTTTCCCTGGTGCTGACCGCGGCGGCGATCCCGATCGGCGGGCCGGTGCTGGCGGTCGCCGTGGTGGCCGCCGGCTGCGCGCTGTACACGTTCGTCGTGCGCCGCGGCAGCCGCGCGTCGCGGGTCGGCTTCGCGGCCGGGCTGCTCGGGATCGGCCTGCTCGGCGTCGTGCTGCCGAACCCGAGCACCGCGACGACGGTGAACTTCGGGGCCTCGGCGCTGATCGTCGGGTTCGCGCTCGGCATCGCCGTCCACGGCCGCCGCGAATACGCCGCGATCGAGCGCGAAAACCACGCGCGGGAAGCGGTTTCCGCGGAACGGCTGCGGATCGCGCGGGAGATGCACGACGTCGTCGCGCACAGCATGAGCCTGATCGCGGTGAAGGCGGCGGTCGGCAACCACGTCGCCCTCGAACAGCCCGACCAGGCGCGGGAAGCGTTGCGCGTCATCGAAGACACGAGCCGCGAGACGCTGGCCGAACTGCGGCGCATGCTGGGCGTGCTGCGCGACGGCACGGGCGTCCCGGCCCTGGCGCCCGCCCCGACGCTCGACGACCTGCGCACGCTCGCCGACCGCGCGCAGCTGACCGGCCTGGCGGTCGACCTGACCGTCGAGGGCCTCGACGAACTGCCGGGCGGCGTCGGCCAGTCGGTGTACCGGATCGTGCAGGAGGCGCTGACCAACGTGGTCAAGCACGCGGCCGCGACGACGTGCCGGATCCGCGTCACGGGCGGCGAAGGCGAAGTCGGCATCGAGGTCCACGACGACGGCCGCGGCGGCGAGGTCGTCCCCGGCCACGGCCTGATCGGGATGCGCGAACGCGTCGCGGTCTACGACGGGGAGTTCTCGGCAGCGCCGTCCGACGACGGCTTCCGCGTGTTCGCGCGGCTGCCCTACGAAGCGGCGGTGGCCCGATGACCCGCGTCCTGATCGCCGACGACCAGGCGTTGCTGCGCGGCAGCTTCCGGGTCCTGGTGGAGAGCGCCCCGGGCCTGGAGGTGGTCGGCGAGGCGTCCGACGGCGTCGAGGCGATCGCGCTGACTCGGCGCGAGAAGCCGGACGTCGTGCTGATGGACGTGCGCATGCCGTCGATGGACGGGATCGAGGCCACCCGGCGGATCTGCGCGGAGACCGACGTCCGCGTCCTGATGCTGACGACGTTCGACCTCGACGAGTACGTGTACGCGGCCCTGCGCGCGGGCGCGAGCGGCTTCCTGCTGAAGGACACCCGCCCGGCGGACCTGCTGGCGGCGATCGAGGTGGTGGCGTCCGGGGACGCGCTGCTGGCCCCCTCGGTGACCCGCCGCCTGGTCGCGGAATTCGCGAGGCTGCCGACGGGCCCGGTGACGCGGCTGGACGGCGTGACGGCGCGGGAGCAGGAGGTGCTGACGCTGATCGCACGGGGATTGTCGAACGACGAGATCGCGGCGCGCCTGCACCTGGGAATCGCGACGGTGAAGACCCACATCGGCCGGCTGCTGCACAAACTCGCGGCACGGGACCGGGCCCAACTGGTGATCGCGGCTTACGAATCGGGCTTGATCCGGCCGTCGGCGCAGTAACGCGCTGCTGCCGGAAAGCAAACAGAAGATCTTCCGCATCACCTACCGGACGATCGGCTGGCTGATGATCCTGCTCCCCGCCTTGGTCGGCCTTTTCGACTGGGCGGGCTGGGTGAACCTCTTCTGGGCGGAAGCCGCCGGGCGGGCCGCGATCACGGGAATCCCCGCGGCCGGAATGCCCGCTAACCCACCGCCCGCGTGAGCGGGGCGAACCGCTTCCCCGCGTCACCCGGTAACGGGCGCCCGTCCAGCACGAGACGCGGTGCCGGCGGTCCGGGGGCCAGCCCGCGCTCCCGCACCCACGCCGTGAGTGCCGGGAACCGGAAGTCCGGGTCCACCCGGACTTCCCCCGGCACCGTCCGCGCCGCGCCGCGGATCAGGGCCTTGGCCTGGTCCTCCGTCTCCGCCACCACCGGACCGAGCACCGTCACGTGGCCGAGGTCCGTGCCGAACGTGAAACCGCCCTCGACGACGAACGGCGTCCCCAGGCTCTCCAGCAGCACCGTCCGGTCCACGCCGTGAGCCGCCCGGTCGAGCGGCAGCACGTCGGCCAAGGCACCGGGTGCCGCACCCGGTCCGCCGTCGTCGACAAATCGACCTACGTGGCCTTGGCAGCCGCCGTCTTCGACGAAGCCCATCGACTCGTACAGCGGGCGGCCGGACGTCGACGCGTGGAGCCACACCACCGCCTCGCCCGCCGCCGCGACCGCGTGCGCCGTGATCGCGCGGCCGAGCCCCTGCCGCTCGTACCGCGGTGCGACCAGCACCATCGAGATCGACGCCACCGGGCCGAACGTCACCAGCGCCGCGGTCGCCGCCAGGCCGTCGCCGTCCGGGGCGGGCACGCCGAACACGCGCCCGACCTGGTGCAGCAGGGTCCACTTCGGCGGCTCGCGCGGCCACGAGCGGGATTCGGCCAGGTCGGAGCAGGCGGGGAGGTCGGCCGCGGCGAGGGTCCGGATGTCCATGGACGTTGCCTACGCCACACGCGAAGTGACCGGCAAGTAGCTAAGCTCCCGTGGCATGAGCAGTGCGACGGAGCCGCTCGGGACGCCGCCCGAGGATGAACCGGACATCCACACCACGGCCGGCAAGCTGGCCGACCTGTACCGCCGGTACGACGAGGCGGTGCACGCGGGCTCGGCCCGCGCGGTGGAGAAGCAGCACGCCAAGGGCAAGAAAACCGCGCGAGAACGGATCGAGCTGCTGCTCGACGAGAACTCGTTCGTGGAGCTCGACGAGCTGGCCCGGCACCGCTCGACCAACTTCGGCCAGGAGAAGAACCGCCCGTACGGCGACGGCGTCGTCACCGGCTACGGCACCGTCGACGGCCGCCCGGTCTGCGTGTTCAGCCAGGACGTGACCGTCTTCGGCGGCAGCCTCGGCGAGGTCTACGGCGAGAAGATCGTCAAGGTCATGGACCTGGCCATCAAGACCGGCCGCCCGATCATCGGCATCAACGAGGGCGGCGGCGCGCGCATCCAGGAAGGCGTCGTCTCGCTCGGCCTGTACGGCGAGATCTTCAACCGCAACGTCAAGGCCTCCGGCGTCATCCCGCAGATCTCGCTGATCATGGGCGCGAACGCGGGCGGCCACGTCTACTCCCCCGCGCTGACCGACTTCGTCGTGATGGTCGACGAGACCTCGCAGATGTTCATCACCGGCCCGGACGTCGTCAAGACGGTCACCGGCGAGGACGTCACCTTCGAGGAGCTCGGCGGCGGCCGCACCCACAACACGAAGTCCGGCGTCGCGCACTACCTCGGTTCCGACGACGAGGACGCGATCGCGTACGTCAAGGAACTGCTCTCCTACCTGCCGCAGAACAACCTGTCGGAAGCGCCGGTCTTCGAACCCTCGGACGCGCCGGCCGGCTTCTTCGACGACGTCACCGACGCCGACCGCGAGCTCGACACGATCATCCCGGACTCGCCGAACACCCCGTACGACATGCACGAGGTCATCAACCGCGTGGTCGACGACGGCGACTTCCTCGAGGTCCACGAGCTGTTCGCGCCGAACATCATCGTCGGCTTCGGCCGGGTGGACGGCCAGAGCGTCGGCGTCGTCGCCAACCAGCCCACGCAGTTCGCCGGCTGCCTCGACATCGACGCGTCCGAGAAGGCCGCGCGGTTCGTGCGCACCTGCGACGCGTTCAACATCCCGGTGCTCACCTTCGTCGACGTCCCGGGCTTCCTGCCGGGCACCGACCAGGAGTGGAACGGCATCATCCGCCGCGGCGCGAAGCTCATCTACGCCTACGCCGAAGCCACGGTCCCGCTGGTCACGATCATCACGCGCAAGGCGTACGGCGGCGCGTACGACGTCATGGGTTCGAAGCACCTCGGCGCCGACATCAACCTGGCGTGGCCGACCGCGCAGGTCGCGGTGATGGGTGCCCAGGGCGCGGCGAACATCGTGCACCGCAAGACCCTCGCGAACGCGGCGAACGAGGGCAAGGACGTCGACGCCCTGCGCGCGGAACTGATCCAGGAGTACGAGGACACGCTGCTCAACCCGTACGCGGCGGCCGAACGCGGCTACGTCGACTCGGTGATCGTGCCGGCGCACACCCGCGGGCACGTCGCGCGGGCGCTGTCGCTGCTGCGCAACAAGCGCGAGTCGCTCCCGCCCAAGAAGCACGGGAACATCCCGCTGTGACCGGCGAAGAGCGTCCCCTGTTGCGGGTGGTCCGCGGGAACCCGAGCGACGCCGAGCTGGCGGCGCTGACGGCGGTCGTCGCCGCGGCGTCGTCGGCTTCGCCCGCGCAGAAGCCGAAGCCGCGAACGTCGTGGTGGGGCGACCACGCGGCTTCGCTGCGCAAGCCGCTCCACGCCGGCGAAGGTGCTTGGCGCGCTTCGGGGCTTCCCGGCTTCTAACGCGACAGGGCGTCGAGGAAGACGGTCGGGACCTCGTTTTCCCGGACGACCCGGCCGAGCAGCGCCGCGAGCCGATCGCGGTCCGGCACGCCCAGGCCCGCGGCCAGCTCGGCGACGCGCCGGCACGTCGCCGCGTAGAAGTCCTCGGCGAGTTCGCGGCCTTCGCCGGTCAGGACGACGTGCACGGCCCGCCGGTCGTCCGGGTCGGGCTCGCGGCGCACGAGCCCGCGCCGGACCGCGCGGTCGACCAGGCCGGTGAGGCTGGACTTCTCCAGGTGCAGGGTCGCGCCGAGCTCGCTCATGCCGTACGGCTGGGCCATCAGCACGCACAGCAGCTGGCCCTGCTGCACGGTGAGCCCGTACTCGCGGGCCGACTGGGCGTAGACGGCGTTCACCAGGAACGACGCCCGCACGAGCCCGGCCACGACGCCGAGGTCCTCCCCGCTCTTCCCCATCCCCCCAGCCTACTTCGCGACGGCCTCGCGCACGGCGGGCACGATCTCCCCGGCCCACCGCGCGGCGGCGACCGCGTCAGGCGTGCTGCCGCCGGGCCCGAAGAGCACGAACCCGGCGGCTTCGTGCTCCAGCACGGCACCGGTCAGCTCCTCGATCCACTGCGCCGGCGAGCCCCCGATCCAGCGTCCGTCGTCGGTGCGCGTCTTCGGCAGCGGCTCCGCGGTGATCCGGCCGGGGAAGTTGTAGACGGTGACGATGTCCCCGGGTTCCCGCCCGGCGTCGACGGCGGCCTGGTCGATGACCGGGCGCGAGGTGCGGTACCGCTCGCTGAGCCAGTCGGCGGCGCGCCCGGGCATCCACCCGTCGGCCACGCGTCCGGTGACGGCGAGGGACTTGGGCCCGACCGAGCCGGTCCAGACGGGCGGCAGCTGTTCCCGGGCGGGTTCGAGGTTCGTGACCCGGTGGAACTCGCCGTCGAAGGTCACGGGTTCGCCGCCCCCGCCGAGCAGCTTGACGAGCCGGATGCCCTCTTCGAAGGCGCGGACGGCTTGACCGGGCGTCAGTTTGGTGAAGCCGAGGCGCGCGATGTCGTCCCAGAGCCCGCCGACGCCCATCCCGAGCACGATCCGCCCCCCGGTCAGCGCGGACAGGGAGGTGATGGTGCGCGCGAGCATCGCGGCGGGCCGGGTGGGCAGGTTGGTGACGGAGACGAGCCCGGAGATCCGTTCGGTTTTCCCCAGCAGCACACCGAGTTCGGCGTAGGCGTCGAGCCGATCGGCGTAGTACGGGTGATCGGAGACGGTGATGAGATCGAGCCCGGCGCGGTCGGCCTGGACGGCGAGTTCGAGGGTGTCGGGGACGGCTGCGGTGGCGGTGGAGACGCCGATGCCGAAGTGGGTCATGGTTCCTCCCAGTTAGTTCGTACTACGAACTTAACACACAGTTCGTAGTACGAACTAGCTGGAACTTACAGGTGCGACGCTTTGCGCCGCGCGGCGACAACCAGCAGCTCAGCACTCCGGCCCGCCCGCTTGACCTCTTCGGTCGTGGCCGGAGTGTGCGTGTAGCCGGCTTTCGTCTTCATCTTGAGGAGCGCACTCAACGCGCGGCTCGCATCCTTGTCGACCTTCGCCAGGAGTTGCACAGCGTCGTTGTGGCTTTCACCTTGCGCGTGCTCGCCGAGCCCCGCACAGCACAGGGCATCGGCAGCCGCGATGCCGGCGTGCACGCACAACGTCACATACGCGTCAACGTGGTTGCCGAGATCTTCTTCCACAAGTCGGCAGGCCACCTCCCAGAACTGGTCCGCCTTCGCCAAGCGCCCTCGCACGACCTCAGCGCTGCAACTCTTCGTACGCACTTCAGCTCTTTCTCTTCCGGATCTGACCGGCCAACCACGCGTGCCGACCCGCCACGGTGAGCCCTTCGCGCAAAATGTCGTTCAGCACCGGCTCGTCGCGGCCACGGGACACGACTTCGGCCACGGTGAATTCAAGGATCCGGGCGTCGTTGCCCGTCCACCGGGAAACATCGGCCGCGAGGCCGTCGACCTGAAGGGCCCAGCGATCTTCGTCCGCCCCATCCAGCCGAACCAGTACCAGGTCGATGTCGCTCTCGGCAGTCATGGATCCTCGCGCGACCGAGCCGAACACCGCACCGTACTTCGGCTGGATCTTCCACAACTCCAGCGCGGACTCCAACCGCTGCAACAGCTGCCCCCGCAGGTTCGCCAGGCCGATGACGTGCTCGGCCGCGAGATGTTCACGATTGAGCTCATACGCGAAGGCGTTGCCCACCCGATCGGCGTTCACGACACCTTGCCGAACCAGCCGCTGCAGCACCTTCCGGATCCCCTCCTCCGAATACCTGCCCAGCAACCGGTGCAGCCGTCCGGTCGTGAAAGCACTCTCGACGCCGGCCAGGACGGCAAGCACGTCGCCATCCAGAGTCGGCGTCACCGTCTCCAGCGGCCTCTCGAAATCCATCGCGAATCCCCACTTTAGTACGCCTAAGCCAACTATAGTACAAGATCCAGTAAGCCATTGGGCTATCGACAGTCTTCGCAGCGTGTACGGACCGTCACAGCAATGGCCGTGGACCGGCAACTACCCCACGTCGTATAGTCCACGTGGAATAACCGACCCGGAGGGATCACCCATGGCCTCGGCCAAGTTGACGCCGCTCGGCATCGCCGTGCTGGAGCTGCTGCACGAGCGGCCGATGCACCCGTACGAGATGGCTCAGCTCATGCGTGAGCGGTACGTCAACACGCGGGTCAACGTCAAAGCCGGGTCGCTCTACCACACCGTGGAACGCCTGAGGCGCGACGGATTCATCGAGGTCGTCGACACGCAGCGTGACGGCAGGCGGCCCGAACGGACCGTCTACGGCATGACCCAAGAAGGGCTCGACGAGTTCAACCAGCGGGGTCGCGAGCTGCTCGGCGACCTCGTGGCCGAGTTCCCCGCTTTCCTTTCCGGGCTCGCCGTGATCGACGAACTGGGGCGCGAAACCTCGTTGATCGAGCTCGAACACCGGGTCACGCGGCTGCGCGCCGCGGTGGCCGCCGACCAGGCCGTGCTGCAGCGGCTGGCCGACGACGACACGCCGCCGATCTACTGGCTCGACTGGCGCTACCAGTGCGACCACCGGAAGTTCGAGCTCGAGTGGACCGAGCGGCTCGTCGACGACCTCAAGGCCGGGCGGATCCCGTTCCAGGACTGCGAACAACCCAAGCTCACGCTCATCACCAGGGAAGACGACGATGAACGCCAGACAAGCTAACCCGTGGGCCGCGCTCGGCGCGCTGTGCCTCGGTTTCTTCATGATCCTGCTCGACACGACCATCGTGTCGATCGCGATCCCGACCATGCTGAACAAGCTGAACGCCGGATTGAACTCGGTCGTCTGGGTGATCAGCGTCTACCTGCTCACCTACGCCGTGCCGATGCTGTTCACCAGCCGGCTCGGTGACCGCTTCGGGCCGAAGCGGGTGTTCCTCGCCGGGCTCGTCGTGTTCACCGGCGCGTCGCTGTGGTGCGGCCTGTCCGGCAACGTCGAGATGCTGATCGCCGCGCGGGCCGTGCAGGGGCTCGGGGCCGCGCTGATGACGCCGCAGACGCTGGCGTTCATCACGCACCTGTTCCCGCCGGCCAAGCGCGGCCCGGCGATGGGCATGTGGGGCGGTGTCGCCGGCCTGGCGACGATCGCGGGCCCGCTGCTCGGCGGCGTGCTGGTCGACCACCTCGGCTGGGAGTGGATCTTCTTCGTCAACGTGCCGATCGGCGTGATCGCCATCGTGCTGACGCTGCTGCTGGTCCCGGACTGGCAGCCGAAGCACTCGCACTCGTTCGACCTGCTGGGGATCTTCCTCTCGAGCGCGGGGCTGCTGTGCATCGTGTTCGGCGTGCAGAACGGCCAGCAGTACGACTGGGGCACGGTCTTCGGCGGCATCACCGTCTTCGAGATCATCGGCGCCGGCGTGCTGCTGCTGGCCGCGTTCCTGGTGTGGCAGCGGTACAACAAGCGCGAGCCGCTGCTGCCGCTGCAGGTGTTCTCGAACCGGAACTTCTCCGCGGGGACGCTCACCGCGACCACGGTCGGCTTCGCGATGACCGGCATGTTCCTGCCGCTGGTCATCTACATCCAGTCGGTGCTCGGCCTGACCCCGACCATGGGCGGCCTGCTGACGGCGCCGATGTCGCTGCTGTCCGGGATCGTGGCGCCGTTCGTGGGGCGCGCGTCGGACAAGGTGAACGGCAAGTACCTGGTGGTGTTCGGCCTCGCCGCGCTCGCGGCCGGGCTGGGGATCATCGCGCTGCAGGCGACGCCGACGAGCAGCCCGTGGGCGTTCGTCCCGGCGCTGCTGGTGTGCGGGCTCGGCATCGGCTGCATCTTCTCGCCGATGAGCAACATGACGATGGGGTCGGTCGAGCCGCGGCTGGCCGGGACCGCGTCCGGCATCTTCAACACCGCCCGCCAGGTCGGCGGCGTGCTGGGCAGCGCGGCGATCGGCGTACTGCTGCAGGCGCGGATCAGCGCTTCCATCGCGGACGAAGCGGCGAAGGCGGCTTCGCAGCTGCCGGAGCAGTACCGGGCGCCGTTCACGGAGGGGATCGCGCACGCCGCGGCCGGCGCGGGTGAGTTCGGCTCGGCCGGCGGGCCGTCGCCGATGCCGGGGGTGCCCGCGGAGCTCGCCGCCCAGGCGGGGAAGCTGGCGTCCGAAGCTGTCCACAGTGGACTCACGGACGCGGCCCGCGTGACGATGCTGCTGCCGATGGGCGTGCTGCTGCTGGGGATCCTCGCGGCCCTGCTGCTGCGGAAGGTCAAGCCGCGCTGGGAAACCCCGGCGCCGGCGCCCGAAGCCGCCGCGGCCTGAAAACCCGTGCGAGCCCCCGGTGTCGGGTGCCGGGGGCTCGCACGGACCGCGGGAGCGGTGGTCTCCGGCCCGGGATCAGCTTCGGCGCCGGGCCGAGCCGGCCCGGCGCGGCGCGCGGCGTCTCGTCCACCACGGCGACCTCGGTACCGGCGTCGATTCCGTCACGCGCACGGTCATGGCACCTCCCGCACCGATCCATATGTTGCGAGCAACAACAAAATAACTCGCCCCGGAAGTGGTGCCGGTCACAATCCGGTCACGACCGGCGGCCGGGTACCTTCGCCGGGTGCAGTTCGTCCTCGCCTCCCAGTCCCCCGCCCGCCTCGCCCTCCTGCGCTCCGCGGGCCTCGATCCGGCCGTGTTCGTCTCCGGCGTCGACGAGGACGCCGTCGCCGCCGCGCTGACCGACCCCTCGCCGTCCGAACTCGTCGCCGCGCTCGCCGCGGCCAAGGCCGAAGCCGTCATCGGCAAGGTCGCCGCGGTCCACCCGGACGCCGTCGTCGTCGCCTGCGATTCGATGCTGAACATCGGCGGGCAGATGGTCGGCAAACCGGCCGATCCGGACATCGCGCGGCAGCGCTGGGCCGCGATGGCCGGGACATCCGGTGAACTCCTCACCGGACACGCGGTCGTCCGGCTCGACGGCGGGGCCCGCTCGAAGGAGGCCGCGGGCTGGGAGTCGACCACCGTCCGGTTCGGCACGCCGAGCGCGCACGAGATCGACGCCTACGTCGCCAGCGGCGAGCCGCTGCACGTGGCGGGCGGCTTCACGATCGACGGCCGGGGCGGCTGGTTCGTCGAAGGGCTCGACGGCGGCCACACGAGCGTGATCGGGATCAGCCTGCCGCTGACGCGCCGGCTGCTGGCCGAGGTCGGCGTCGGTGTCGTGGATCTCTGGGAACGTCCCGCATCCTGAGAAAGGCGCCACACGAACGGGTGATCCGGAAGAGTGCTCCCTTGCCTGACGTTCTCTTCACGAGGCAAAACGAGAAATTTTCGAGCACCGGAGTCGCCCCGTGTCTTTCGTACGGACATACACCAAACCGCGGGTGTTCGCGGCCGCGGTCCTCGGCTCGCTCGTCGTCGGCGCCGCCCTCGGCGTCGTCGCGCGGCAGACCGAGGCCGGCTGGCTGACCGATCTCCTCGACCAGATCGGCACCATCTTCACCACGCTGCTGCAGATCGCGGTGATCCCGCTGGTCTTCACGGCGATCGTGGTCGGCATCAACAGCCTCCGCGGGCTCGGCGGCGGGCGCACCGCCGCGCGCCTCGGCGGCAAGACGGTGCTGTGGTTCGCGATCACGTCGTTCATCGCGTCCCTGATCGGCATCGCCGTCGGCAAGATCTTCAACCCCGGCGCGGGCGGGCTCGGCGGCGTCGAAGCGACCGCCAAGAACGCCGGCAAGGCCGCGGCCAGCGTCGACCACTGGGGCTCGTGGAGCGCCTTCGTGAACGGCCTGCTGCCGGAGAACTTCGTGAAAGCGTTTGCCGACGGCGAGACGCTGCAGGTGCTCTTCCTCGCGCTGGTCATCGGCGCGGCCGCGTACAGCCTGGGTGACAAGGCCAAGCCGTTCGTGGACTTCACGACGAGCGTCTTCGAGATCATCCAGCGCTACCTCGGCTGGATCGTCCGGCTGGCCCCGATCGGCATCATCGGCCTGATCGGCGCGGCCGTCTCGAACTACGGCGACGCGCTGTTCCGGCCGCTGTTCTCCACCACGCTCGCGGTGTACGTCGGCTGTCTCCTGGTGCTCTTCGTCGTCTACCCGATCCTGCTGCAGTTCGTGGCCAAGGTCAGCCCGCTGAAGTTCTTCGCCAAGGCGGGCACGGCGATCCAGTTCGCGTTCGCGTCGCAGTCCTCGGCCGCGACGCTGCCGCTGACCCGCCAGTCCGCGGTCAACCTCGGCGTCCAGCCGGCGTACGCGGCCTTCGCGACCCCGCTCGGCAGCGCGACCAAGATGGACGGCTGCGCGGCGGTCTTCCCGGCGATCGCGGCGATCTTCGTCGCCAACCTGGCCGGGGTGTCGCTGAACTTCTGGCAGTACGTCGGCATCGTCGTGGTCGCCGTGGTCGGCGCGCTGGCGACGGCCGGCACCACCGGCTGGCTGACGGCGTTCACGCTGACGACGTCGTTCATCGGCCTCGACGCCAAGCAGGTGGCGCTCGGCCTGGCGCTGATCTACTCGGTCAACCCGATCATGGACATGATGCGGACCGCCACGAACGTGGCCGGCCAGATCGCGGTCCCGGTGGTCGTGGCACGCGGCGAGGGCCTCCTCGACGACGAGGTCCTCGACGCCCCGACCGACACCCCGCTCCACAGCGACGACGGCACCGAGGCCCGCCACACCGAGCCCGCCCCCGCCTGAACGCAACTTTCGTCATGAAAGTGTTCCGGAGGACCGGCCTCCGGAACACTTTCGTCATGAAAGTGCGGGGTTCGGGTCAGGACGTGGGGCAGGGGCGGAGGTCGGCGCGGGTGAGGCGGATGTCGGGCCAGCCGCGCAGGTCCGACGGCGCGGTGTAGCGGCGGGTGCAGCCGACCGGCTTGCCCGTCAGGTCGTACACCTCGCCCAGCACCGGCGACGCCTCGCACTTCGGGGTGCCGGACGCCGCGCCCGGGCAGTCGTGGCGGACCACGATCACGTCCGCGCGGCCGTCGGCCGTGACGTCGTAGAGCGACAGCGTCCCGGCGTCCGCGTAGTACGGCTTGCCGGGGTCGCGCCACACTCCCCCGCTGCCGACCAGCAGCTCGCCGTACGCGGCCGTGCCGTCATCGCTGTCGTCGCCGACGTCGCCGCGGACCAGGCACGCCGGGGCCGAGCCGTCGACGCAGCGCAGCGAGTCCTGGTCCAGCCGCACACCCAGCTGCGCGATGGCCAGCTCGAACACCGTGCCCGGTTCGGGGCCGACGCGCAGCCGCGCCGACCCGCCCGAGGTGTCGGTCAGCAGCACCACCGGCGTGCCCCCGACCGTGACCGCCGCGAGCTGGCGGCAGGGGCCGCCGCCGCAGGTCACCGCGGGTGCCACCGGCGCCGCCGCGGGTTCGGCCGCGCCGGCGGGCGCTTCGGGACGCGGGCGCAGCGCGAACACGGCGCCGATCGCGCCCAGCGTCACCACCGCGGCCAGCACCGCCGTGAGCAGCGCCGACCGGGGCGTCCGCGCTGCCGTAGTCCGCATAAGACAGAGCGTAAGCCGGTTCGCGACGGTGTGTGGGCGACGCCCGGGCCGATGTGGCTGAAATCCCCCGGGCGTGCACCCGATCGGTGAGGGCGCGGCTCGCGCAGCGTGTCCGTCTATGTTGTCCCCGTGACCAACCCGAACCTGCCTCCCGCCCTGTACCTGCCGACCGGCCCGGCCAGCGCCGAAACCGAAGGCGCGTCGATCGAGCTGCGCCGGACGCCGGACGGCCGCACCGCGCTCGTCGCTTTCACCGCGCTCGACCGGCTGATCGACTGCTGCGGCGAGCACCAGCCGTGGGTGCTGGTGAACACCGAACACCTGTCCAAGGTCCACGCCGCGAACCCGTACGACGTCATCGTGCTCGACTCGCCGCTGCCCCAGGAGCTGCGTCACCACGTGTGAGCGTGGTTCACCTCTCACTCGACTGACTCGCGACGTCATATCCGTAGACTCCCCCGTACCGCGTGGGCGGTCAGCAATGCAGCTGTCGGGACGCAGGAGGTGCGGGGTGGCCGAGCAGGTCGGCGAATCCACCGGTGGTCCGGTGACCAAGATCCTGGTCGCCAACCGGGGCGAGATCGCGGTACGCGTGATCAGAGCGGCCAAGGACGCCGGTCTGGCCAGCGTCGCGGTGTACGCCGATCCGGACCGGGACGCACCGCACGTCCGCCTCGCGGACGAAGCCTTCGCGCTCGGCGGGACCACGGCCGCCGAGAGCTACCTCAACATCGAAAAACTCCTGGACGCCGCCAAGCGCTCCGGCGCCGACTCGGTGCACCCGGGCTACGGCTTCCTCTCCGAAAACGCGGACTTCGCCCAGGCCGTCCTCGACGCCGGACTGACCTGGATCGGGCCGGGCCCGCAGGCCATCCGCGACCTCGGCGACAAGGTCACCGCGCGGCACATCGCGATGCGCGCGGGCGCGCCGCTGGTGCCGGGCACCAAGGAGCCGGTGCAGGACGCCGCCGAGATCGTCGCGTTCGCCGACGAGCACGGCCTGCCGGTGGCCATCAAGGCCGCGTTCGGCGGCGGCGGCCGCGGCCTCAAGGTCGCGCGCACCCGCGAAGAGATCCCCGAGCTGTTCGAGTCGGCCACCCGCGAGGCGGTCGCCGCGTTCGGCCGCGGCGAGTGCTTCGTCGAGCGCTACCTGGACAAGCCGCGCCACGTCGAGGCGCAGGTGCTGGCCGACATGCACGGCAACGCGATCGTCGTCGGCACCCGCGACTGCTCGCTGCAGCGCCGCCACCAGAAGCTCGTCGAGGAGGCGCCCGCGCCGTTCCTGAGCGACGACCAGCGCGCCCGCATCCACTCCTCGGCCAAGGCGATCTGCAAGGAAGCCGGGTACTACGGCGCCGGCACGGTCGAGTACCTCGTCGCGACCGACGGCACGATCTCCTTCCTCGAGGTCAACACGCGCCTGCAGGTCGAGCACCCGGTGTCGGAGGAGACGACCGGGCTGGACCTGGTCCGCGAGATGTTCCGCATCGCGCGCGGCGAGAAACTGCGGATCACCGAAGACCCCGAGCCGCGCGGCCACTCCATCGAGTTCCGCATCAACGGCGAAGACGCCGGTCGCGGCTTCCTGCCCGCGCCGGGCACGGTGACGAAGTTCGTCGCGCCGAGCGGGCCGGGCGTGCGCGTCGACTCCGGCGTCGAGTCCGGCAGCGTCATCGGTGGCCAGTTCGACTCGATGCTGGCGAAGCTGATCGTCACCGGGTCCGACCGGAACAACGCGCTGGAGCGCAGCCGCCGCGCGCTGGCCGAGATGGTCGTCGAGGGCATGGCGACGGTGCTGCCGTTCGACCGCGTGATCGTCGACGACCCCGCGTTCATCGGCGACGAGAACGGCTTCAGCGTGCACACGCGCTGGATCGAGACGGAGTTCGACAACAAGATCGAGCCGTTCGTGGCGCCGGACCTCGAGACCGCCGAAGAAGAGCCGCGGCAGAACGTCGTGGTCGAGGTCGGCGGGCGGCGCCTGGAAGTCTCGCTGCCGGGCGGGTTCGCGCTCGAAGGCGGCGGCGGTGGCGGCGCGGCCGTCAAGGCGAAGCCGCGCAAGCGGGCCGGCGGCACCAAGGCCGCGGTCAGCGGCGACGCCGTCACGGCGCCGATGCAGGGCACCATCGTCAAGGTCGCCGTCGAAGAGGGCCAGACGGTCGAAGCCGGTGAGCTGATCGTCGTCCTCGAGGCGATGAAGATGGAGAACCCGGTCACCGCGCACAAGGCGGGCACCGTGACCGGGCTTTCGGTCGAGGTCGGCGCCGCCGTGACGCAGGGCACGCAGCTGCTCGAGCTCAAGTAGCGCGGTTCGTTACAGATGTCGTGGTGGGCCGCCCCCGAGGCGGCCTACCATCGACGACGTGACCGAAGTCCCGTCTCCGCAGCTGCGGATCAGCGACCAGAACCGCGAGTCCGCGCTGTCCGCGCTCGGTGAGCACATGAGCGCGGGGCGGATCGACATCGACGAGTACGGCGAGCGCTCGGCGCGGATCACCGCGGCCAAGACGCGCGGCGAGCTCGGTGAGGTCTTCGGCGACCTCCCGGCCCCGCACCCCCGGTACGACGACGTCCCGCGAGCCGTGGCGGCACCCGAGCCGGCCGCGCCCGCGCCGCGGCCTCCGGGAACCCCCGACGGCTGGTCACCACCGCAGCGGTTCCTCGCCGCGATCTTCCCGCTGACCCTGATCGCCGCGATCGCGCTGATCGCCACCAGCACGCTCGCGTGGCCGATCATCTTCGTCCCGATCGGCGTCGGCGTCTTCGGCAAGGCGATGTGGGGCCACGGCTGGAACCACGACGAGCACCAGCGCCGCCGCCACGACCGCCACCTGCGCGACCGGGAGCGCCGCCGCGAACTGCGCGACTCCTACCGGCGCGAGCTGGGCCGCTGATCCCGCCGTGGGCGACATGCGCTTGAGCGACGCCGAACGCCAGGACGCCCTCGACGTCCTCGAAGAGCACGTCCGCAGCGGCCGCCTCGACATCGACGAGTACGGCTCCCGCACCGCGAAGGTCACCGCGGCCAAGCGCGTCAGCGAACTGGTCCCGCTGTTCGACGACCTGCCGTCACCGCGGCCGAGCGCGTTGCTGAACGGGGCTTCCGCACCGGTGGCGGCACCCGCCGGGGAAACCGCGCTGTCGCAGTTCCTGACGCGCAGCGCGGTGCCGATCGCCATCGTGCTGGCGATCGCGGTGCTGATCCTTTCGCGCGGCAGGCTGCTGATCATCTCGGTCGCGCTGCCGCTCGTGGTGGCGGCGCTCGCGCGGGTCCGCCGCCCGCGCTGACCTTCCCTTGTCCCGGCAACCGAATCCCCGCCCCGGACGTGGTGGGAGTGCAGGTCGGGGACAAGGGAGAGACGATGAAGAGCAAGTTCTGGGGACGGGTCGTGGCGCCCGTCGTCGCCGCGCTTTCCGTGGCGGTGCTGGCGCAGCCCGCGGACGCCGCGATCCGCATCGCGTGGCGGCCGACGGTCCTGCCGCTGCCGTCCGGTGCGGGCAGCGGCAGGCTGGCCGGATCGGACGGGAAGGGCGAATACACCGGCACGTTCGACGTGAACGGCGTGCAGACGGTCGTCAGCTGGCGGAACGGGCAGCCGGTGGTGCGGGGCGTGCCGAGCGGGTACGAGGCGGCGCTCGCCGAAGACGAAAACCCGTCCGGGGTCGTGGCCGGCACGGTGCACGACTACGACACCTTCGTCAGCCGGGCGTTCACGCTGGACGCGTCCGGGTTCCACATGCGGGACGTCCCGGCGGGCTACGACTACGTCTACGGCGTCGCGATCAACGCCCGCGGCGACCTGCTCGGCCGGGCCACGCAGTTCGGCAGCGGCGGCGGCGAGGCCACGGTGCTGTGGCGCGCCGACGGCAGCGCACCGGTGCTCATCCCGCGAACGCCGGACACGTACTACGCGCGCGACCTCGATGAGGACGGCACGATCCTGTTCGACTCGGGCAACAGCTCGGCGCTGTGGAAGGACGGCGTTCTCCGGCACCTCTCGCCGGAGCCGTCCCTCCAGGCCTGGGGTTACGCGATCCGCAACGGGGTCGTGGTCGGGACGGCGATCCGGGGCGGCGTCGAGCAGGCCGTGCGCTGGTCCTCCGCGACGAGCCCGTGGGCCGCGCTGCCGGGCGGCGGGCGCGCGCTCAGCGTCAACAAGGCGGGTCTGACGGCCGGGCTGGTGCCGAACCCGTCGGGGCCGGTCATCGTCGGCAACGCGATCGCGTGGCGCACGACCACCCCGGGCGAGGTCCGCGCGCCCAGTGGCTATTCGACGTTCGAAGCCGAGGTCGCCGCGGACGACGGCTCCTTGGCGGGCTACGCGGCGAACAGCCCGGAGGCCTCGTACGGCGTGCCGGTGGTCTGGCGCCTGACCCCGTGACCGGTTCGGGAGATTCTTCCGGTTCTTGATCAAGATTGCTCCGTTTGCCGGGCAACGGCCCCCCGACCTGCACCGATGTATCCGGTGCAGGTCGGGGGGAAACGGAGATCCGATGAGAAGCAAGTCCTGGGCGCGCGCGCTCGCGCCCGCCGTCGCCGTGCTCGCGGCGGTGACGCTGGCGCAGCCCGCCGGCGCGCTGGGGATCCGCCTCCCGTGGCGGCCCACCGTGCTGCCGCTGCCGGCCGGCGGCGGCAACGGGTTCCTGACCGGGTCGAACGGGAAGGGCGAGTACACCGGTACGTTCGCGGTGAACGGCGTCCAGCAGGTGGTGAGCTGGCGGAACGGGCAGCCGGTGGTGCGCGGGCTGCCGAGCGGGTACGAGCGCGCGGACGCGGTCGACGAAAACGCGTCCGGTGTCGTGGTGGGCACCGCCCACGACGACGAGACCCAGAACAGCAGCGTGTTCGTCCTGGACCCGACCGGGTTCCACCTCAAGGAGAACCCAGCGGGCTGGGAGCACCCGTACGGGGTGGCGATCAACGCTCGCGGCGACGTCCTCGCCCGGGCCGTCCGCACCGGCCCCTACTTCGCGACGCTGCTGTGGCCGGCGGGCGGCGGCGCCCCGACGGTGATCCCCTCGGGCAACGACACGTACTACGCCCGCGACCTCGACGACGACGGCACGATCCTGTTCGACTCGGGCCCGGGGTCGACGCTGTGGAAGAACGGCGTGATCCGGCAGCTGTCGCCGAGCCCGGCGGTGTCGGCGCAGGGCTTGGCGATCCGCAACGGCGTGGTCGTCGGCCGGCGCTTCTGGGGCGGTGCCGAGCAGGCGGCCCGCTGGTCCACCCCCGACTCGACGGTGGGGCTGGAGGGCGGCGCGTCGGCGATCAGCGTCAACCAGGTCGGCCTGACGGCGGGGCTGCTCCCGAACCCGTCGAACGCGTCGTGGCCCGGCAACGCGACGGCGTGGCGCGGCACGGTGCCGGGCGCGGTCCAGCGCCCGGGCACGTACACGCAGTTCCAAGCGAGTCTCGCCGCGGACGACGGGTCCTTGGCGGGCTTCGCGACGAACGGCTCGGAGAGCGACGGCGGGGTGCCGGTGGTCTGGCACCTGACCCCGTGACCGGGCCCTGACCGCCGGGCCGGGAGCGGCCTGCTCCCGGCCTGGCTAGGCTGGGCGGAGTGGAACCGGTGGAGATCAACGCGGGCACCTACTACCTGCGCCAGCTGCGCGCCGACCGGCACCTGGACGACCGCGCGCTGCTGATGGAGGCGTTCGCCGACCCGACGCACCGCAAGTACGTGCTGAACTACCGCCTGCGCACCCTGGCCGAAGCCACCGAGTACGTGGCGCTGCGCGCGGCCCAGTGGGCGGGCGACGAGCGGTGTTCGTGGGCGATCGCCGAGCCGACGTCCGGGCGCCTGCTCGGCGAGGTGGGCCTGCGCGAGCTGAACCTGGACGCGGCGTACGCGGAGGCGACCATCTGGGTCCACCCGGCGGAGCGGGGCAAGGGGATCGCCACGACGGCGTTGAGCGCGGCCCTGCGGTTCGGGTTCGGCGGGCTGGGCCTGACCGAGGTGAGCTACCGGTACGAGGAGAGCAACGCGGCTTCGGCGGTCGTCGCCGAGCGCTGCGGGTTCACGCTGCTGGGGCCGGAGGACGAGCGCGCGCCGACCGGCGAACGGCTGATCCGCTGGCACCGGACCGCCTGACCGCCTGCCTGGCTTGTACATCGGTTCCGTGCGTGGGACCCTCGAAAGGTCTCCAAAACGCCACACCGAGCAGCGCCGTTCACGGATTTCTCTGCGGGGAAGCCCGGCTCGCTCCCGAGCCGGGTCCAGGAAAGCCCGCTGACCGGCGGATTCGCGCCCGGGTGGCCGGGAGGCCGCCGGCCGCCGTGCGGTCCGTGCGAGCAGCGGACGAACGCCCTGCTCGCACGGGCCCCACGGGGCTCAGCTCACCGGCTCCACGATGCCCGCCCGCGCTTCCGGGGCCGCCGACCGCAGGGCGTCCGCCGCTTCGTCGCTCGGCTGGGACTGCGACTCCCGCTCCGCCTCGACCCGCGCGGTGTAGACCTCGATCTCGCGCTGCACGGCTTCGGGCGACCAGCCGAGGACCTCGCCGACCAGCGACGCCACCTGCTCCGCGCAGTCGACCCCGCGGTGGGCGTACTCGATCGAGATGCGCGTGCGGCGGGCCAGGACGTCTTCCAGGTGCAGCGCCCCTTCGTGCGAAGCCGCGTACACGACCTCGACGCCCAGGTAGTCCGGCGCGTGCTCGATCGGCTTCAGCAGTTCCGGGCGCCCGTTCGCCGCGGCCAGCACCTCGTTGACCAGCGAGCCGTAGCGGTCGAGCAGGTGCCGCACGCGGTAGGGGTGCAGGCCGTGCTCGGCGGCCACGTGGTCGGCCTGGTTGACCAGCGCGTGGTAGCCGTCCGCGCCCAGCAGGGGAACCTTGTCCGTGATCGACGGCTGCGAGCGGCCCGGCAGGTCCACCGCGGCCGCGTCGACCGCGTCCGCCGCCATCACCCGGTACGTCGTGTACTTGCCGCCCGCGATCGCCACCAGGCCCGGCGCCACCCGCGCCACCGCGTGCTCGCGCGAGAGCTTCGACGTCTCTTCGCTCTCCCCCGCCAGCAACGGGCGCAGGCCCGCGTAGACGCCTTCGATGTCGTCGTGCGTCAACGGCGTCGCCAGCACGCTGTTGACGTGCTCGAGGAGGTAGTCGATGTCGTGCTTCGTCGCCGCCGGGTGGGCGAGGTCGAGGTTCCAGTCGGTGTCCGTCGTGCCGACGATCCAGTGGTTGCGCCACGGGATCACGAACAGCACCGACTTCTCGGTGCGCAGGATCATCCCCGACTCCGACACGATCCGGTCGCGCGGGACGACGATGTGCACGCCCTTGCTGGCGCGCACGCGGAACCGCCCGCGACCGCCGGAAAGGCGCTGCAGCTCGTCGGTCCAGACGCCGGTGCAGTTGATCACCGCGGCCGCCGAGATCTCGGTCTCGCGGCCGTCTTCGACGTCGCGCACGCGCACGCCGGACACCCGGTCCGCCTCGCGCAGGAACCCGACGACCTGCGTCGACGTCCGCACGACCGCGCCGTAGTGCGCTGCCGTCCTGGCCACCGTCATGGTGTGACGGGCGTCGTCCGATTGGGCGTCGTAGTAGCGGATTCCCCCGATCAGGGCGGATCGCTTGAGCGCGGGCACCATCCGCAGCGCACCCGCGCGGGTCAGGTGCTTCTGGCCGGGGACGCTGCGGGCGCCGCCCATCGTGTCGTACATCAGCAGGCCGGCCGCGGTGTACGGGCGCTCCCACACGCGGTGGGTCAGCGGGTAGAGGAAGCTGACCGGTTTCACCAGGTGGGGCGCGATCGTCGTCAGCATCAGCTCACGCTCTCGCAGCGCTTCCCGGACCAGGCCGAACTCGAGCTGTTCCAGGTAGCGCAGGCCACCGTGAAAGAGCTTGCTCGAGCGGCTCGACGTCCCGGAAGCGAGGTCCCGCGCTTCGACCAGCGCGACCCGGAGCCCGCGCGTGGCGGCGTCCAGCGCCGTGCCCGCGCCGACGACACCGCCGCCGATCACGACGAGGTCGAACGTCTCCTTGCCGAGGCGCTGCCACGTCTCTTCCCGCTTGACCGGGCCCAGTCGAGCCGGGTTGGTCTCCGCTGCGTGCTGCGCCACGTGACATTCCTCCTCGTGCCGGCGAGGCTTCCAGCATCGCACGACCCGGTGATCATCCGCCTGTCCACGGACGACACGTGTGGCGTAACCCGCCACGATCTTGAAAAGATTGCGCTGGCCGGTGCTTGGAATCCGCTTCCACGCCCCGGTAACGTCCCCTCGACGTGGGTCGGCAACGGTGCCGTGGCACGCCGTGATCGACCCTGCGCAGAGTGTCCAGTGTGGAGGTGCAGCGGTGAGTGCTGGGGCAATAATCGTCTGGGAACTACTGGGAACGGCCGCGCTGATCCTGCTCGGCAACGGTGTGGTCGCGAACCACGTCCTCCGTAAGAACAACGGTCACAACGCAGGGTTCCTCTTCATCAACTTCGGCTGGGCGTTCGCCGTCTTCACCGGCGCCAGCATCGCCGCGCCCAGCGGGGCGCACCTCAACCCGGCGGTGACGCTGGGCCTGGCCATCTCGGGCAAGACCCCGTGGGCCGACGTCCCGCTCTACTTCCTCGGCCAGATGGTCGGCGCGATCGTCGGCGCCGTGCTCTGCTGGGCCGCCTACAAGCTGCAGTTCGACGACCACCCCGAGCCCGAGAACACGCTCGGCATCTTCTCCACCGCACCGCAGATCCCGAACACGGCGTGGAACCTCGTCACCGAGATCATCGGCACCTTCGTGCTGGTCGCGTGGATCCTGCTCAGCCCGGTCTTCGCCGCAGGCGACGGCGGCACGCCGAACTTCGGCAACTCCGCGCTCGGCTACGCGGGCGTCTCGTTCGTCGTCCTCGTGATCGGCACCTCGCTCGGCGGGCCGACGGGCTACGCCATCAACCCGGCCCGCGACCTCGGCCCGCGCATCGCGTACGCGTTCCTGCTCCCGATCAAGAACAAGGCCAACGCCAACTGGGGCTACTCCTGGATCCCGGTCGTCGGCCCGCTGGTCGGTGGTGCGCTGGCCGCGCTGCTCTACCTCGGCGTGCACAACCTGACCTGATCGCCCATTCAAACGAATTCCTGGAGCACACATGACTTCGTACGTAGCCGCGATCGACCAGGGCACGACGTCGACCCGGTGCATGATCTTCAACCACGAAGGCCGCGTCGTGTCGGTGGACCAGCGCGAGCACGAGCAGATCTTCCCGAAGGCCGGCTGGGTCGAGCACAACGCCGAGGAAATCTGGGAGAACACCCGCCGGGTCGCCGCGGGCGCGCTGGCCAAGGCCGACCTGACCGCGAAGGACATCGTCGCCGTCGGCATCACCAACCAGCGCGAGACCGCGCTGGTCTGGGACAAGACGACCGGCAAGCCGGTGTACAACGCGATCGTCTGGCAGGACACCCGCACCGACCGGATCGTCACCGAGCTCGGCAACCTCGGCGGCGGCCAGGAGCGCTACCGCGCCAAGGTCGGCCTCCCGCTCGCGACGTACTTCTCGGGGCCGAAGATCAAGTGGATCCTCGACAACGTCGACGGCGCGCGCGAGAAGGCCGAAGCCGGTGACCTGATCTTCGGCAACATGGACACCTGGGTGCTGTGGAACATGACCGGCGGCGCGGACGGCGGCGTGCACGTCACCGACCCGACGAACGCGTCGCGCACCATGCTGATGGACCTCGACACCCTGCAGTGGGACCCCGAGATCGCCGGCGAGATGGGCATCCCCCTTTCGATGCTGCCGGAGATCCGTTCCTCGTCCGAGGAGTACGGCAAGGTCCGCGAGAAGGGCGCGCTCGCGGGCGTCCCGATCGCGGGCATCCTGGGCGACCAGCAGGCCGCGACGTTCGGCCAGGCCTGCCTTTCGCCCGGTGAAGCCAAGAACACCTACGGCACCGGCAACTTCATGCTGCTCAACACCGGCACCGAAAAGGTGATGTCGCAGAACGGGCTGCTCACCACGGTCTGCTACAAGATCGGCTCGAACGACACGATCTACGCGCTGGAAGGCTCCATCGCGGTGACCGGGTCGCTGGTGCAGTGGCTGCGCGACAACCTCGGCATGCTCTCGACGGCGGCCGAGATCGAAGAGCACGCCCGCAGCGTCGAGGACAACGGCGGCGCGTACTTCGTCCCGGCGTTCTCGGGCCTGTTCGCCCCGTACTGGCGTTCGGACGCCCGCGGCGCGATCGTCGGCCTCACCCGCTTCGTCAACAAGGGCCACCTGGCCCGCGCGGTCCTGGAGGCGACGGCCTTCCAGTCCCGCGAGGTCATCGACGCGATGAACGCCGACTCGGGCGTGCCCCTGAAGTCGCTCAAGGTGGACGGCGGCATGGTCGTCAACGAGCTGCTCATGCAGTTCCAGGCCGACATCCTCGGCGTCCCGGTGATCCGCCCGGTGGTCAACGAGACGACCGCACTGGGCGCCGCGTACGCCGCCGGGCTGGCGGTCGGGTTCTGGAAGTCCGAAGACGACATCCGCACCAACTGGGCCCAGGACAAGCAGTGGGACCCGGCGATGGACGACGCCCGCCGCGACCGCGAGTACCGCAACTGGAAGAAGGCGGTGACGAAGACCTTCGACTGGGTGTCCGACGAGGACTGACTCCGCTGGGCCGGGGGCGCCGCCGGGCGCCTCCGGCCTGCTGGTGCCACGGCCCGGCGAGGGCGGCTCGGCTGTCGCCCGCCGGGCGCGCCGAGCAGAGCTGCCCGCAGCCGAGTGGCACAGCCGAGTTGCACAGCCGCGCGCTCCCAGCTCCGGAGTCCCGCGGCGAAGCAGGCCGCCCGCATCCGCGCCCAACCGCAGGCGCCCGCAGCCAGCTACCCAGCCCACAGCCCAGCCGCCTCGGCGCAGCCGAGCCGGCCGCCGCAACCACCTCAGGCGCAACCGCGCGCCAAGCTGCCTCGCCGACCGACCGCAGCCAAGCCGACCGCCGCAACACCTCAGGCACAGCCGCGCGCCGAACCGGCTTGCCGACCGGCCGCAGCCGCAACACGACCGACGCAACACCTCAGCCACAGCCGCACGCCAAGGTGCCTCGCCGACCGGCCGCAGCCGCAGCCGCAGCACGACCGCCGGCCGGTGCTGCCAGGCCGCCGCCTCAGTGCGAGTCGCTCACTCCTCCCAGCCCTCCGGCTTGCCCGACTGCTCGTTCGGTGCGATCACCAGGAACGGCACCCCCTGGTCGTCGGTCACCTGGACCTGCCGGCCGTACGGGGAGTCGAACGGCTTGCCCTGGACCTGGCCGCCCAGCTCCGCGACCTTCGCCGCGCTCGCGTCGGCGTCCGCCACCGAAAAGTACGTCGACCAGTTCGACGGGACCGAAGCCGGGACCGACGCGGGCAACGCACCCAGCCCACCGACCGGGCGGCCGTCGAGGAGCAGGACCGCGTACGTGAAGTCGTCGTTCGACAGGTCCTGGAAACCGAACCCGAAGACCTGCTCGTAGAACGCCTTCGCCGCCGGATAGTCGCGGCTCATGCACTCGTTCCAGGCCAGCGTGCCCGGGGCCGCCGTGACCTGGGTGCCGATGTGGTTGCCCGCCTCCCAGAGGCCGAAGACCGCGCCCGCCGGGTCGGCCGCCACCGCCATGCGGCCCTCCTTCATGACCTCCATGACCGGCATCAGGACCTGGCCGCCGGCCTCGGTGATCGCCGTGACCGTCTTGTCCACATCGGACACCGACAGGTACGTCGTCCACACCGCCGGCATCTCCTGGCCCGGCGGCGTCTGCCCGATGCCCGCGACCGGACGCCCGCGCAGCTCAGCCATGCCGTAGAAGCCGGTCTCCTCACCGCCCGTCCGCACGTCCCAACCGAACAGCGCGCTGTAGAACGCCACCGCTTTCGCCTGGTCCGGCACCATCAGGTCCACCCAACTGGGCGTGCCGTCCGGCCACCGCTCGTCCCGGAACACCATGTCGACTCCCGACCCTCGTGAACGCCGCCTGGGTGACGGCCGACACAGTCTGGCACCCACCACCGACAAAACCAGGGCCGAAGGACTCAGTGCCCGACGAGCTTGGCGTAGACGACGATGTTGTCGACGTAGTTGCGCGCGTTCCGGTCGAAGACGCCGCCGCAGGTGATCAGGCGCAGCTCCGGGCCGGGGGTGTCGTCGTAGACGCCCTCGCCCTCGAAGTCCTTCTTCGGCACCTGGTGCACCTTCGTCACCTCGAACGTCGCCGTGGTGCCGTCCTTGCGGGCGATCGCCACGCGGTCGCCCGCCGCCAGCTCCTTGAGCCGGAAGAAGATGCCCTTCTGGTGGTTGCCGTCGACGTGCCCCAGCACGACGGCCGGGCCGGCCTCCCCCGGCGTCGGCGCGTAGGTGTACCAGCCGGCCTGCAGCGGCGTGGTCACCGGCGGTACCTCGATCGTGTTGTCGGCGTTGAGCCCGAGCGGAACCAGCGACGAATGAGCGCCGAGCTTCGGGATGTCGATCGAGACCGGGTCGGACCTGGGCAACGACGAGACGGCGTCCGCGGCCGCGGGTTCGGGCTGGACGGCGACCGGCCGCGGGGGCGGCGGCTGGGCCGACGGCGGTTCGGACCCGCCGCCGAACACCAGCGCCACGACCACCAGCGCGGCCAGCAACGCGAGGACGAGGGCGATCAAGTAGCCCCGTCTGCCCGTGCTCCTCGTCGTCATCTTCTCCCCCGTGGTTCCCTCGCCTGCCGTTCACACGTCCGGGTGGTCTCTTCGGTTGAGTCCCGACGGTACGCCGGGCGGTCAGCGCCGCCGCGCGCGCCGGGCGAGCACGAGACCGCTGCCGCCGAGCGCCAGCGCGCCCATGGCGGCCGCCGCCGCGAGCGGGGTGCCGGAGCCACCTGGGCCGTCGGTGCCGCCGGTCTGCGGAGCGCCCGTGGGCACCTTGACGACCTGCTTCTTCACCGGCAGGACCGCCAGCGTCGCGGACGACGTCTCCGGGCCGCAGTGCAGCGTGACGGCGTACTTGCCGGGCTTGACGTCCTTGACGGTGCCGGTGGCCCACCCGCCCTTGCCGAAGACGAGCGCCGCCGACCGCACGGTGACCTTCTCGGCGGGCTCACGCGTCTGGCAGGCGAAGTCCAGCTTCACCCGCGCGCCCGGCTGCGCCTGGGCCGGGGACACGGTCAGCAGCCGGGTGATCCGGGAGAACGGGCCGTCCGGGTCCACCGGCACCGTGGCCGTCGGCGCGGCCGACGGGGACGGCGTGGCGGTCGGCGTCGTCGCCAGCGCGGCGCCCGGCGCGACGACGAGGAATGCGGCGGCGAAACCCGCGACAACGGCAGTCTTCTGCATTCTTTTCTCCCCTGTGGAATGGTGGCGGCTCCCGCTCGCTCACACCCCCCATGACGTCCCCACCTGCGATCGGTTGCGCACCGAGGTCACAAAAGCGACATGAAAAAACCGCCCGGGAGCGGGACTCCCGGGCGGTTTCGGAAAAGAAGAATCAGCCGGCCATGCTGCCGTCGCCCGCTTTCGCGGCACCGGACGGCACCTTCGCCACCTGGGCGGCCGGCACCGTGAAGTTCGTGGTGTAGGTCTGGCCGCCGCACGTGACGGTCAGCGGGTACGTGCCCGCGCCCGTGCCGGGCTTGAGCGTGGCGTCCGCGCTGATGTTGGCGTCCGCGCCCATGAACGGGCCCGGGGTGTAGTTGGCGAAGTCCAGCGCCGGCGAAGAGAACTTCGGCGAAGCACCTTCGCACTTGGCCAGCGCGACGTTCGGCGCGTCGCGGACGTACTTGTCCACGAGCGACTGGTTGATCGCGGTGTTGACGTTGAGCTGGACGCTGCCGGCGGGCGCGGGCGCCGCCGCGGGACCGCTGCTCTGCGCTGTCGCGGGCGCCGCCGCCGTCGCCCCGATCACCACTGCCGCAACGAAAACCACCGTCTTGCGCACCATCGCACCCTTCGCGTCCTTCAGCCTCACAACCGACAAGACGCGACAGGGCGCGACGGGTTGCCTACGGATTTCAGTCGAGGTCGTCGTGGCGCATGAGCTGGCGCCCGGCCTCGGTGATCGAGCCCGACAGCGACGGGTACACCGAAAACGTCAGTGCCAGGTGGTCCACGGTGAGCTGGTTCTGGACGGCGAGCGCGATGGGGAGGATGAGCTCGCTCGCCTGCGGTGCCACGACGACACCACCGACGACCACGCCGGTGGCGGGGCGGCAGAACAGCTTCACGAAGCCCCGGCGGAGGCCCTCCATCTTCGCGCGCGCGTTGGTGGCCAGGGGCAGCATGATGGTGCGCGCGGGCACCTCGCCGGAGTCGATCGCCTGCTGGCTGATGCCGACGGTGGCGATCTCCGGGTGGGTGAACACGTTGGCGGCGACGGTCTTGAGCTTGATCGGCGCGACGCCTTCGCCCAGCGCGTGCCACATCGCGATGCGGCCCTGCATGCTCGCCACCGAGGCCAGCATGAGCACGCCGGTGCAGTCGCCGGCGGCGTAGATCCCGGGCACGGAGGTGCGCGAAACGCGGTCGACGGTGATGAACCCGCCGGGGCCGGGTGCGATGCCGACCTTGTCGAGGCCGAGGTCGGCGGTGTTCGGGATGGACCCGACCGTCATCAGCGCGTGGCTGGCTTCGATCACGCGGCCGTCGGCGAGGTGGATCTCGACGCCCTTGTCCGTGCGCTCGACGCGGTCGGCGCGCGCCTGCTTCGCCACGGTCGTGCCGCGCTGGGAGAAGACCTCTTCGAGCACGGCGGCGGCGTCGGCGTCCTCGTGCGGGAGGACGCGGTCGCGGCTGGACACGACGGTGACCTTGACGCCCATCTCGGTGTAGGCGGACGCGAACTCGGCGCCGGTGACGCCCGAGCCGATCACGGCGAGGTGCTCCGGCAGCTCCTGGAGCTCGTAGAGCTGGCGCCAGTCGAGGATGCGCTCGCCGTCCGGCACCGCGCCCGGGAGCACGCGCGGGGTGGCGCCGGTCGCGATCAGGACGACGTCGGCGGGCAGCTTCTCGGTGCCCTCGGCCGTGGTCACCGAGACCTTGTGGGTGGCGAGGCCGGGCTCTTCGTCGCAGAAGCGAGCTTCGCCGATGAGGACGCGGACGCCTTCGCGCTGGACGCGGGCGCGGATGTCGGCGGACTGGGCGAGGGCGAGGCCCTTCACGCGGCCGTGCACGGTCGGGAGGTCGATGCTGGTGTCGGCGAGGTCGGTGTTGATGCCGAGCTCGCTGAGGTCGTGCATCTTCGCCAGCGCGCCCGAGCTCGCGATGAACGTCTTCGAAGGGACGCAGTCGTAGAGGACGCACGCGCCACCCAGGCCGTCCCGCTCGACGATCGTGACGTCGGCCCCGTGCTGGGCTGCGACCAGCGCGGCTTCGTAGCCGGCCGGGCCCCCGCCCATGATCACGATCCTGGTCACCTGGGTCCTCCTCGATGTGCTCGCGTGCGGTGCTCTCACCGTACGCGGCGGAGGTGTCCGGACACTGAAGTGGGCGAACACGGCGAGTGCGTCCACTCGGGTCGGCGATGGGTCGCTACGCTGTCGGCGTGCCGTTGTATGCCGCGTACGGATCGAACATGGAGCCCGCCCAGATGCTGGAGCGCGCGCCGCACTCTCCGATGGCCGGCACCGGCTGGCTGGAGGGGTGGCGCCTGACCTTCGGCGGCGAGGACTTCGGCTGGGAAGGTGCCCTGGCCACCATCGTCGAAGACCCGGGAGCCCGGGTCTTCGTCGTCCTCTACGACGTGACGCCGCTGGACGAGGACGGGCTCGACCGCTGGGAAGGCGGCGAGCTCGGCATCCACTCGAAGATCCGGCTCCGGGTCCAGACCATGGACGGGTCGGTCCTGGCGTGGCTGTACGTCCTGGACGCCTACGAAGGCGGGCTGCCCTCGGCCCGGTACCTCGGCGTGCTCGCCGACGCCGCGGAGGCGGCCGGAGCACCCGTGGACTACGTCGACGACCTGCGCACCCGCCCTTGTTCGGGCATCACCGGCTGACTCCACACCCTGTGGACAACTCGGTGGCCTGAGCGCTACCACGAGCCCGCGCGGACCTTCGCGGGCACCCCGTCACGCGGGCCGGCGAGCGTGTGCTCGACGGCTTCGGCCTCGCTCCGGCCAAACGTGAATGTCCTTGCGGTACAAGGAAAACACCAGGCCGCAACGGCCCGCGCGGCGGGCCGCCGACCAGTCTGCCCGCCGGTCCGCGGGCGCGCAAAACGGCCCTTCCCCCGATCGAGGGAAGGGCCGGTTCACGGCCTGTGGACAACTGGGTGAAACTGTGGACAACTCCGCTCAGGCGAGAGCCGTCAAAGCGGTGTGGACCAGGGTGCGGACCCCGCAGAGGAGGGCCCGCTCGTCGAGGACGAACGTCGGGCGGTGGATGTCCGACTGCGGTTCCGGCGGGCCGGGCCAGACACCCAGGCGGGCGAACGCGCCCTGGACGTGCTCCAGGTACCAGCCGAAGTCTTCCCCGCCGGAGGACTGCTCGGTGCCGGCCACCGCGCCCTCGCCGAGGGCCGCTTCGACGCCCGCGCGCATCAGCGCGGTCGAGTCCGGGTCCGAGACCACCGGCGGGACCCCGCGGCGGTAGTCCAGCGAGAAGCCGACGCCGGTCGGCGCCAGCAGGGACTCCACAGAGGACGCCACCAGCGGCTCCAGCGAAGTCCAGACCTCGTGGTCGGCGGTGCGCAGCGTGCCGCGCAGGACGCCGTCCTGCGGCACCGCGTTGGCCGCCTGTCCCGCGTGGACCGCGCCCCACACCAGGACGGTGCCCGACCGCGGGTCGACGCGGCGCGAGAGCACCGCGGGCAGCGACGTGATCACCGTGCCGAGCGCGTGGACCAGGTCGGCCGTCAGGTGCGGCCGGGACGTGTGGCCGCCCGGCGAGGTCAAGCGCAGCTCGATCAGGTCGGCCGCGGACGTCAGCGCGCCCACGCGCATGCCCACCGAACCCACTTCGAGCCGCGGGTCGACGTGCAGGCCGTAGATCCGCTCGACGCCGTCCAGCGCGCCGGCCGCGATCATGTCCAGCGCGCCGCCGGGCATGACCTCCTCGGCGTGCTGGAAGATCAGCCGCACGCGGCCGGGCAGCTCCGGCGCGCCGGCCAGGGCGCGGGCCGCGCCGAGCAGGATCGCCGTGTGGGCGTCGTGGCCGCACATGTGGGCCGCGCCCTCGGTCGTCGACGCGTAGGGCAGCCCGGTCGCCTCGGTGAGCGGCAGCGCGTCCATGTCGGCCCGCAGCGCCACGCACTTCTCGCCGCTGCCGATGTCGCAGACGACGCCGGTGCCGCCGGGCAGCACCCACGGCTTGAGCCCGACCGTGCGCAGCAGCGTGACGACCAGTTCGGTGGTCGCGAACTCGTGCCGTGACAGCTCGGGGTGCGCGTGGATGTGCCGTCGCCACGCGAGCAGGTCGGTCGCGTTGGCGCGCAGCCAGTCGTCGAGCCAGAACGGGCCACGCCCCGCACCAAGGTCCTCCACGGGAGCCATGCTTACGCCGGCTTCGGAAATGAGCGCCTCGGGCCCCTCCATAGGGGTCATCATGCGCCCATGGGGGTCGCCTGGAACGTCCGGTCGTGAGTCCAACACCGTCACGCCGCACCTCCTCCCGCAACACGGGTAACCCGCGCAGCGGCTGGGGTCACGCTTCGTGCCGATCGATCTGTTGTACGCATTTGCAGACGATCGTGCACCATGCAGGCGGCAAGCCGCGCCTCGAAAACGGCCGTCCTAGATGGCCGGTAGCGGATCTGCGTTGAACGGCGTGCAGTAGTTCGGTTACGCCGAACGCTTCAGGACTTCTTCGCCTTCTTCGAACGGATCCGCCGTCCCCAGACGACGATGCCGAGCAGAACGACCGCGATCAGGCCGGCGACCAGCTTGTTCTTCGTCTTCTCGGTGTTGGCCTTGTCGGTCTGGGCCGGGTCGAGCACCGGGCCCGGTGGCTGGGTCTGCGCCGGGACCGGCGCCGCCGCGTGCGCCGAAGACACCACGGTCACCGAAACGGCCGCCGTACGCACCGGCTCGGCCAGCGCGGGCGACGCGGTGAACAGCACCGCACCGAGCACCCCGACCAGGACCAGACCCCGCAGCTTCGCCATGTCATCCCTTCGCCACGACCAGGCATTCTGCCCGCGGAACGCCCGCGCGTCAGCCACCACGGGGTGGACCGAACGCGTCGAGGATCCGCTGCGCACCGAGGGTAGCCGTCAGTTCACCGTCGCGCACCGCCCGTTCGACGTCGGGAACGACCGTTCGCACGTCCGGATGCGCCGCCAGGCGACTGAGCAACTGTTCGCGCACCATCGCCCACGTCCAGTCGACCTGCTGCTGCCGGCGGCGCGCTTCCAGCTCGCCGGACGCCGAAAGCGTGTCACGGTGCTTCTCGATCGCGCCCCAGACCTCGTCCAGGCGCAGGTTGTGCAGGCCGCTGCAGGTGAGCACCGGCGGGGTCCACGCCGCGTCGGGACCGTAGATCATCCGCAGCGCGCCCGAAAGCTCACGGGCCGCCCGTTTCGCGTCCCGTTCGTGGTCGCCGTCGGCCTTGTTGACGGCGATGACGTCGGCGAGCTCCAGCACGCCCTTCTTGATGCCTTGGAGCTGGTCACCGGTGCGCGCGAGGGTCAGGAACAGGAAGCAGTCGACCATGTTCGCCACGGTCACCTCGGACTGCCCGACGCCGACCGTCTCGACCAGCACGATGTCGTAGCCGGCGGCCTCCATCAGCACGATCGTCTCGCGGGTCGCCCGCGCGACGCCGCCGAGCGTGCCCGACGTCGGCGACGGCCGGATGAACGCCCGTTCGTCGACCGCCAGGCGCGCCATCCGGGTCTTGTCGCCGAGGATCGACCCGCCGGTCCGCGTGGACGACGGGTCGACGGCGAGCACGGCCACCTTGTGCCCGGCCGCCGTCAGGTCGGTGCCCAGCTGGTCGATGAACGTCGACTTGCCGACCCCGGGGACGCCGGTGATGCCGACGCGCTGGGCCCCGCCGGCCGCGGGCAGCACCTCGATCAGCAGTTCCTGCGCCTGCGCCCGGTGGTCTTCGCGCTGCGATTCGACGAGCGTGATGGCCTTCGACAGCGTCCCGCGGTCCCCCGCGAGAACCCCTTTGGCGTACGCGGTGACGTCGATCTGCCGCGGCAAGGGTCAGGACTCCTGCGCCGTCAGCTGGCCGAGCAGGTCGATGGCCGCGTCCGCGAGCACCGTGCCGGGCCCGAAGATGGCCGCCGCGCCGGCTTCGCGCAGCGCCGGGTAGTCCTGCGGCGGGATGACGCCGCCGACGACCACCATGATGTCCTCGCGGCCCAGCTCGGCGAGCTCGTGGCGCAGCGCCGGCACCAGCGAGAGGTGCCCGGCGGCCAGCGACGAGACGCCGACGACGTGCACGTCCGCCTCGATCGCCTGGCGGGCGACCTCGGCCGGGGTGGAGAACAGCGGGCCGACGTCGACGTCGAAGCCGATGTCGGCGAAGCCGGTGGCGATCACCTTCTGGCCGCGGTCGTGGCCGTCCTGGCCCATCTTCGCGACCAGGATGCGGGGGCGGCGGCCCTCGTCCTCGGCGAACTTCTCGACCAGCTCACGAGCCTGCTCGACGTTCTGCGACTTACCCACCTCTTCGCGGTAGACGCCCGAAATCGTCCGGATCTGCCCGGAGTGGCGGCCCCACAGCTTCTCGAGCGCGTCGGAGATCTCGCCGACGGTCGCCTTCGCGCGGGCCGCTCCGATCGCCAGCTCCAGCAGGTTGCCGCCGTTGCCGGCCCCCTCGGTGAGCCGCCGCAACGCGTCCTCGGTCGCCTGCGGGTCACGCTCTTCGCGCAGCCGCCGCAGCTTCTCCAGCTGCTGGGTGCGGACGCCGGCGTTGTCGACCTTGAGGACTTCGATGTCCTCATCTCCGGTGACCTGGTACTTGTTCACGCCGATGACCGGCTGGCGGCCGGAGTCGATGCGCGCCTGGGTGCGCGCGGCGGCTTCCTCGATGCGCAGCTTGGGGATGCCCGCGTCGATCGCCTTGGCCATGCCGCCGGCCTGCTCGACCTCGCTGATGTGGCCCCACGCCTTGCGCGCGAGGTCGTAGGTCAGCTTCTCGACGAAGGCGCTGCCGCCCCACGGGTCGATCACGCGGGTGGTGCCGGATTCCTGCTGCAGCAGCAGCTGCGTGTTGCGGGCGATCCGCGCGGAGAAGTCCGTCGGCAGCGCGAGCGCCTCGTCGAGGGCGTTCGTGTGCAGCGACTGCGTGTGCCCCTGGGTCGCGGCCATCGCCTCGACGCAGGTGCGCACGACGTTGTTGTAGACGTCCTGCGCGGTCAGCGACCAGCCCGACGTCTGGGAGTGCGTCCGCAGCGAAAGCGACTTCGGCGACTTCGGGTCGAAGCCCTTCACCAGCTTCGCCCACAGGAGGCGCGCCGCACGCAGCTTCGCGACCTCCATGAAGAAGTTCATGCCGATCGCCCAGAAGAACGACAGCCGCGGCGCGAACTTGTCCACGCCGAGCCCGGCGTCGACGCCGGAGCGGAGGTACTCGACGCCGTCGGCGAGGGTGTAGGCCAGCTCCAGGTCGGCCGTCGCCCCCGCTTCCTGCATGTGGTAGCCGGAGATGGAGATCGAGTTGTACTTCGGCATGTGCTGCGAAGTGAAGGAGAAGATGTCGGAGATGATCCGCATCGAGGGCTGCGGTGGGTAGATGTAGGTGTTGCGGACCATGAACTCCTTGAGGATGTCGTTCTGGATGGTCCCCGCGAGCTGCTCCGGCTTCACCCCCTGCTCCTCGGCCGCGACGACGTACAACGCCAGCACCGGCAGCACCGCGCCGTTCATGGTCATCGACACCGACATCTTGTCGAGCGGGATGCCGTCGAAGAGCTGGCGCATGTCGTAGATGGAGTCGATGGCGACGCCCGCCATGCCGACGTCGCCGGAGACGCGCGGGTGGTCGGAGTCGTAGCCGCGGTGGGTGGCCAGGTCGAAGGCGACCGACAGGCCCTTCTGACCGGCGGCGAGGTTGCGCCGGTAGAAGGCGTTGGACTCCTCGGCGGTGGAGAAGCCGGCGTACTGGCGGATGGTCCAGGGCTGGTTGACGTACATCGTCGGGTACGGCCCGCGCAGGAAGGGCGCGATGCCGGGGTAGGTGCCCAGGAAGTCCACATCGGACAGGTCGGCGGCGGTGTAGACCGGCTTGACGCCGATGCCCTCCGGCGTCTCCCAGTCGAGCGCGTCCGGGCCCTTGCCGGTGGCTTCCTGCACGGCCTCGGCCCAGGCCTCGCGGTCGGCGGGCGACGGCGTGCCGAGGTCGAGACCGGCGAAGTTCGGGATGCTCATCGGGTGACTCCCAGCTTGGCGTGCAGGCCGTTGAGGACGTCGAGGGCGTCGCAGCCGGCGAAGACGTTGCCGTCCACGCCGTCGAAGGAGCCCTTGCCCGCCAGCAGTACGTGGTCGGCACCGAGCGACCCGGCGACCTCGGCCGCCTGTGCCGCGTAGGCGTCGTCGGTGCCGCAGAGGCAGGCGATCTTCGCACCGGACGCGCGGAACGCGCCGGGCAGGTCGTCGGTCGCGCCCGGGTTGACGGCTTCGATCCCGCCGGCCTGGAACAGGTTGGCGGCGAACCCGGCGCGCGCGGTGTGCGCGGCGACCGGGCCGAGGGTGGCGAGGAAGATCTTGGGCCGCTCACCGTGCGAAGCGAGGTACGCGTCCGATGCGTCGCGGAGGGCTTCGAAGCCTTCGGCGTACCGGTGCCGCGGCAGCCCGCCCTCCACTGTGGACCCGGCCGGCTCCCGGGTGACCGGCTTCTCGGCCAGGTTCGGGAACTCGCTGACGCCGGTGAGCGGGTCGCGGCGGGTGGCGATCCGCCGGGACCGCTTCTCCCACGTCTCGGCCAGCCGCGCGGCCAGTGCGCCCGAGGAAAGCTCCTCGACCAGGCCGCCCGCGCCTTCGATGGCGGTGAACTCGGCCCAGGCCGCGTGCGCGAGGTCGTCGGTGAGCTTCTCGACGTACCAGGAGCCGCCCGCGGGGTCGACCACGCCGGCCAGCTTGGACTCCTCCAGCAGCACGGCGTGGGTGTTGCGGGCGATCCGCGCGGAGAACGCGTCCGGCTTGCCGATGGCGGCGTCGAACGGCAGCACGGTGACCGCGTCCGCGCCGCCGACACCGGCGCCGAAGCACGCGACGGTCGTGCGCAGCATGTTCACCCACGGGTCGCGCCGGGTGAGCATCGACGGCGACGTCACGGCGTGCTGGCGCATCGGCGAGGTGAAGCCGCAGACCTCGGCGACGCGGGCCCACAGGCGGCGGGCCGCGCGCAGCTTGGCGACGGTGGAGAACTGGTCGGCGGTCGCGGCGATCCGGAATTCCAGCTGGCCGGCGGCGGCTTCGGCGTCGAGACCCGCGTCGGTCAGCGCCCGCAGGTAGGAGACGCCGGCGGCGACCAGCGCGCCCAGTTCCTGCGCGTCCGAGCCGCCCGCTTCGTGGAACGGCAGGCCGTCGGCGACGATCGTGCGCACCTTCGGGTACTTCGCGGCGACACGCGCGGCGAGCGCGGCGGCCGGTCCGAGGTCGGCGGGCGCACCGGACCGGGCCGCTAGCCCGATCGGGTCCGCGCCCAGCACGGCGGTGGCCTCGCTCGCCGGGATCTCGCGTTCGTCGAACAGCGCCAGCAGTTCCGCGGCGGCGGCTTCGAACTCGGCGCCCGCGTCCAGGACCACCGGCGCGAGGTCGAGGTAGACCTCGTTGAGCGCGTCGGCCAGCGCGGCCGGCGGCACGGTCAGCCAGAGCGACGTCACGCCGCCTTCGAGGTCGGCCAGGATCGCCTTGTTGACCGCGCGGCCGTCTTCGCCGGTGAACCGGGCGCGGACGTCCCAGCCGGTGCTGACCTGGCCTTCCGGCCGCGCGCCGCGCACGTAGGGCGGCAGGCCGGGGAAGCCGGTTTCGCCGGGGACGTCGTCCGCGGTGTACAGCGGCTGGATCTCGATCCCGTCGTAGGTCCGCGTGACGAGCTTGCTCTCCGGGGCGCCCGCGAAGTCCTCCGGCAGCTTGCCGCTCTTGCGCAGGACACCCGCCACGAGCTCCTGCCACTGCCCGCGCGTCGCCTGGGGGAACTCGGCCGCCAGGTCGAGTTCGGAGATCGGCACTGACTCCGGACCGGCCACTTCAGTCATACCCAGTGATGGTAGAGGCACTCGCCGCGCTCGCCCTGTGAGTCTGGTCGCGCTAGGGGTGGCGGCCCGGGGAGGTTAGGGGCCGGTGGCGCGGGTACGACACAATTGGCCCGTGCCCCCCTCCAGCGAAGAGACACGAGTGGTCGCCGGTCGCTACCGGCTGCGTTCGGTGCTCGGCTCCGGGTCGATGGGCACCGTCTGGTCGGCCTACGACGAGTTCCTGCACCGCCAGGTGGCCGTCAAGGAGATGAAGGTGCCGCCGGGCATCCCGGCGTCGCAGGCGGACGAGCTGCGGGAGCGCACGCTGCGCGAGGCCCGCGCCATCGCCGTGCTGTCCCACCCGAACGTGATCATCCTGCACGACGTCGCCCGCGAGGACGACCAGCCGTTCGTGGTGATGGAGCTGCTGCCCTCGCGCAGCCTGGCGCACATCCTGCGCGACCACGGGCCGCTGACCGTCGAGCAGGCCGCCGCCGTCGGCATCGCCGTGGCGTCCGCGCTGGAGGCCGCGCACGCCGCCGGGATCACCCACCGCGACGTCAAGCCGGGCAACGTCCTCGTCGCCAGCGACGGCCGGATCAAGCTGACCGACTTCGGCATCGCCCGCAACGTCTCCGAGGCGACCATGACCCGCACCGGGATCATGCTCGGCTCCCCCGCCTACATCGCGCCGGAGGTCGCTTCCGGCGGCGCCGTCATCCCGGCCGCCGACCTGTGGGGCCTCGGCGCGACGCTGTTCGCCGCGGTCGAGGGCGCGCCGCCGTACGACGCCGACGGCGACCCGCTGGAGACCGTCGGCAAGGTCGTCAACGGCAAGGTGCCCAAGCCGAAGGCCGGGCCGCTCGCCGAGGTCATCTCCGCGCTGATGAAGAAGGAGCCCGGCGACCGGATCACCCTGCGCGAGGTCCGCCACCGGCTCTACCCGCTGCAGTCGAAGACGCCGCTGGACCTGTTCGGGGCCGAGCTGTTCCGCACCCCGGACGGCAAGAAGACGTCCGCGCAGCCGGACGCGACCGACACCCAGGTGATCAAGACCGTCCTGCCCGAGAAGGGCGGGGACAAGGCGGAGAAGAAGGCCGAGGGCTCGAGCAGCGAGCTCGCCACCGACCCCGGCCCGCTGCCGTTCCTGCGCCCGCCTGCGCCGGCGCCGGCACCCGAGCCGCCGCCGACGGTCTTCGTCGCCCCGATCCGGCCCGCCCGTCGCGGCGCCCGGGCCACCGCGGTGCTCATCGCGCTGGCGATCCTGCTCTTCCTGGTCGCGGCCGGCGGCGGGTTCGCGCTGGCCAGGACGGTCGGCGGCCAGTCGCTGCTGCCGCCGGCGGCCGAGCCGCGGAACACGTCGAACGGCCTCACCGACGTCCCGCCGCCGTCCCTGGTCCGCCAGTCCGGCGACGCGAGCTACGCGACCGGCGAAGGCGGCCAGTTCGGCCTCGACGTGCCGCAGGGCTGGCAGAAGTTCGTCGCGCCCCACAACACCACGAAGTTCGGGGCGAGCACGGCCGTCCAGTACGTCTCCCCGGACGGCCGCCGCTCGATCCGGGTCGAGCGGCTGGCGAACTACTTCGGCAAGTTCCCGGACGACGCCGAGTACGTCGACTGGCTGAAGCAGACGTACTCCGGCGAGGGGTTCGAGCTGTTCGGCCCGTCCCCGGACGCGGGCGGCAAGGGCACCACGTTCACCTACCGCACGCTGGAGAGCGGCCTGCTCCCGGGCAACGGCGACGACGGCCGCGTCACGCGGGTGACGTTCATGAACCTGGTCCGGGCGGGCGACAGCCTGTGGGCGTTGTCGGTGACGGCACCGGTCGAGCAGGAGGACGCGACCCGGCGGGACGTCTTCGACCGCGTGGCGCCCACGCTGAGCGTCTCGGACTAGAACACCCGTCAGCTCGGCGTCCGGCCCAGCACCTCGCGGGAGACGTGCTCCTGCGCGAGGTGGCGCAGGCCGGTGAAGATGCGGTCGCCCAGGACCGTCGCGATCAGGCCGGCCTCGATGATCTTGTCGAACGACGTCAGCCCGGTCACCACCTCGACGTCCAGCTCCGCGACCCGGAGCGCCAGCGCGAAGTACTCGTCGAGGCGATCGGCGAGCTTCTCGTGCCCGAGCTCCTTCGCCGTGGCCAGCGCGGCGATCAGGTTGGCCGTCGCACGGTCCTCGGCGCCGTGCCACTTCCAGCCGTACCGCCGGGCGAGCTCCTGCAACAGCTCCGCCGCCCACTCCGCGGCCTCCTCGGACACCTTCGGCGGTTCGCCGGCCAGCTCCAGCTGGACGACGCCCATCGTTTCGTGCGGGGTCCGGTCGTCCTCGATCGCGTTCAGCACGGCGCCGACGGAGGCCAGCGGGAGGCCGCCGACGTCGGTGAGCGCCTTGATCAGCCGCAGGCGCTGGACGTGGTCCGGGGAGTACCGCGCCTGGTTCGGGCTGGTGCGCTCCCCGGGCGGGAGCAGGCCTTCGCGCAGGTAGTACTTGACGGTCGCGACCGGCACCCCCGACTCGGCGCTCAGTTCGGCCATCCGCATGCGCATCCGCTCCGATCCCAGGGTCCCCCTCGGGGGCAACCCTGAAGACTTCTCAGCATGGAGAGCTTAACTTCCCATAACGGAGAGCTTGACTATCCATTCTGGGAGGGAACCATGACCATCCTTGCCGACGTCCGGAGCAGAACGCGCGGGTGGCACCGGCCGTCCGCGGTCTTCGCCGCCACCCTCGGGGCCATCGCGGTGCTGTGCGTGGCCGCGCTGGTCGTCGACCAGCGGACCCTCGCCGGAGCGCCGATCTGGGCCAAGCCGTTCAAGTTCGCCGTCTCCGGCGCGCTCTACTTCGCCACGTGGAGCTGGCTCGTCTCGCTGCTGCCGCGGTTCCGGCGCACGGCGGGGTGGCTGACGAACTTCCTGGTGGCGATCTTCGCCGCCGAATACGTCCTGCTGACGTTCCAGGCCGCCCGCGGCCGCGCGAGCCACTTCAACATCGCGACCCCGCAGGACGAACTGCTGTACAACGTCATGGGCAAGATGATCATCGGGCTGCAGGCCGCCACGCTGGCGCTGACCGTGCTCGTGGTGTTCACCAAGCTCGAGGACCGGGCGAGCTTCTGGGCCGTGCGCGCCGGCGCCGTGCTGTCGCTGGCCGGGCTTTCGCTGGGCGTCCTGATGACGAGCCCGACCGCGCGGCAGCTCGCGCAGTGGCAGACCGGCGGGCACCCGGACATGGTCGGCGCGCACACCGTCGGGCTCGACGACGGCGGGCCGGGCGTGCCCATCCTCGGCTGGAGCACGGTGGGCGGCGACCTGCGGATCCCGCACTTCGTCGGGATGCACGCGCTGCAGGCGCTGCCGCTGCTGGCCATCGGGCTCCTGGCCCTGGCTTCGCGCTTCCCGCGGCTGCGCGACGACGTCGTCCGCGCACGGCTCGTCCTGATCGGGGCCGCCGGGTACGCGGGGCTGACCGCGCTGGTGACGTGGCAGGCGCTGCGGGCGCAGTCGATCGTGCACCCGGACGCGGCGACGCTGGGTGCGGCCGCGCTGCTGGCCGGGGCGGTCGGACTGGGTTCGTGGGCCGCGGTGCGCGTCCGATGATCCTCTTCGACCTGGCGTTCCCGCTGGCCGCGCCGTTCTGGGCCCTGCTGATCTTCGCGCCGGACTGGCGGTGGACGGCCCGGATCATGGCGTCGCCGTGGGTGCCGCTGCTGCCGCTGGCCTGTTACTTCGCGCTCGTGCTGCCGCACTTCGGCGAGTGGGGGCGGGCGATGCTCTCCCCCGACCTCGGCGTGCTGCAGGCGCTGCTGGCCACGCCGTGGGGTGCCGGGCTGGTCTGGGCGCACCTCATCGCGTTCGACCTGTTCATCGCGCGGTGGATGTACTTCGAGGGGCGCACGGTGGGGCTTTCGCCGTGGCTCGTCAGCCCGGTCCTGGCGGTGACGATCTTCCTGTCGCCGTTCGGGCTGGTCGTGTTCCTGCTGGCGAGGAGCGTCCGGTTACGCTCGCGGCATGACTGAACAAGAGGCCGCGAGCGCCATCGCCCAGCGCACCGGCGTCGACGCGCACGACATCGCGGTGGTCCTGGGATCGGGCTGGCGCCCGGCGGCGGACGTCATCGGGGAGCACGAGACGGAGATCCCGTTCGCCGAACTGCCCGGCTTCACCACGCCCGGCGCGGTGGGGCACGGCGGCACGATCCGCTCGCTGAAGATCGGCGACAAGAACGTCCTGGTCATGCTGGGGCGGACGCACTTCTACGAAGGCAAGGGCATCGACCCGGTGGTGCACAACGTGCGCACCGCCGCGGCGGCCGGCGTCCGGACGGTGCTGCTGACGAACGCGGCGGGCGGCCTGCGCGAAGGGTTCCAGGTCGGGCAGCCGGTGCTGATCGCCGACCACCTGAACCTGACGGCGCGCTCGCCGATCGTCGGCGCGAACTTCGTCGACCTGACGGACCTGTATTCGGCGCGGCTGCGGAAGATCGCGCGTGAGATCGACCCGTCGCTCGAAGAAGGCGTCTACGCGGGCCTGACCGGGCCGCACTTCGAGACGCCGGCGGAGATCCGGATGCTGCGCACGCTGGGCGCGGACCTGGTCGGCATGTCGACGGTCCTGGAAGCCATCGCCGCCCGCGCGGCCGGCGTCGAGGTCTTCGGGCTGTCGCTGGTGACGAACCTGGCCGCGGGCATGACCGGCGAACCGCTGAACCACCAGGAAGTCCTGGAAGCGGGCCGCGCGGCGGCCACGAAGATGGGCTCCCTGCTCCGAGACCTCATCACCCACGCCTGACCCGAGGACGCCACTTTCGGTACGAAAGTGATCCGGAGGCTGGTCTTCCGCATCACTTTCACGTGAAAGTGCGCTTGGGTCAGGCGAAGGTGGGGAGTTGCGCGGCGACGTCGGTGGGGGATGGCATCGCCGCGACTTCGGCCGCCAGGGCCCGGGTCGCGTCGGCGACCGCGGTGTCCGTGAGCAGGTGGCGGGCCTTCGCGGCCACGGCTTCGGCCGTGACCTCGGTGCCGAGCAGGCGGTCGCCGACGCCGGCCGCGACGACCGCGTCCGCGTTGCTGAACTGGTCCGCGCCCTGCGGCAGCAGGAGCTGCGGGAGGCCCGCGCCGAACGCGCCGAGCGTCGTGCCGCTGCCGCCGTGGTGCACCACCAGGTCGACGTGCGGGAGCAGCTCCGACTGCGGGACCCACGACTCGAGCCGGACGTTCTCCGGGACTTCGCCGAGCGCCGCCGGGTCGACCGTCGGGCCGGTGGCGACCAGGACGTCGACGTCCAAACCGGACAGACCGGCGATCGCCGCGCCGAGCACGCCCGCGTGGCCCATCGCCGTGCCGAGGGTCAGGTAGACCAGCGGCCGCCGCTTGCCGAGCACGCCCGCGGGCAGCTCGCCCGGCTCGCTCCAGCCGACCGGCCGCAACGGGACGCGGGTGGTGCGCGCCAGGAACCCGGGCTCCTGCACGGACTCCGGGCAGATGTCGATGAACGGGCCCGTGAACGCCAGGTCCTCCCCGACGTCGATCCCCAGCGTGGCACCGTGCGCGCGGATCGCGTCGCGGATCCGCGTCACCATCGGGTCTTCGCTCGACACGCGGCCGAACCCGTGCGCCACCACGGGGATCCCGGCCTTCATCGCGGCGAACGCGCCGCCGGAGTTGCCGGTCTCGCTCACCACCAGGTCCGGCCGGAAGTGGTCGAACAGCGGCAGCAGGTCGGCGATGAACCGCTCCGGCATGACCTCGCCGAACACCTTCGCCACGATCGGCCCGAGCACCTCGGGCGGGACCTCGCCGGGCGGGCGCCGCGGGCCGGGCGGTCCGGATTCGGCGAAGGCCGCCCCGAACGCGTCCTTGATCGCGAGCCCGGCGGCGGCCGTCTCGAGCCCGGCTTTCGTCAGCTGCGGCAGGAAGTCTTCCGAGGTGGCGAAGACGACGTCGTGGCCCGCGTCGCGCGCGGCGACCGCCAGCGGGACCAGAGGGAACGTGTGACCGAAGGACCCCAGAGAGGTGAAGAGCAAGCGCACTCACCCGACCCTAGCCCGTAGGCTGGCGCGGTGACAGTGAATTCCACCCTGCGTGACGCCGCCTTCCGCTGGATCGCCGACGACCCGGACGACGGCTCGCGCGCCGAGTTGCAGGACGTCCTCGCGAAGGCGATGGGCGGCGACGCCGCGGCCGAAGCCGACTTGGCCGACCGGATGGCCGGGCCGCTCGAGTTCGGCACCGCCGGCCTGCGCGGACCGGTGCGCGCCGGGCCGAACGGGATGAACGTCGCCGTCGTCACCCGCACCACGGCCGGGGTGGCCGCCTGGCTGACCGCGCACGGGCACGCGGGCGCGCTGGTCGTCGTCGGCCGTGACGCGCGGCACGGTTCGGAGGCGTTCGCGACCGCGGCCGCCGAAGTGCTCGCCGCCGCGGGCTTCGACGTCAAGGTGTTCCCGCGCCCGCTGCCGACGCCGGTGCTCGCGTTCGCCGTCGGGCGGCTCGGCGCGGTGGCCGGCATCCAGATCACCGCGTCGCACAACCCCCCGGCGGACAACGGGTACAAGCTCTACGACGCCACCGGCGGCCAGATCGTGCCGCCCTCCGACGGCGAGATCGAGCGCGCCATCCAGGCCGCGCCCGCCGCGGTGAGCGTGGAACGCGCCGCCGGCGCCGAGGTCGCCGACCTCGTCGACCGGTACCTCGACGAGGTCGCGACGCTGCCGCTCGGCGCGGGCCGCGCGATCCGGGTGGCCGCGACGGCGTTGCACGGCGTCGGCGCCGAAACGCTGCGCGCGGCGTTCGAGCGGGCCGGCTTCACCGACCTGCACCTGGTGACCGCGCAGTCCGCGCCGGACCCGGACTTCCCGACCGTGTCGTTCCCGAACCCCGAAGAGCCGGGCGCGACGGACCTGCTGCTGGCACTGGCGTCCGATGTGGACGCCGACCTGGCGGTCGCGCTCGACCCGGACGCCGACCGCTGCGCACTCGGCGTGCGCGGGCGCGACGGGTCGTGGCGGATGCTGCGCGGCGACGAAACCGGCGTCCTGCTCGGCTCGTACGTCTTGTCCACAGTGGACCGGACGCTGCTGCCGGACCCGCTGGTGGCCACGACCATCGTGTCGTCGTCGCTGCTCGGCGAGATCGCCAAAGCCGAGGGCGCCCGCTACGCCGAGACGCTGACCGGGTTCAAGTGGCTGGTGCGCGCCGGCGAAGGGCTCGTGTTCGCCTACGAAGAGGCGCTCGGACTGTGCGTGAACCCGGGTTTCGTGCGCGACAAGGACGGCATCGCCGCCGCGACCCTGGCCGCCGGGCTCGCCGCGCAGCTCAAGGCGCAGGGCCGCACGCCGCTGGACGTGCTCGACGAGCTGGCGCAGCGCCACGGCGTCCACCTGACCGACCAGGTTTCCCTGCGCGTCACCGACCTCGCCGTCCGCGGGCAGCTGATGGCGAAGGTGCGGAAGTCGCCACCTTCGCGGCTCGGCGGTGCCGAGGTCGGCATCGAGGACCTGCTGCCGGACGCGGACGTCGTGCGCCTGGCCGGCGACGGCGTGCGCGTGGTGGTCCGGCCGTCCGGGACCGAGCCCAAGCTGAAGGCGTACCTGCAGGTGGTGGCCCCGGTCACCGGCTCGCTCGACGACGCGCGCGAGGCGGCGCAGCGGCAGCTGGCGGCGGTGCGGGCGGACGTCGAGGAGCTGCTGGCCTGATGCCGCGGCTGCTGATCGTGCACCACACGCCGTCGCCGTCGACGCAGGCGCTGTTCGAAGCCGTGCTCGCGGGCGCGACGCACCCGGACGTCGAGGGGGTGGAGGTCGTCCGCCGCGCGGCGCTGGCGGCGACCGTCCCCGACGTCCTCGGGGCGGACGGCTACCTGCTGGGCACGCCGGCGAACCTGGGCAGCATGAGCGGGGCGCTGAAGCACTTCTTCGACACCGTCTACTACTCCTGCCTGGACGCGACGCGGGGTCGCCCGTTCGGGTACTGGATCCACGGCGGCAGCGACACGTCGGGGACGGAACGGCAGCTGCGCTCCATCACCACGGGCCTGGCCTGGACCCAGGCGGCGGAACCGGTGATCAGCACCGGCGAACCGGACAAGAAGACGCTCGAAGCCTGCACGGAACTGGGCGGCACGCTGGCCGCGACCCTGCTGAGCTGAGGGAACGGGGAAATAAGAAGGCCTGTCACCGGAAGCCCTGGGGGTCGACCTCCGGCAACAGGCCGTTACCAAGGGACCCACCCGAAGGCGATCGACCTTGGCCTGTGAAGCGTACTACAGACCGCCGATCATGACGAGCCGGAGGCGCGACAAGCCCCTCGCCTGGACTGTTCCGTACACCCCCAGGGCACGGACCGTCAGGCGAGAGGCGAGCCAACTGTAAACCACTGCATACGATAGCTGTCAACATGTGCGTACAGTGGTTTCCCGGCTAGAATTTTCACGGCGGAAACCTAGGGGGCGGGGATGGCACGGGAACGCACCTTCGCGGAACGGCTGAGTGCCCTGATCGAGGCGGCCCGGCTGGACGGCCGCGCGCCGCACAGCTACCGGGAGATCTCCGCCGCCGTCGAGCGCGCGGGCGGGCCGGCGATGTCGCCCGCCTACCTGCAGCAGCTGGCGACCGGGAAGCGGGTCAACCCGAAGATCCACTACGTCGAAGCGCTGGCGCGGCTGTTCGGCGTGCCGGTGACGTACTTCTTCGACGAGGAGGCGGCCGCGGCCCCGGCGGGCGAGGCCCAGCTGATGGCGATGCGGGCGCAGGAGCTCTCGCCGCAGGGCCGCCGTCAGGTGATGGACCTGCTCGACCTCGTCGAACGCTACGAGCGGGCCGAGCGCGAAGGCCGGAATCCGGAGGACGCCGCGCGATGAAGGAGCGGGAACTGCGCCGCCGGTGCCGGAAACTGCTGAAGGACCTCGACATCGGCCCCCCGCTCGACGTCGAGGTGCTGTGCGCGCGGCTCGGCGAGCGGCGCGGCAAGCCGATCCGGCTGATGGCGTACCCGCTCGAAGTGCCCGGCCCGTTCGGCTGCTGGATCGCGACGGCGGCCGCGGACTACATCTTCTACCAGGCCGAAACGACGAAATCTCACCAGGACCACATCATCCTGCACGAGCTCGGGCACATGCTGGCGGACCACCACCCGCACGGCGACGCCGAACCGGCGGACTTCCTGCGCGGCCCGGCGACGGATCTCGACCCGGATGCCGTCCACCGCGCCCTGCGGCGGTCGTCCTACGATGACGCGCACGAGTGGGAAGCCGAAACGGTCGCGACGATCATCCTCGAATGGGCGTCGGTCCTGAACTACACGATCCCCCGGCGCGCCGCGGACCGGGACCTACGCCGGATCCAGGGGGCGCTCGGCGATCACCAAGGGTGGTTGTGAGCACACTTTTCAGCCCCGTGAACCTGATCGCGATGGTGCTGTTCGCCGCCGCGCTCGCGTGGCGGATCTACCAGGTGCAGCGCGCGCCGACGGTGCCGAACTGGGCCGTGACGGCGTGCGTGGCCGGCTTCGCCGCGGCGTTCCTGCTGCAGCAGACGGCGATCTCCGACGAGGTGGACGCCCTCCTCGGCCGGGGCGCGGCCCGGGTGGCGAACAACGCGCTGCTGGCGTGCGGCCTCTGCGCGCTGGTGGTCTTCTTCCTCGGCTCCACGCTGGGGCCCCGCCGGTACCGCCGGGTGACGGCCGAGCTGGTGCCGCTGCTGGCGGCGATCGCGCTGATGATCGTCGCGATGGCCGTGACGCCGCCGCAGCTGCGCGGCCTGCCGCTGGGGCCGTCGACGGTCCACGACAGCGGGGTCGCGCTGTTCTACCTCGGCGCCGGGCTGTACCTGATCTACGGCCTGATCGCGTGCTCGGCGTGGATCGTGCGGTACCTGCGGGTGGCCGACCGGAACCTGCGGATCGGCCTCAAGCTGAGCGCGATCGGGATGGCCTGCGCGGCGGCGGGCAGCGTCTTCCGCGCGCTGTACATCGTGGTGGCGTGGGCGTTCGGGCCGGTGCTGAAGGTCCTGCTGCTGCTCGGCGTGCCGTTCGTGATCGTCGGCGGGATGCTGTTCCTGGCCGGCATGACCTACCCCGGCGTGCGAGCGCGGCTGTCGGCACTGCGCCGCCGCCGCCAGCACCGGCGCGAACACCAGGCCCTCGCTCCACTGTGGACACTGCTGGTCCGCGCGTTCCCCAGCATCGTGCTCCGGACGCCCCCGCGCCGCGACCGGTTCTCCCCGCGCGGCGTCCACCGCGTGCACTACCGCCGGGTGATCGAGATCCGGGACGGGCTGGTCCAGCTCTCCCCGTACCTGGCGGCGGACTTCGGCGAGGTCGTGGCCACCGACCCGGGCGCCGCGGCGGCCGCGCTGAAGACGGCGCTGGAGCGGCACGCGGCGGGCGAGGAGAACGACGGCCGCGCGAAGCAGGTCCTGCCCTCCCAAGCGGACGACATCGAATCCGACGTCCGGCCGCTGCTCGCGCTGTCCGCGGCGCTGGATTCGTGACGTGGAAACGCTGATCACGGCGGGCCGTGTCCTGCCCCGGCCGTCCGCTCCGGTGCTGGACGGCGCCGTGCTGGTGCGCGACGGCGTGATCGTGGCGGCGGGCGCGCGGGCGGACGTCGTCGCTCGAGCCGCGCCGGACGCGGTGCGGCACGACTTCCCCACGGGGACCGCGCTGGCCGGGTTGTTCAACGTCCACGTGCACCTGGCTTTCGACGCTTCGCGGGAGATGCTGGCTCACTTTTCCGACGCTTCTTCGCCGCTGGAGGGTGCGCGCGCCCGGCTGACGTCGATGCTGCGCAGCGGCGTGACGACGGTCCGCGACCTCGGCGACCGCGGTCACCTCGCCGCGGCGGTGCGCTCGTCGTTCGCGGGTGCACCGGCGCCGCGGCTGCTGGTGTCGGGCCCGCCGATCACGGTCCCGGACGGGCATTGCCACTTCTTCGGCGGCGCGGTCACTTCGGACGCTTCGATCCGCGCGGTGATCGACTCGAACGCGGCGGCGGGCGCGGACGTGATCAAGGTGATGGCCAGCGGCGGCCAGATCACCGAGGGCGGGGCCGACATGTGGGAGTCGCAGTTCGACGCCCGGCAGCTGTCGGTGGTCGTCGCCCACGCGGCTTCGCACGGGTTGCCGGTGGCCGCGCACGCCCACGGCGCGGACGCGATCGAGGCGGCGGTGACGGCCGGGGTGTCGACGGTGGAGCACTGCAGCTTCCTGACCGGCCCCCGGACGTTCGACCGGCGCGACCCGGTGGCCGCGCGGATGGCTTCGTCGGGGATTTCGGCGTGCTCGACGAGCAGCCGCAACTGGCGGGTGATCGTCGAGAAGCTGGGCGAGGCCGCGGCGGAGGCCGTGTACGGGCGGCTGCCGTGGCTGGAGGAGCACGGGGTCCGGCTGCTGGCCGGGACGGACGCGGGGCTGCCGGGGTCGGTGTTCGACGACCCGGTGGGGGCGTTGGAGCTGTACGAGTGGCTCGGCTTCCCTCGGCGGCGGATCTTGGAGATCGCGACGTGCGATTCGGCGGCGGGCCTCGGCCTGTCGTCGGTCACCGGCCGGCTCGAGGCCGGGCTGGCGGCCGACGTGCTCGTGGTCGAGGGCGATCCGCTGGCTTCGCTCTCGGCGTTGCGCAACCCGCTGCTGGTGCTGGCTCGAGGACACGCGGCTTAGAGCGGCGGGAGCCTCCCGGCGAGCGCGAACGGACCACTCGCGCCGCCGGCCGCGACGAAAGGACCGTTCGCGCTCCCCGCCGGCGCACGAAAGGACCACTCGCGCCGCACGCCGGGCACGAAAGGCACCACTCACCCGCCCAGCCGTCGCGAAAGGACCACTCGCGCCGCCGGCCCCTCACCCACCCGGCTCGAACCGCCCGCCCCCTCCCGCGCGTCCCCACCCCACTCACCTCACCGCGAGGCAAACTCCGCCTCGGCCCCTCCCCCGACCGGGGAACGCCCAGTTTGGTGACAGCGTTTTAAAACAGTGTTACAGTCGTTGCCACCAGACCGGACAAGGAGTCCCCCATGCACGGCCCCACCCAGCTCTTCACGGTGATCGCCCTGGTCTCGCTGCCCACCGTCATGTACGGCGGCTACGCACTCATGGGCGTGCTGCGCGACCGGAAGCTCACCGACCACCAGCGCGCGATGTTCCGGGCCGGCCACGCCCACGCCGGCGTCCTGCTGGTCCTCGCCCTGGTCGCCCTGCAAATCCTCAGCCGCACCACCCTCGGCGACACCACGCTCTGGATCGCCTGCTTCCTCCTCCTCTTCGGCGTCCTCGCCCAGTCCGGCGGCTTCTTCCTGCACCTGCTCCCGAACAAGAACGAGCTCGGCGGCCGCGTCACCAGCGCCGGTGCCGTGCTCCTCGGAGCCGCCACGCTGCTCACCGCCTATGGGGTCGCCTTCGCCTGACGAAACCGGTCGTTAAGCTTGACGACGTGCCTGAATACCTGCCGACCGCGCCCTACAAGGGGACCCGGGACTTCCTGCCCGCCGAAATGTCCGTGCGGACCCAGGTGTTCGGTCATCTCTACGACGTCCTCGAGCGCCGCGGGTTCCTCCGCTACGACGGGCCGATCCTCGAATCCGCCGAGATCTACGAGCGGAAGTCCGGCCAGGAAATCGCCGACAAGCAGCTCTACACGCTCACCGACAAGGGCGGGCGGCGGCTGGCGCTGCGGCCCGAAATGACGCCGTCGGTCGCGCGGATGATCGCCGGGAGCGCCAAGTCGCTCTCCTTCCCCGTGCGCTGGTACAGCCACCCGAACTGCCACCGGTACGAGGCTCCGCAACGCGGGCGCGTGCGGGAGCACTGGCAGATCAACGCCGACATCTTCGGGTCGGACAGCGCCAACTGCGAGATCGAGATCTTCGAGCTGGTGCACGACCTGATGGCCGCGCTCGGGGCGACGCCGGACATGTTCGTGCTGCGCGTCAACGACCGGAACCTGCTGACGTCGGCGCTCACCGACGTCGCCGGGGTCTCCGAGGACCACCTCTCCCAGGTGTTCGCGCTCGTCGACCGGTGGGAGAAGTACCCGCGCGAGAAGCTCGCCGAGAGCGCCGGTGAGATCGGGTTGTCGGACAAGCAGTTCGAGAAGCTGGCCGAGACGCTCGGGGCGGGCGAGGCGCTGCTCGACGAGCTGCCCGCCGAAGTCCGTGCGCAGTCGAACCTGGTGAAGGTGCTGAACAGCAGCGCCAAGGACCTGGTGAAGTACGAGCCGATGATCGTGCGCGGGCTGGCGTACTACACGTCGACCGTGTTCGAGGTCTTCGACACCTCGCCGGAGAACCGCCGCGCGCTGTTCGGCGGCGGGCGCTACAGCGACCTCGCGTCGATGTTCACGCCGCAGCAGATCCCGGGCATCGGGTTCGGCATGGGCGACGTCACGCTGATCGACTTCCTCGCCACCCACGGCCTGACGCCGGCACCGCGCAGCGAGGTCGACGTCGTGGTCATCCCGGTGACCGAAGACCTCGAAGACCAGGCCCGGACGGTCGCGCGGGCGCTGCGCGCGGCGGGGCTGCGGACGTCGACGCCGATCGAGCACCGCAAGCTGGGCAAGGAACTCACCCGCGCGGACAAGGCGGGCGCGGCCGCGGTCGTGATCGTCGGCCAGGAGGACTGGACGGCCGGCGCCGTGACCGTCCGCAGCCTGGCCACGCGCGAGCAGAACCCGGTCGCGATCGCCGACGTCCCGGCGGCGGTCCAGGCGCTCCTGGCCTGAAACCGGCTCGACACCCCTGCCACGCTGGAGGGGTGTTCGACCTCGATCAGCTCACCACCGGCGACGTGCGGCGCTGGGCTCATTTCGACGTGCACTTCCGGCGCTGGTTGTGGCCCGTCGGACAGCGCCACACGCCGCGGCAGGAGCTGGTCCTCGCCGCGTGCTCCCGCAACGGCCACCACCGCGAAGCGTCGGTCCCCCGGCTCGCGGTCAGCCCCGACCCCGAGGCGTTGCCGCTGCTGCTGGTCCGCTGCGTCGACTGGGTCCGGCCGGTCCGGGAGGCGGCGCGGAAGGCGGTACTGTCCAAACTGGACGAATCGACCCTTCGCGACGTGCTGCCGCTGATCGGCGTCCTGCGGCGGCGGCAGGTCGACGACTGGATGACCACGCTGTTCCGCGACAACCTGGCGGCCGTGCTCGACGTCGCGCTGGCGCTGGACGACCTCGAAAGCCGCCGCTGGGCGCACGCGGAAGCGCTCGGCCTGCTCCCCCGCGAACGCCTCCTCGGCATCGCGCGGCGGGACCGCGACCTCGTGGTCCGCACGCTGTGCGGCACGGCGCTGCTCGACCGCGGCGAGTTCGTCGAAGAGCTCCTCGCCGCCGGGTCGCCGAAGGTCCGCACGCGCGCGCTGACGCTCGTCGACCGGGCCACCGTCGAGGCCCACTTGGCGGACCGCTCCTCGGCGGTCCGCTCGATGGCCCAGTTCCTCGTCCGCGAGGCGGGCGGCGACCCCGCCCGGTGCTACCGGGCGCTGCCGGTGTCCCCCACCGCGATCGCGGGGCTCGGCGAGACCGGCACCGCCGCCGATGCCGCGCGGCTGGAACAGGTCCTCACCGACGACCGGCCGCGGATCCGCGCGCTCGCCGTCCGCGGCCTGCGCCGGATCGCGCCGGACTCGGCGGCGGTGCGGCCGCTGCTGACCGACCCCTCGCCCGCGGTGCTCCGCCAGGTGGTGGCGTTCCTGCGCGGCAAGCCGGTCGAGGTGGCGGTGCTGCGGGAGCTGCTCGGCGAGGACCGGCCGCTCCCCACCCGCCGGGCAGCCGCCTCGCTCCTGCGTGCCGGGGACACCTGGCTGCGGCTGCACACCGACCTCGCTCTGCTGCGGGACGACGACCTGGCCGCCGACGCCCGCCGGGACCTGGCCGCCTGGCTGTCGCAGTCGGCCGGGATCTACACGGCGCCGCCACCGGAACTGGCCGCCGCGATCGAGGGCCTGCTCACCCGGCTGCCCGCGGAAACGGCCCGGCGGATCCGCTTCACACTCCCCCGCTGACGGCGTCGGCGCGCAGCAACGTCAGCGTGAACGTCGCTCCCGCGCCCGGCTGCCCGGCCGCCGCGATCGTGCCGCCGTGGCCCGTCACCACTTCGCGGACCAGGGCCAGGCCCAGGCCGAAGCGGCGGCCGTCGCCGTCGGAACCGCGGGCGAAGCGCTCGAAGATCCGGTCCGCCTCGGCCGCCGGGAAGCCGACGCCGGTGTCGCGGACGCGCAGCTCCACGTGCCGGTCGTCCGGGACGCCCAGCCACACCTCGATCGACCCGCCGGGCGGGGTGTGGCCGAGTGCGTTGTCCAGCAACGCCGAGAGCACCCGCCGCAACGCCGTCGGCACGCCCTGGACGACGTACGGCCGCCGCTCGCGGGTCACCGCCAGGCGGACCTGGCCCTGTCCGGCGCGGTCCGTCTCCGCCGCGACCGCTTCTTCCGCGAGCGACCCGAGGTCGACCAGCTCCAGCGACGTCCGGTCGCCCGCCTGCGCCGACATCAGCAGGTCTTCGACGACTTCGCCGAGCTCCCGGGTGCCGCGGACCAGCTGCTCGAGGTCGTCCGCGTCCCGCCCCGACGCGCGCCGGGCCAGGAGCTGCGCGCGGGTGTGCAGGCGGGTCAGCGGGGCCCGGAGTTCGTGGGAGGCGTCGGCGACGAACGTCCGCTGCCGCCGCAGCGCGTCGGCCAGCGGGCGGATCGCGCGCCCGGCCATGACCCGGCCGCACAGCACCGCCGCGAGCAGCGCGAGCACCTCCGCGACGCCGAGGCCGAACACCAGCGAGGCGCGGTCCTGGATCTGGTAGACCTCTTCGAAGTACGCCTGCGACACGACGCCGCCGCGGTTCTCCACGCGGATCGTGTACGTCATCGCGCCGATCGGCCGCCGTTCGGTGTGGACGTCGCCGGGCGAAGGCACCGTGGCCGCCAGGGAAGCCAGCGGCATCCCGGCCGGCGGCGGCCCCGCGGGCGCGTGCAGCACCGGCGTGAACAGCCAGACGCAGCCGGGCGGGGTCTCGGCCGGGCCGAGCTGGATCGTCCGGGCCAGCACCCGGTCGGCGTCGGCGTGCTGCCCGGCCAGCAGGATCCCGTACGCGATCGCGCCCGCGACCGCGACGAGCAGCGACACCACCACGGAGATCTGCGCGGTGATCGCCCACCGCGCCCGCCGCAGGGCCCGGTCCTCGGGGTCGCCGCGGGGCCTCACACCGCGCCGATCTGGTACCCGAGGCCGTGCACGGTCCGCACGACGTCCCGGCCGAGCTTGCGCCGCAGGTAGTACACATAAGTGTCCACAATGGACTCCCCGGTCGAGTCGGCGAAGACGTTGGTCCGCAGCGACGCGCGCGGGTGGATCGCCTTCGGCCGCTGCGCCAGCGTCCGCAGCAGCTCGAACTCCCGCCCGGACAGCGTGATCCGCTCGCCGCGCGGCAGCACGACCTCGTGCCGCCGCAGGTCGAGGGCCGCCGTGCCGAGCGGGAGGCTCTCCGCGCCTTCGAGGTCACGCCGGCCGAGCGCGCGCAGGCGGGCCAGCAGCTCCTCGGCCTCGAACGGCTTGACGAGGTAGTCGTCCGCACCCGCGTCGAGCCCGCCCACGCGGTCGGCCAGCTCGCCCAGCGCAGAGAGCACCAGCACCCGCGTGGTCACGGCCCGGGCCCGCAGCTGCCGCACCAGCTCCAGTCCGTCGAGCACCGGGAGGCGGCGATCGATGACCATCACGTCGTACCGCCCGGTGAGACCCAGGTGCAGCCCGCGCTGCCCGTCGTGCGCCGCCTCGGTTTCGTAGCCTTCGTCGGCGAGCAGCTCGGCGAGCATGCCCGCCAGTTCGCGGTCGTCCTCGACCACGAGCACCCGCGGTTTCGTAGCCCCATCGTGCACGAGTCCATACTGGCAGTGATTTTCCAAATTTGAACTATCAACTTTTCCCGGTCACCGGCACCGGCTCGGCCATCAGGAGCACCTCGCTGCTCCCGTTGCGGGCATCACGCCGGTCGAGCCACGAAAGCACCGGTGCGGTCATGATCGTGGTGACCAGCGCGACGAGCACGAGCACCGTGAACAACGCCGGCGAAACGATCCCGGCGGCGAGCCCGACGTTGAGCGCGATCAGCTGCATCAGCCCGCGCGCGTTGATCAGCGTGCCGACGCGCAACGCGATCGGCTGCGGCTCCCCCACCAGCCGCGCCGCTCCCCAGCACGCTCCGAGCTTGCCGACGATCGCGACGACCACGCAGAGCACGGCGAACAGCAGCAGCTTCGGATCGGCGAGCAGCGCGAACCGGGTGTTCAGGCCGGAATAGGTGAAGAACAACGGGAGGAACACGATCCGCCCGATCGGCATGATCTTCGCGAGCACGGCGTCCGCGGCGGGCACGCGCGGGAACACGATGCCGACGCAGAAGGCGCCGAACACCGCGTACAGCCCGATGATGTCGGTGAACCAGGCGGCGGCGAACAGCGTCAACGCCGTGATCAGCATCTTCTGGTCGGCGGAGATCCGGTCACTGCCCATCGCCTTGGCGAGCACCCGGCGTCCGACGAGCACCAGCAGCAACGCGAACAGCAGGCCGCCGCCGACGGCCAGCGCGACCGGCCCGGCCGAGTCCGCGTGCATGCCCAGCACCACGGCCAGCAGGACCCACGCCAGGACGTCGTCGAGGGCGCCGCAGGCCAGTGCGAGCGAGCCGAACCGGGTGCCGCCGAGACCGCGTTCGGTGATGATCCGGGCGAGCATCGGGAACGCGGTGATGGCCAGCGCGACCCCGACGAACGCCGCCGACGTCGCGAGGGAGACGCCGTCCTTGGCGATGCCGGCCCAGCTCGTGCCGAACACCGCGACGCCGACCCCGAGCGCGAGCGGCACCACCGTGCCCGCGGCGGAGATCGCGCCGACCGACTTCGCCGAGCCGCGGATGCTGCGGAGGCTGAACTCGTACCCCGCGCCGAACATGTAGATGACCAGGCCGATCTGCCCGCCGACGTAGAGCAGCGGGCGGATGCCGTCCGGGAACAACGCCGTCTGCACGTCGGGGAGGACCAGCCCCAGCAGTGACGGGCCGAGCAGCACACCGGAGATCATCTCGCCGACCACCGGCGGCTGGCCCAGCCGGACCGCGACCAGGCAGACCAGCCGGCACACGACGAGGATCGCCGCGACGGCGAGGAAGAAAGCCGGTGCCGCTTCGGTGGGGGTCATGACTTGCCTCCGGCGAAGTAGGTGGTGCACAGGGCTTGGCGACGGGCGTCGAGGACCATGTACGTGCCGAACACGAGCTGGGTGAGGCTGCGCCAGACGTCTTCCCAGCGGTCGCGCACCGCGAGCCAGAGCAGCGGGAAGCGCTTTCGCCGGCTCCCGTGCGGGGTGAGCAGCGCCGGGCCGCGGTTGGGGATCGACCGCGTGTGCCCGGCCGTCGAAGCGAGGCTGAACCGGCGCAGCACCTCGCGCGTCACCACGCGCATGGTCGGCGGCGCCAGCCCGCGGGCCGGGCAGGCGCGGTTCTGCGCGACCCCGAACGGGATGAAGTCGTCCTTCCCGGTCTGCGCCGCGAAGTCCGGGTAGCTGAAGCACAGCACCGTGCCCGCCGGGATGGTCAGGTCCGCCAGCTCGATGTCGGCGGTGGAGATCCGGTGCGCGATGCCGAACAGCGGGTACCGGCGCAGGCCGTCGTCGATGACGCGGTCGAGGTAAGCGTCGTCGTCCGGGTGCTCGGCGAGCCGCCGCTGGGTGTCCGGCGACTTCGCGATGATCATCAGCAGGTGCGCCATCGCCTCGGACATCTGCACGACGGCCGTGTTGAAGAACGTTCCCTGCAGGTAGTACGCCTGCTCCTCGGGGGTCAGCGACGGCGGCAGCGGGTGCGGGACGTCGGCGAGGCGCCGCCGCAGGTACCTCGTCAGCCGGGCCCGGCGGCGCATGTTCCGGGGCCGCACGCACTTCAGCGCCGAGACGACGTCGTCGGCGTGCGCCACGATGAGGTCCCGTGCCTCCGGCGGGCACGGCTCCTCGAAGACCAGCTCGTAGTACAGCTCGGCCCAGATCGGCATCATCTCGTCGCGCAGCCGGACGAGCCCGGGCCCGGCGCCGTCGAGGACGTGCGCCGCCACCCGCCGGGCCAGGTCCTCGGAGTCCTTTTTGGACCGGATCAGGATGTGCCGGGTGCACTTGGCGACCTCGTCGTAGCGCGGCCCGGGTTCGAGGTGCTCCTGGTGCACCTCGGGACCGGGCGCGAGCCAGTACCAGAACAGGTCCGACAGCGCGGCTCCACGGCTTCGGCCGTTCGCCGCCGGATCGGCGTAGACGCGCCGGAAGTCCCCGACGCCGACCCGCTCGCCGGGGATGGTCACCGCCTCCTGCCCGTTGACCAGCGAGAAGATCTTGTTCCGCAGCGCCACGACCCGGTCCGGCAGCCAGGCCGGCGCGCTCGCCACCGCGGCCGCCGCCAGCACCTTGCCGATCATCGCCGCACCTGGTCCGGGGTCAGGTCGGCCGGGTGCCGCCCGCCGCAGAGGGCGAGCGCCTGGTCGAAGTCCTCCCGCAGCAGCTCCAGCACCTGGGTGACGCCTTCGCGCCCGCCGGCGGCCAGGCCCCACACGATCGGACGGCCGACCGCGACCGCGTCCGCACCCAGCGCCAGCGCCTTGACGACGTCGGTGCCGCGGCGGATCCCGCCGTCCACGAGCACCGGGATGGCCCCGCCGACGGCCGTCGCGATGCCGGGCAGCACGTCGATGGTGGCGGGCACGGTGTCGAGCTGGCGGCCGCCGTGGTTGGACACGAAGATCCCGGCGATGCCGTGGTGCACGGCCAGCCGCGCGTCCTCGGCGTGCAGCACGCCCTTGATCAGCACCGGGAGCTTGGTCTTGCCGCGCAGCCACGCGATGTGGTCCCAGTTCAGCCCGGCCGACATGACGATGTCGCGGACATGACTGGCGTTGCCGCCGCTGCGGTTTTCGCCGATGTTGCGGAGGTTCTCGACGACCAGCCCTGGCGGCAGGTCGTGGAAGTCGTTGTGGTCGTCGCGCTCGCGGCGCCCGAGCACCGGCGAATCGACGGTGACGACGAACGCCTTCACCCCGGCCGCTTCGGCGCGGCGCACGATCGCTTCGGTGAACTCCAGGTCCGGCTGCAGGTAGAGCTGGAACCACAGGCCCGGGTCCGGCGCGACCTCGCGGGCCGCCGCGGCGACGTCCTCGATCGCCGTGGTGGCGGCCATGCTGACGACCATGATCGTGCCCGCCCGCGCCGCCGCCCGGGCCGTGGCGAGCTCGCCGTCGGCGTGCGCGAGCCGGTGGAACGCGGTGGGGGCGATCAGGATCGGCATCGACGACGACGTCCCGAGCAGTTCGACGCTCAGGTCCCGCTTGTCGCTGCCGCGCAGGACGCGCGGGAGCAGCCGCAGCTTCCGGAACGCCGATTCGTTCTCCGCCAGGGTGATCTCGTCCTGCGCGCCGCCGGCGAAGTAGTCGTAGTGCGCCGGGTCGAGGCGTTCTCGGGCCGCCGCCTCGAACTCCGCGATCGTCCGCATCACATCTCCCGCGTGAAGAACGCGGTCAGCGGCTCGACGTGCACCTCTTTGTCCCACTCGTTTTCGAGGTTTTCGGTGACGTGGTGGGTGGCGACCAGCTCGCCGCGGCGGTAGTGCCGGACGATCGGGTGCAGGTAGTGGCCCTCGCCGTGGTCGTTGGCCTTGTCCTGGGCGGCCCGCGCGACGAAGTCGAACGGGTCGATCTTGTCGTGGTCCGGGCCGTAGTCGAGGGTGACGACGTAGGCGTCCTCCGGCGGGTCGGCCAGCACCCGGTCCACCGGCACCTCTTCGAGGTAGCGGGCGGTGTCGCCGTCGACGACCACGACGTCGCCGAGGAAGCCGAACTGCTGGTACAGCGCGGAAGTCCGGTTGATCCGGGTGATCACGGCATCGGTCAGCGCGTCCGGTTTGGCGGGGAGTTCGGTGTTCGGCCACGGCTTGCCGTGGTGGCGCTCGTTCAGCACCTTGGCCAGCGCGCGGGCGCCGTAGCGGAAGCCGTGGATGAACGCGCTGGTGGCCTTCTTGAAGTCGCGGACCTGCGTGATCGTGCCGGCGAAGTACAGGCCGGGCACGTTCACCGACTCCCAGTCCGGCGTCTGCGCGGGGAAGCGGTCGTTGATCGTGAGCTCCGGGCGGCAGTCCTCGTCGAACAGTTCCGCGTCGAAGCGGAAGCCGGTGCAGCCGATCACGCGGTCGTAGCGGATCTCCTTGATCACCTCGTCGGCGCGGGCGAAGGCGAACTTGACGTGGTAGCCGTCGGCGTCCTTGCGGACCTCGCGCACGTCGCCGTCGAGGATCGCGTGCTGCAGTTTCAGCTGGTACATGTCGAGGATGCCCGCGTTGTAGGCGCGCAGGTGCCCGACGAAGTGGGTGCGCCAGGCCAGTTTCACCGGTCGCGGCCCGCCGACGTGCACGACGGCGGCCTGCTCGATGAGGTTGTCGGCGGTCTCGAACGCGGAGTTCCCCTTGCCGAGCACCAGGACCCGCTGGTCGGTGAAGTCGGCCGGGTCGACGCTGACGTCGACGTACTGGTCGATCAGCTCGACGCCGGGGAACTGCGGGATGTAGGGCTTGGTGACGCCGGTGGCCATGACGAGCCGCTGCGCGCGGAACTCTTCGTCACCGGCGGTGAGCACGAAGAGAGCGCTTTCCGCTTCTCGGCGGATGCGCGTCACTCGGGTGTCGTAGCGGACGTTCACCTGGTGCTTCCGGGCGTAATCGGCCAGGTAGCGCAGGAGGTCGGGAGCGTCCGGGAAGAGCTTTTCGCTGTAGTCCGTGAAGAGGACCGGGTCGGCGTCGCCGTCAGCGAGGATGGAGTTCCAGTCCATCCGCATGCGCAGCTCGGGGTCGCTGTACCCGGTGTGCTTCTTGTTGATGGAGATGAGGGTGCGGTGCCGCGGGAAGGTCTCGAAGAAGTGCCCGGGCGCGGACCCGGCCTCCAGCACCAGGTAGCGGTGCCCGGCGTGCCCGAGGTGCTGCCCCAGCTGCAACCCGGCCGGCCCGGCGCCGACCACCAGATAATCGAGCACTTCCTCCGCCACGACGACCTCCTGAAGCTCGGCACCGACCGCATGATCGGCGCCGAGCCTGCTCCGGAGATCTCAGAAAAGCCTCAGAGCCGCACTTTCACGTGGGCAGCCGGTGGACCTGCGCCGCCCAGCCCATCGCCGCGGCGGCGACCGTGAAGTGGTGCAGGGCGCAGCCGCAGCTGACGAGCAGGTCGCGGC